>JBJMMA010000163.1:0-18889 GCA_045805065.1 Bdellovibrionia bacterium | reverse complement strand
GATCGTTTTGATTGCGTGATCCTGGATCCGCCGTCCTTTTCGCGCGGTAACAAGGGAACGTTTTCAACTTCAAAGGATCTAAGAAGACTTCATGCCGCGGCCTTTGATGTGATGTCGCCGAATGGATATCTTGTTACATCCATTAATTCAGCCAACGTTCCGCGAGAGAGGTTTGAAGCGGAAGTGTTTGCAGCTGCACGTGAGAGCAAAATCGAGTGCCAGGTCCTGCACCGAATTGATTTGCCCGAGACCTTTCCAACAAAACTTGGAAATCCTGAGCAGCGTTATCTCAAAGGCTTGATACTTCGCATATCCTAAGACAAGGCGATTAAGCTCAGCTCACATTTTAGTTTTCCGAGTCATCAGCCGTGGTAGATTTGTGACTATGGAAGAGGGAATCACTTTTTGGGACACTTTCGAAGATCTGCTTCAATCGACTAACAATTGTGGCGCTGGGTGCAATTGTATCGATGATCGCTATGAAATTACTCAGGCTCGAGTTCAATCTTGGAAAGCAAAGGCAGAAGCAAAAAGCTGCGATTTCCTTGTCTCTGGATTGAGTAAGTTACAAAGGGCAAGTTTTAGTGGCATTAACCTTGAGCGATTAGAAGAAATAACCAATCTGCCTTTTAAAACCGAAAGTGATGCGGCCGATTGGCTCAATGTCTGGCTGTATCTCTTAGTGAATGAAAAGTTTGATGGTCAGCTTGCTAAGCGAAATGCATGGCTTGATACCGATATTAAAAAATATGAAACAGTTCTTCCCGATGAAAAGGCGGAACTCATCG
Source organism: Bdellovibrionia bacterium (assembly GCA_045805065.1). Lineage (GTDB taxonomy): Bacteria > Bdellovibrionota > UBA1018 > UBA1018 > UBA1018 > CAZCBS01. Next base: position 18,101 of record JBJMMA010000163.1, on the reverse strand, counting down.
ATCTGGATATTCGGTTTCGCGGGCAATTAGATTGGCTTACAAAAGATCATCAGTGGCAAATCCTGGCTCGGACACCTCTCAAGTCGAAGATTCCAGGCAATCTCCTTTATCGTTTCATTGCGGAACCAGGAATTTTTGAAGCTGAATTAAATGAGCAACCCTTTGAGGAGTCTATTCCAGGTTTGATTGATGTGCGGATGATGGAGTGTAATTCACTGACTGATGATTGCATTCACAGTCTCGCAAGGGTTCAGACCCTTCGTGTCTTGGGTTTAGGATCTCTTCAAATTAAAGGGGAGACGTTATCTTTATTATCCAAGCTTAGAAAGTTGGAGCGACTCGATTTAGTGGGATGTATTAACATACCACGCTCAGCAATCGATCAGCTCCAGGCTCAGCGTCCAGATTTGAAAATTCTTCATTGAATCACTTGCCTGAGCAGCGCTATCTCAAAGGCTTGATGCTTCGCATATCCTCAGGCAGCATGTCCTCGAACGTCAGCCGCTCCTGAGACATGGGGTGATCAAAGGCGATTCGGATGGAATGAAGCGCCGGGCGCGGAAATCTAAGTCCGGCATTGGCGCGCTCTCCGTATTTGATATCGCCTAAGAGCGGAAAGCCCTCAGCGGAGGCCTGCGCACGGATCTGATGAGAGCGTCCGGTCTCAAGAACAAACTCAGCCAGAGTGAGCTCTTTTCCTTCATACACTCCATAAGCAATCGGAGTCACGCTTAAGACAGCTGATTTTGCGCCCGGATGATTTGAGGCGACAACCCGCACGACGTTCTTTTTCTCGTCTTTAAAAAGGGAGTGACTCCAGCGGAGAACCTTTCCAAGCTCAGGCATTTTTCCAATGAGCCACGCCTGATAGGCGCGAGTCAGAGTGCCCTTTTGTAGAGCATCGGTGAGGCGCTGAGCGGATTTGGTTCGCTTGGCAAGCACCATCACGCCTGAGGTATTGCGATCCAGGCGATGAACGAGTCCCACGTAATTTCTGCCAACATGGCCGCGCGCCCAATCCACAAGATTTGGGTCACCTTGGATTTCGCCCTGGCTTAAAAGGCCAGCGGGCTTTGAGAGCACGATGAGATGCGTGTCTTCAAATAAAATATTCGGAATGAGAGCAGTGTCACTCATGGTGAGAAGTAGATAGCTTCTTTAGAGGTATTTATAAATGCAATTCATGCGGCCCTGGTCATTGCTGTTGAGAGATCGTCGGACCTCGCCCGTGCCGCCCGAGGAAAAAGTAAAAGTGGGATACAGAGAGGCCGTACGATAGCTTGCGTTCAGGCTGCCTGAACTGCAGCTTGGAAATCCTGAAGTTCCGTTACCGATCATGCACGAATGATTGATTCCCATGAGGTGCCCCATCTCATGCAGAACGATCGATTGAAGATCGGGGACGCGGTTGCCGTTCACAAAGAAGTTGGAGTAGTTGATTTCCGTATAGGCGTTCTGACTTCTTGGGACCTGTTTCTTTGTGCTGTTGATGCTGACGTTACAAACATGAGTCAGAGCAATAAAACTGGCATCGTCTCTCCATGCACCATTTTTGTAGAAAACAACGACGCCGCTAAATGAGCCATCTGAGTTCACGATGGTGTTACTGGTGCAAAAGTCGCGTTCATCCACGGGCAGTGGAGTCGATGACGTTCTTGGGTTTGCGGCACTTCCGTAGTCGATTGCGGCGTAGCCCATGCTGGCTGCAAAAAAAGCATTCCACTTATCAGCCGCGGCGATGATGGCCGAGATCTCGCTCGCATTCCAATCTCCCGTATGAAAGGCGATGGGAACGGCAGGTTGTACCCAGCGTCCCGTCAGGGTTTCTGCTTGGTCAGTGTTTAGAACGCAATCGGTCATCAGAGTGGAAGTGGAGGAGTTTTTGATTTGTCCGCAGCCCGACAACAAAACGAGCCCAAGCGTGCTCCAAGCCTTGAAGCGCGCCGAAAGTGTCTCTGGCTGTGTCAGAGTCGACCTGGTCTTTGACATTAGAAAACCGTTCCCCACTAGGTCTTATCGGCAAAACGATCGATTCAATTAATAGCTGATAGAACAAGTATACTACAGGCTGACGGCTACAGGCAAACCCCCGGAATGGTTCAAAATTTCTACTTCAATCGGCCAGCTTTCTGCTACGCTAGAACTACCTATGGCAAATCGAAATCGGCAGCTGAAGACAGTGGTGGTAACTGGCGGTGGTAGCGGAATTGGATTTGAGAGCGCGAAGATGCTCCTCCAAGAATCCGGGGAGACTCAGCAGTTCCGAGTTGTTCTTTTAGGCCGAAACCGCGTGAAGCTTGAAGAGGCAGCCAAAGCCCTGGGAGGCCAAAACGATTCCGTGGGAATCGCAACCTGCGATCTGAGAGACTCAAAAGCCATCAAGGCAACGGTCGAGAAAATCGCAAGCACCTATCAGGGAATTTACGGACTGGTGAACAACGCCGGAGTTTATCCTTTTGGTGGAACGGAAACGACGACCGAAGAATCCTGGGATGAGTGCTTTGATGTGAATCTCAAAGGACCGTTTCTTCTCACTCAAGCCGTGACTGCCGTGATGGCGAAAGGTGGAAACGGCGGACGCATCGTAAATGTTTCCTCGACCGCAGGACTTCTGCCCAATCATTTTGCGCTCGCTTACTCGGTGTCTAAAGCAGCCATGATTCACATGACCAAGACCATGGCCAAAGAGATTGGAAAACACGGAATCACCGTGAATTGCGTTTGCCCGGGCATTGTGAAAACGCCGCTTCATGAGGCTTATCACTCGAGCCGGACCGAGCTTGAGGAGTTCTACCAAAAGCGCGGAGCCGCGATGCCGTTGGGGCGCGTGGGTGAGCCAGAAGACGTCGCAGGCGCGATTCGCTTTCTTTTGAGCGATGAAGCGTCCTGGATCACGGGCGATGTTCTGGTGGTCGATGGAGGACGTCTCCTGCTCTGAACGGACCCTCAAGGTCCGTACGATGCACGGGGATTTTCATTTCGGAAAGTCTGCTCAAGACTTCCGCAGTCGGATGTCCATAGCGGTTTCCGAGTCCTACGGAAATGACAGCCGAGTCAGGATGAAAGAGCTTCAGCGCTTTTGGATCTGAAGAAGTATTGGATCCATGATGACTGATCTTGAGAATTCTTTGACCAGGAGCAGGTGCGTTCTGGTTTGCCCATTTCATAATGGAGATCTCATCGTCTCCTTCTGCATCTCCTGCGGACAGATAGAAATCTCCTGAATGAAGTGGAACCAGAACGGCACTCATCTGAAGATTTCCATTCGCTTTGTGATGCTTTTGAGTGGGCAGATCACGAGGTCGGTAAATGGGAAAGGGAACGCAACCCGTATCCCAGCTCTCCAGTCGAATCCCTCGCGTCATCAGTCTTTGTGCCATCTTTTGTCCGCGCTCAGACCAGACTTCCTGGCGTGAGCTTGCGATGCATCCGATGGGGACTAGGCGAGAAAGTCTTTCCACGCCACCCGCATGATCCTCATCCAAGTGAGTCAGTCCGATCCAATCCAGTCGCGTGATGCCTTCTTGTGAGAGAGTCTGGATCCATTGAGGATCGTTCAGCGTGTGAGCTGAGCCTGCATCAATGAGTCCCGCATGATTGGTGTCAGCAGAAAGTACAAGTGCGCTATCGCCTTGTCCTACGTCGAGCTGAACGACTTCTCTTGCCGAAGACTCAAAACTTTCATAACGGCCTGGGCTCAAGCGAGTGGCAAGCGCTGCCAGAAAAAGTGGAAGAAGGATAAGGACTCGTACCAGGCGTCGCAGACTTATAGATAGAGCCATCCAGAGCAGCCCAAAAGCGAGCCCAAGGCTCAAGGAGGGCCTGGATATTACCCATAGGCTTGGAAGCTTCAAGGTGTAAGCGACAAGGATATGCAACACCCAAAAAGGCGCTTGAAGCATTGCAGCTCCGAGCGGATGAATGAAAGCCAGACCTGAGAGGATCAAAGGATAAGACAACGAGCAAAACAAGGGGAGGCTCAGAAAACCTAAGGCTGGCGCGAGTAAAGAGATCGAGTGGCAATGATAGGCTTGCACGATGGCGACAAAGATCCATCCTCCCATCAGCGCAAGCCAATGAGAGCGCTCTCCTTGAACGGCCATGAGAAAGCCTCCCACGGCAAGAGCGACTTCAACTCGTCCCTCATTAAAAAATGCTTTGTCATGAATGATCGCGCAAATGAACTCCAGACCAAACGATAACGCGAAAGGCGCCCAGTAGCGCCACTTAAAGCCTAAGCTTTGCGAGGAGAGTTTCGCGCAGCCCACAAAGGCGGGTCGAAGCATTCCTGGCCGACATCCACAGAGTAGCCATGCCCAAATCCAAGAAAGAAACGTAATGATGCGCGACGTTCGAATGGCATATGTCGCCGGAAGTTGCGCGCTCATCAGAAGATGTTTTGAGATGAAGCCAATGAAAATCGCAAGCGCGTAAAGATGGACTCCGCTCGCGTTCAGAAGATGAAAAAAACCAATGGAGCGAAGAAAACTTTGAGGGCTGTTTGAATTTTGTTCTCCTAAAGTCATCGCACGATAAATGCCCCAGGGATCGAAGGGCTTCAGTTTTTGAGAGAGATCTTCTCTCGTTCTTTGAATCCCTAGCCAAAGGGATGAAATACCTCGGCTGGAAGAGGAGGGGAGGAAGTGAATGCGAAAACTCGAAAAAAGTATTTTAGGCTTAGATATAGGCTCAATGGCAAGTGGTGAACTCAGTCGCCAATCCCCTGTCAGATCCCCACAGATCTCAGGAGGACTTTTAAGAATGAGCCACTGATGCCAAAGCCCTTCACTGAGGCAGATCCGAATTTCCCCGTTTGAGATCGAAGCCCGGCACTTCGGGTTCTCAGAAAGCGTGAATCCAGGAAAGCGAGAGCTGAGTGGGCACGGAAAAGTTTCCGCAAGCGCCGAGCAGGAAAGGGAGAGGCTCATGCCAGTGAGGAGGATAAAAACGAGTAGGGCCTTCATAGAAGGGGAGCCCTGAACGCAGGATTTATGCCTTGCGCAAGAGAACTTGATTAGGACTCTGACTAAAGAGATACTGATGGAAGAATGATCTCCCAGATCCTCGTCAGATGGATTCAAAGCCTGCTTCAGGATGCTGATCCTGAACGAGTGCGATCCTATGCCTATATGATCCAGATCGGTTTTGGGGGGTTGGTGATTTCAGCGTTTTACTGGCTCAAGCAGCGCGAGACGCCCTCTGGATTCCGGGTCCGCGAAGCGGATCTGAAACATGACTTGAAGAAAACGATTGGCCAGAAGCCCCAAATGCTTGGCGCGGCCGAGGATCCCTTAGCTAACGCCCGGTATTCAAAAAAGGCTGAGCCACTTCGGCTCTCTGGCATATCGATTCAAGGTGAGCCTCATCAAATCCTCGGCGTCAGGGCGCAAGCGACTGAGCAGGAGATTCGTGCTGCCTATCGTGAGCTCATGAAGCAATATCATCCAGATCGGATCGGTCGTCCGGGCTCGCGTGAGTGGCAGGATGCACAGGGGATTGCCGAAGCGATCAACGTCGCTAAAGAAAAGATGATCGCGGCTCTTAAAAGAAAATAAAAACCCGGATCCAGCCACAAGGGCCAGACCCGGGAACTCTCAATTCCGACTGACAATTCTCAGGCTTCAGTTAGCGGTTTGCGCGCTGAGGCTGATGATTCATGTCAGAGCCCTGAAGCTTGACGATCTTGTTGTAGATGCCAAGCAAAAGGAACGATGGGGCCCAGAGGCCAACGAAGTTTGCGAATTCTTTTCGCTCGGAGAAAATAGCAAGCCCTGCGGAGAGCACCATGCTGCCGACTGCGAGACCTAGAAATCCAACCGATGGGACCTTGGCAGTCTGTTCTTCGATGCGTTTGGTCAGTTCGCCTTCTTCGAGGTTCTGGTTCTTTTGCATCATTCCAGAAACATTATCCATAGCTGCTTGAGCCATAATGGGAATCTCCTTTTTCTTTTTGAAAACCAGAGATGGCAAGAGACGTGCCCTGAGCATTTGGTCCCTATCGTTGAGCACCAACGCGCTAGCGTTGAAAGCGGTAACCCACGATCAGATCATCAAGCCGCTCCTGAGGAATCACTTGGTGAGCCGCAAGCCGGTGATGACGCTTGAGTCGTCGATTGCGATGGGGACCACGATGATAGAATGCTTCCAATGTTTCCAGATCTTCCTGAATGCAACGATAGATGAAACGTGGAATGCGTTCATTGGCAAGCAGCTGAGCAGTGAGATGAGTCAGAAGCGAGCGAGAGGTGCCGGCGAGGAAACGCCGGATCAATCGTTCCGTTCGGACATTTTCAGGCTTTAAAGTGTCGAGCTCAAAGCGATAAGGAAGCCCCGTTCTGCGATTGGGATTCAGTGAACTCGGGAACTCAAAGCGATCTCCGGCATCTTCCGGATAATGAGCAGCCCAAAGAAGCCTGAGAAGTGCGGAGTATCCTTCCCGAACAGAGCCACGACCTTTGAAAGCTCCAAAGACGTTGGTCAATGAACTTGAGGTCTTGCTGTCTTCGGCATGAATCAGGACCGAGGGATCCGTTGTGAGGCGAAAAAGAAAACTGGAGGATGTCTTCTCGATCGTGATGAAGTAGTAGCTTTCAGGATGCGTGTTCACCACGTTAAAGGGTGGCTGTTTAGTTCTGAGAAGCTCGTTCTCGCGAAGGAGTGCTGCCTCTTCGCTCTCGCAGATCTCCCATTCGATCGTGCGAACCAGGTGAAGCATGCGAATCACTTTTCGCGAGACGTTCTCGGGGCGTGCTCGCGGATAGGATCTTAAGCGCGCTCTGAGGTCCTTGGCTTTTCCGATGTACAGGATCTCGCCGATGGAGCCTCTGAAAATGTAGATGCCCGGAAGTTTCGGAATTCCTGCGAAGAACTCCTTTTCAAATCTCTTTTTGAGCGGGTTATCGTAAGCAAAAAGGCGTTGCTGTTGAGGCTGGACCTGCTCGGACATTAGAGGCAGTTTAGTCCAATTTAGCAAATAAGTTCAAGGGCTTGGAGAAAAGTAAATTCCCTCAATCCGGCGCGGTTTTTGACCGATAAGCAAAGGAATACAGGTACCTACAGATACTGACAGAGGAAAAGGGTCCATATGCTGAAAAACAAGCTCTGGTTGTGGCAAGTGCCGTTGATCGCATTGATGACCCTGGCTTTTCATATCTCCGAGCTTGGCGTAAACGGCCAGCTTGAGAATCGGTTTCTCAGAGACTCGATTTTTCCGAAACTGAGAAATCTCTCTTCGACGTTTACGGATATGAAGTTTCGCTTGCGGGGTTCGCAAGCCCCAAAACACAAGATTGTCGTCGTCGATATCGATAACGAATCCATTGATTCTGTCGGGCGATGGCCGTGGCACCGCAACCATACGGCTTATTTGATTCAACGAACCATGGAGCTCGGCGCCAAGGCTGTTGCGCTCGATATCGTGTTCTCAGAAGCGGATCGTCGCGTTCCAGAGGAGCTTCAGGCAGAGCTGGGTAACCCGGAGCTCTTCTCCAAGCTTCAAAGCAAGTTGGAAACGGATCGTCTGCTCACGGAACGAATCGGATTTTTCAATGACCGATTGGTTTTGGGATGGACGCCGCTTGGGATCTGCCAACCCAGATATCTGGGGGCCAAGGATTGTCCGGTCAACGAGCCTGAACTGCTGAAAGAACTTCCTGCGGGCTATGAGAAGTTCGCAGCAACTCAACAAAACATCACAGACTTTGACGTCACAAAGACCAATATTCCCTCTGCATTCAGCGTGATCGCGAATCTGCCGGAGTACAACCAAGCAGGAAAGCACGCTGGCTTCTTCTACGTCGAGCCTGATCCCGATGGGATCATGCGACGCGTGCCGATGGTCGTCATGCTTCAAGGACACGCTTATCCATCCCTGGCGCTGGAACTCGCTCGAACGGGTTCCGATGATGCAGTCAAAGTGGATCTTGATCCAGATTATCGGGTGAGGCAGCTGAGTCTTGCACGCACCGGTATTAACATCCCTGTGACCCCGCTGGGTGCCGCCGAGGTCAATTTCCGCGGTCCGGATCACACTTTCAAATACGTGAGCGCTCAGGAACTCATGATCATTGATCAATCGGGAAGAACGCTTGCCAGTGAGAGCGCAAAAGATCTGATCAAAGATGCGTATGTGTTTATCGGGCTATCCGCCTTGGGCGTATACGATATGCGCGCAACGCCTTTTTCATCGAACATCGCAGGGGTAGAGGTTCATGCCAATATCCTGGATAATATTCTCTCGCATGATCTTTTGAATCGCGGCGAAGGCTGGGCGGATCCTCGCTGGATCTATGCGTTCATGATCGTCGGGGGTATTCTTTTTGCCCTGTTTGTTGAGAGGCTTGAGGCGATTCCCGCTTTGATTCTGGCAATTGTCGCATTCGGCGGCATGGGTATTTTTGATGTGAAAATCCTCTTTGGCAAGAACGGCGTCAATTGGAACACGAGTCTTCTTGCTGTGGAGCTTGCAACGATCTTTGCATTCACTCTTGCCGCAAAATACGTTTTGGAAGAGCGTAAAAAGAAATTCGTCCGTGGTGCGTTCGCAAAGTATGTCGCGCCTGCCGTCGTGGATTCCATCCTGAAAGATCCGACCAAGCTCACGGTAGGCGGCGAAAAGAAGGATCTGACGATTCTCTTTTCGGATATCCGCGGCTTTACGACGTTCTCTGAGAAAATGGACGCAAAAGCTCTTTCGATGTTTCTCAATGAGTACCTGGGAATCATGACGGAGATTGTTTTTGCCAATAACGGCACGCTCGATAAGTACATCGGTGATGCGATCATGGCTTTCTGGGGGGCGCCGCTGGATCAGCCTAATCATGCGGAAAATGCTTGCCGTGCGGCAGTTCAGATGATGCAGGCTCTAGAGAAGAACCGCGATCGCTTCCGCCAGCAGTACGGAGTCGAAGTCGATATCGGAATTGGACTCAACACCGGAAATGTCAGTGTCGGGAACATGGGATCCAGTAATAACTTTGCGTATACGGTCATTGGCGACCACGTGAACCTGGCGTCACGTCTTGAGGGCCTGACCAAGTATTACGGCACAAGCATTGTGACCACGCGCTTTACCTTTGATTCGATGCAAAAGCAGGGTGGAGTTGAGCCTCCTCACCGAGTGCTGGATGTCGTGAAGGTCAAAGGCAAAAGAAATGCGGTTGAACTGATTCAAGTTCTGGATCGTGAGATTTCTGAAGAAGCACGTCGCGCCTTTGAGGGAGCGCGTCTTTTCTATCGTCACCAGAAGTGGGACCAAGCGATCGAGCTTTTCAAGAAAGCAAACGACCTGATTATGGGCGAATCGGCAAAGCTTGGAGAAATGGACGGCGCATGCTCCATGTATATTGAGCGTTGCGAGAAGCTGAAAGCTCACCCGCCTGGCGCTGACTGGGACGGAACCTGGGAAATGGACACAAAATAAGACCTTCTGAGGCTCTTTGAGGCTAATTGAGTTCAGGAGGGCTCTTCGCTTGCATAGGATAAGTCTTATGCAAGCGCCGATTAAAGTGCCAAATAAGGTATTGGTTCTGGGAGCAACGGGCAACGTTGGATCACCTCTTGTCGAAGAACTTCTAAGGCGAGGCGTTCCAGTTCGAGCAGCCGTTCGAAACATTCCTGATCCTGCTCCTGCTCGCGCAGGTAAAGGCTCGCAGAAGGCGCCCATTGAATACGTCAAGTTTGATTACTTTGACGCTGATACCTACGAAAAGGCATTTGAGGGCGTCACTGCGCTCTACTTACTCACTCCAGTAGTCCCAAGTCCTCAAGGACTTGTTCAAGCTCTGGTTGATGCAGCCAAGCGAGCAGGAATAAGGAAGATTGTCCGGCAATCCGCGTACGGCGCGGATCGTAATTCCACTAACGTCAGATTAATTCGATGGCATCAGGATTGTGAAAAGGTCATTGAGCAATCCGGAATCCCCTACGTGATTTTAAGACCCACAGGCTTTTTCCAAAATTACTTGAGCTATGCTGATGATATCTCGCGCGCCGGAGTCTTTCATCTCGCTCTGGGGAGTGATCGATCCACCTACATTGATGCACGCGATGTTGCCCGTGTGGCAGCAGTCACTTTGATTGAAAACGGTCATGAGGGTCGGAAATACAACCTGACGGGCCCTCAGGCGCTTTCAAACGAAGACATCGCCGATGTTCTCTCGCTAGTGACCGGAGATCAAATCAAGTTTGTTCCCATCTCCGATGAGGTGGAGCGAAGAAACCTGATTGAGGATGGTACCCCGGACTGGCTTGCTGAAGGATTAGTGGAAATGCATCGACTTTGGCGAGCCGAGAATTCAGCGCAGGTTCTTCCGACCGTGCGGGAAATTACAGGTCAGGATGCTTCTCCGTTCGAGAAGTTTGCTCGCGAAAACATCGAAAAGTTCAGACGACGCGAAGCGGCTTAAAAAGTTCCTTTAAAGGGCAATTCCCAGGCAATAGACAGAGACGCCGGGACGGACTTCGACAGAATGAAGAATCTCAAATCCTAAGCGTTCGTAAAACCGAACTGGCGCACTACCACAATGAACATGAACGCCGCAGACCCGTTTTTCACGCAACGCTTCAAAATAGGTTTCCACAAGCTTTCGCCCAGTGCCATTTCCGCGAGCTTTCTCCGTTAAATTGATGTGGAGATGCGCAGGGTAAAGGGATCGGAGCATGGAGTTGACGTTTTCAGGGAAGAGTTCTTCCGGACTCTTTTCAAGTTTGAAGCGGCGCTTCAAATAGCGTCTGACGTCCATATTGATGGGATAGCGTTTGTGAAGAATGGCCAAAACGAGCGGAAAATCAAAGCGCAGAATCCTTTTTCGCGCAAGCTGAGCAGAATCCGGACATCCCGTTAAATAGCCGATGACTTCTTCGCTTCCATTTGACGCGTGCTGTGTTGCGACCCACGTCCAATCAGCTAAAAGCGTTTCATAAGGACCCACCCAGTGCTCGCCAAAGAATTTCCAGCGTTCACGCTCGATGGGAGCGCCTGATTTGCCTGTTTCGCAGCAGATTTTTCGAATATCTGACCATTCGGTCTTGTTTTTAACTTTGCGGATCATCAGGTTTTTTCAAAAGTTCGTTATTTCATGATAATTTCACAAAAGATTCACTTGGAGATCTTGGCTATCATTGAGAAAAGAGCCATGAGTGAACAACATGATGCCACCGCAAACGGCTCAAGAGCAAGTGAATCGCATTCCTAAAAGGATCCTCGTTGTCGAAGACGATGATCTCCTGCGCGATCTTCTTTGTCGTAGCCTGAGTCGTTTTGGATTTGAGACCCAGCATGCCTCTAATGGTGAAGAAGCTTACAGGATTTTCACCGAGTCTGTTGAGTCGACAGATCCCTCTAAGAGTCTGGATGCAGCGGTCACCGATTACCTGATGCCGCGTGCTGATGGCGCCGACCTCATTAAAAAGATCAAAGCGATCCGGCCCGAGTTTCCTATTGTCCTTGTGACGGGCGAAGCTCCGGATTCGGAAATCCTTAAACTGGCGGCTCTGCCTCAAGTCATTGCTCTGCTGAAGCCCTTCCGACCTGAAGCACTCAAGCAGGTGCTCCAAAGCATTCTTCATGAGCCATTGGTTGCAGGACGATCAGATTTACGGAAGTCCATCCGTGTGGACTCATCGATCGCCTGCTCGATCTCAAAAGAAGATGACATGGAAGGGAAGGCTTACTTCGCCAGTGTGAGGAACCTGGGTTTTGGAGGATGTTTTCTCCAAACCGATGTCCCGTTGGTCATCGGTCAGAAAATCCGATTCATCTTTCAGGGTCTCGAACGTTATGTGTTAACGGCCTGCGTCGCGTGGCAGAACCACTCGGGCGTAGGCGTCACGCTCATTCGAAATCATCCCGAGGCTGACCTTTTTTACAAAAAATTCGTTCTCAACAAGCTGAAGCAAAAAGGCGTAGGAATTATGGGCGTCAATTCTGCTTCGGAGGCAGTTGACTGCGCCTCGTCTGGATGAGTTGGTAGATCCGATCCAGGACCTTTCGCATCTGCTCGACAGAGATCTGCGCTTCGTTTATAGCTTTAGGATTCTTCACGCACTCGCGCATATGGTCGAGTTCCAGACCAAGAGTCGAGAGTGGGGTGGAAAGTGCGTGAAGAAATTCACGCTCAGTGGACCATGGAGTCGCAGGCAAAGAGTTGGCCGGGTTCGGGGAATTCTGTTTATTTTGGGGGGAACTCATGGATTCGACAAATACTACAATTTCTTCAAATAGTGTCGAAAGAAAAGCTGACCAAAAAGCTGAGCGAAAAATCGAAATCTCAACCGTTCTGAACACAGCGGTGATCGTCTCGGCTCTGGGATATTTTGTTGATATCTATGATCTGCTTCTTTTCAGTATCCTTCGAGTTCCCAGTCTGAAATCCCTGGGTGTCCCTTCGGACCAGCTTCTGACTGAAGGCGTGCGACTCATCAATCTTCAGATGATCGGCATGCTGATTGGCGGAATCTTTTGGGGAGTGGTGGGCGATAAGAAGGGCAGGCTCTCGGTTCTCTTTGGCTCGATTCTTTTGTATTCGCTCGCCAATATCGCAAACGGATATGTTCACGATGTGCATCTCTACGGCGTTCTGCGCTTTCTTGCAGGCGTAGGGCTTGCGGGAGAATTAGGCGCCGCGATCACTCTTGTCTCAGAAGTCATGACCAAGGAAACGCGCGGCTATGGAACAAGCATTGTCGCGGGCGTTGGAATCATGGGCGCCGTGTTCGCAGCGCTCGTGGGAGATGCGTTTTCCTGGCGTGTTGCTTATATGATTGGTGGAGGGCTAGGGTTTGTGCTTTTGATCCTCCGCGTCTCCATGTTTGAGTCGGGAATGTACGAAGAGATTAAAGATCAGAAGATCCCTAAAGGCGATGTTCGGATGCTTTTTAACTCGCTGCCGCGCTTTCTGAAGTACCTCCGCTGCATCTTGATCGGCGTGCCGGTGTGGTTTGTCGTCGGCATTCTCCTGACCTTCTCACCAGAGCTTTCCAAAGCTTTGTCAGTGAGCGGCGAAATCACTGCATCCAAAGCCATCATGTGGGGGTATCTTGGGATCTCGCTGGGAGACTTTGGTACAGGTTTTCTCAGTCAATGGATCAAAAGCCGAAAGAAGGTGTTGCTTGGCAGCATGCTCGCCACTCTTGCGCTGACGGCGACGTATTTTCTGACGCGAGGACTGACTAGCACGGAGTTCTATCTTCTCTGCTTTGCGCTGGGGCTTGGGTCGGGGTATTGGGCCATGTTTGTGACAGCAGGTGCTGAGCACTTTGGAACCAATCTTCGCGCTACCGTCACAACCTCAATTCCCAATCTGGTTCGAGGATCGGTCGTTCCGCTCACACTTGCCTTTCAGGGGCTTCAAAAATCGTTTGGGATGATCGAAAGCGGAGCCATTGTCGGAGGGGCGGCGATCGCTATTGCGCTTGTATCCTACATTGGCCTTGAAGAAACTTACGGCAAAGATCTCGAGTTTTTTGAAAAATGAGAAAGTTTCAGGCGGAGCGAGTTCCCGCTCCCAGAGGTGTTGCGCCGTTTGATCTCAGTCAGATCCCCCAGGGCATGCCGCTGGATGTTGAGGTGGGATGCGGCGTGGGTTTGCATCCGATTCGCTATGCTCAGGAACATCCCGAACGGTATCTGGTTGCAATTGAACATACGCGAATGAAGTTTGAGAAATTCGCCGGAAGGCTTTCTCATCATGCACCGTTTTCAAATCTTCTGGCTGTTCATGCGGACGCCGTCGAATGGATCACGCATTTTCTCCCCGCAAGCTCGGTAGACCGATACTTCTTTCTTTATCCGAATCCCTGGCCAAGGCCGGGAGACGAGCGAAGACGCTGGTACGCGATGCCGTTTATGGAAAAAGTCATTGAGACCATGAAGCCTGGCGCAAAGCTTGAGCTTGCGACCAATGAATCTTTTTACGCAGAAGGTGCGCGTCATTTCATGACCCAGGAGTGGGGGCTCAAGCTTGTCGAAGACAGGACGCTTCAGCAGACTTCGCCTGAAGCGGTTCATCCAAGAACTCATTTTGAGCGAAAGTACTTGGCGCGAGGACAGGTCTGCTTTAACCTGATCTTCGAAAATGCTGACTAAGACAAAGAAAACGTTTCTCAAACTTGTAGTAGCATTTAGTCTCTTTCTCTCCCTCTTTGCGAGCTTTCCGGAGTCGGCTCTCGCCACCAATCAACATCTTCTGCTGGTTGGAGGAGGAAATCTTCCCCGTGAGGCAGTGACTCGCTTTGTATCGTGGGCAGGAGGGCGTCAAGCCAGAATCCTGATTATCACCTGGGCTACCGAAGTGCCGGACGAGACTTATCAGGACATGGTGAAGGATCTGTCGGCGGAGCACCCGGGCGGTTTTCTCTGGTCAAAGTCGCCGCCGCTGACGGCTGCGGCGAAGGCTGAGTTTGTGTCGATGCTCCAGCAGGCAACAGCTGTTTTCTTCAGTGGCGGTGATCAAAAACGAATCTTTGATGTCATTGATGATGATCACATCCTCTATGCTCTGCAGTCGCGTTACCTGGCAGGAATTCCCTTTGCTGGAACGAGTGCAGGTACTGCCGTCATGTCTTCTGTTGCGATTGCGGGCGGCGAATTTGATGTCATTGATGGCCGCAGAGTTCCCATTCACCGTGGTCTTGGACTTGTTCAAGGTGTGATCGTGGATCAGCACTTTATTCGAAGAAGCCGTGAGAACCGCCTCTTTGGGCTTGTGCTTCTCTATCCTCAGTATTTAGGGCTCGGAATTGATCAGGATACGTCCATTGCCATTGAGAACGGGCGCTACGGCGAAGTCGTCGGCCCCGGAGATGTGATGCTGGTCAAGGCGCAACGCGTTCCAGGATCACTTACGGTTTCGCTGCTTTTACCGGGTCAGCGCGTTGATCTTCACTTGAGATAGAAAAAATGCCTGAGGTTCATATCCTCGGGCCTGTTCTCTCCATGGTCTCCGCGTCCGGTGCGAGAATCCGTATGAGCGCCATGATCAGGAGTAAAGGCGACTAGAAATTCTTTCTGCCAATGCTTTTGGCAGGTCTGTGTGAAGTATTCCCAGCTCTCCACATGATGCTCGAGCGCTTTCAGAGCAAGCTCAGAAAAGGGATTCGTGTCGTGTAGCAGGTCATCATACTCCTGATGGTACGCCACAATCAGGTCGTGCTCGCCTCGGACAATCAGCTCCTCTGCCTTTAGCGTGACCAGGGGGTCATAGGGCATGGAGAAGTAATCCAGATTTCGTCCTCTGAAAATCAGATCCACGCTGGACTGGGCGACAGCAACAATCGCAACCTTTTTTCCTGCTCGGATGAAAGCATCAAAGACCGTATCGCAAGTGAGGACGGGCTTCTCGTACTTCTGGATTCCATGCGCTTCAGGCAATGCGCCCGTAAAAAGCGAAGCAAAGCACACGGGTGTCACAGGAGGATACACCGACTCAAGTGCGACCTCATGGGTAGAGGATGCCTTGAGACGGTTCTCAAGGGCAGGCAGATGCTCCAATGCGTGAACTCCAAATGCATCGGGACAGAAAATCAACGCCTTGCGAATTGG
Source organism: Bdellovibrionia bacterium (assembly GCA_045805065.1). GTDB lineage: Bacteria > Bdellovibrionota > UBA1018 > UBA1018 > UBA1018 > CAZCBS01. The sequence goes on along the minus strand of JBJMMA010000163.1, from coordinate 2,560 downwards.
CGCGGTGGAGTCCGAAAGCTCAGGAAAGGGCTCGGATTGCGCGAGATGCGGTGGTGAAATTCCAAAGAGATGAGCAAGGGTGGGTGCAAAGGAGATCAGAGATTTCATGTAGGCTCTCTTTATCAGAGAAACTGAACTGGGGCCAAACAGGAACTGATTCGAGCCAACCCCTTGTAATACGTATTAAAAGTACATAGCGTCAGTGTAAAGTTATGGAATTAAGGAAGTGGTTTCAAGAACTTACGTAGTAAATAAGTCGAATACGTGATAGGGTTTGCCGCATTGCGAGGCGTTATGCTCAAGACTCAGTATACAGTCTTTGTTCCATTGCTGATGATGTGGCTTTGTTTTTCCTGCGCACCTCAAAAGCAAGATGGATCCGAACTGATTGAGCAGACATCGTTGGTCACGAATGGGATTTCCCCTAAATCGGAAGCTCTGATCTCTCACACAGCCGTTCGTGTTAATTCGCAGCTTCTGAATGGCGCCTATAATCTCTGCTCTGGAGCTGTGATTGCTCCGAATGTTGTACTCACTGCGGCTCATTGTGTGACGAGCCAGAACTCAAACGGTCAAATCGTTGTACTTCCGGGCAAAAATGTTACGGTCGAGAATGCTTTCGGATCGTTTTTTCAGCAGAGAGTTTCAGTTGAGCGAATTCTGGTTCATGAGAAATACCTCTCTCAGAATTCGTGTATTGATCAAAAGCGGTGCTCAGTTGAGAGAATGTACTCGGACTATGGCCGAGATATTGCCTTGCTCAAGCTGACATCCAATTTGCCACGCGAGTATCGTCCGGCGGTCATCGAGCGTGACGTCAATCAGGTTTATCAGCAGGATCTCCAATTTGCGGGATTTGGCGCATGGATATTAAGGACCTCTGAGGAAGATACCAATCAATGGACCGAGATGGCTGTTGGCAGGATTCTTCGCAAACAAAACATTCAAATAGGAGATGCTGACCCAAGCATGGGAAGCAGTTCGGATTTGTCACACCGGATGACGTTTGAGGGTGAGGGCTCAGACGCTGCGCTTTGTCACGGTGATTCCGGTGGACCGATTTTTTATGAGAGAAACGGACGGATCTCCATTGTGGGCGTAAGTGTTGGATACCCATTTACGACAGAGCGGAATCAAAAAGAGTATCGTTGCGCCAGATCCGGACTCAAGCAGCTTGTCGCAACGGTTTTTGCGACAAACTTCACGTTTCTTTCTGAGGGAGTTCGTGAGCTCGCCGGTTTGTCGCTTCCTCAGTAGCAGTTCGGGTTGCATGCCCTAGTCTAGAATGTTAATTATTCAAGCCTTAGGCGGGAATTGAGTGCATAAGGCGGGAGACGTGAGCTTAGGCTCAGATACTAGCGAGGAGCTGAAGCTTCTCACCGAAAATGAGAGTCATCTCAGGCTCATCACTGAAACAGCACCCGTTTCCATCGTTTATATCGATAAAGACGAAAGATACGTGTCGATTAACGCGTATTACGAGAAGACACACGCCAGAAAGAAAGAGCGAGTGATCGGAAAGACGGTTCGAGAAGTCGTCTCTGCGGACGGATATGCTCGAGTGAAGCCCTACATCGACACCGTTCTCTCAGGCAAAACGGTCAGCTTTGAAACGACAATCGATCGGCCGGGTCAGGCCAGCATCCTGATTCAAGCGTCTTATGTTCCTGATTTGGACCCCACAGGAAAGGTTCGCGGCTTTGTTGCGGTATCTACCGATATCACGCAACAGAGAATTGCCGAGTTCAAGCTCAGGGAAAGTCAGGAAAGCTTATCCTTTGCCCTTCAGTCCGCGAAGATGGCGACCTGGGAAATCGATCTGAAAACAAATGAGATTCTTTGCTCTCCAGAAATGCTGGAGCTTTGGGGTCTGCCAAAAAGCGAAACTTACCTTTCCAGGGAAGTCATTCTTGGAAAGATCCATCCTGATGACGTCGATAAAGTTCGAGGAGAAATCAACGGAGCTATTGAGAATGGCGCGGTTTATGACTACGAGTACCGGGTTCTTCCTGTGCCAGGTGAAATTCGCTGGGTGCACTCGAGAGGCCGATGTACTTATGAAGCAGGTCAGGATCGTCCGGTAAAGTTTTCGGGTTTTGCTTTTGATATCACTCAGCACAAGAACGCGCAGCAGGCCGAACGTTTTGCTCGCGAGAAAGAGGAATGGCTTCGCCAGGAAGAGCGATTCCGTTTGATTCTTGAGGGCGTCCGGGATTGCGCGATTTACTCTCTGGACCAGGCAGGCCGGGTGGTGACCTGGAACGAGGGCGCAAAGCGAATCAAGGGTTATGATGCGCAGGAAGTTCTAGGTAAAGACGTCTCTTGGTTCCGATTGGAATCAGAACGCGGCGAGATTCTGTTTCTGGATCTGAAAGAGGCTGAGCGAGCCGGTCATATTGAGAAAGAAGGCTGGGCCTTTCGCAAGGGCGGAAACCGTTTTTGGGCAAGTGTTGCAATCACTCCTTTGCGAGACTCCGAAGGAGCCCTCATTGGCTTTGTGAAAGTGACGCGCGACTTGACCGAACATAAGCGGCTGGAGCAAATGCGGTTGGATGAGCAG
>JBJMMA010000162.1:0-10414 GCA_045805065.1 Bdellovibrionia bacterium | reverse complement strand
AGTTTGAACGAGAGCCTCGTTTTGCCGGAGCGCGCTTTGTGTCCAACCTCCAACAGAGGAGCAGCCGCTACCAAAAGCGTTGATGAGATCGCTTGAGATTTCAGGCTTGTCCGGCAAGCATCCGGACAAAAGGAAAAGACCCAAGGCCGACCCAAGCAAAAGCCGAGACACACGTGCGCCCATCGCAAATCCCCCCCAACGGTTTTGAAATGTGAGTGGATTTGACCATGTTTTCGCTAAAAATCAATTTTTAGTTCGGAAAGGCTCCATTTTGCCACGCCGCACATTTAACCGAGAGTGCCCCGGAAAGCTCACAAACGTGTGAGACGAATCTGCAACTCCCAAGCGTATTTCATAGCTCAGAACTAAACACCGACTATTAAATATTATTATCGGTCGCATCACTTGAACGAAGCTCACAGGTCTTGAGCAACATCACGCGACCCCTAAAAGGAGAGAGATCCATGCGTTTCTATTTAGGTGTATTGTTTTGTCTCATAGGACTAAGCGCATTTATCGCAGAAAAAGCGAAGGCTTCCGAGGACATCGTGGCAGTGCAATCCGTTGCCAACGGCAACCTCACCACAAAATGCGAGATCAGCACCGTTGAATCAGAAGGATACGCGCTCCAAGTCCGCGTGACCCAGGATTTTAAGGAATTGAACATCGGAGGATTCGTCCAGCTTTGGAGCGATGATGAGGGCCTATTGAAGCTCATCGAAAGAGCGGCCGGAGCATCTTTCGAGGAATCAAAAAGCGCTGCAAGGAACTATCAAATTCTCTACAGCGTCTTCAGCAAAGGATCCGACGGAAGTCTCATCGAGACGCCCATCCAGGGTTACGGAAAACGAAACATCGAAAGCAAATTTCCTCACACCCAGCCTCTTATCGAGCTCATCGATCGCTTCTGTAACACGGATGCAAAAGCCTTTTCAGATCGCTAAGAACTGCTCCCAGAGCCCGACAGCTAGCCTGCAAAAACTCACAAACTAGTGAACAAATAATCACAGACTAAAACGCTTTTGTATTGTTTGACCTAAAAGCGCCGTGCTAGCTGTCGGCCATTCATGAATGATAGAAGCACTCTCACGCCTGTTCAAAACAGCCGCGCTCGGCCTCTGCCGCGCGTGTACGAGTATTCCGATTTCAGGCTCTATCTTCGTGAAGTCTACAAGATCCGAAAAAGCAGCTCGCGCCATTGGACCTACGACACCTGGGCCAAGAAGCTTGGGCTGAAGAGTTCCTCAACCTTGATCATGATTTTGCAGGGCTCTCGCAACCCAGGTCCAAAGCTCGCACAAGCCCTTGCCTCTTCATTGGAACTCAAACCCAATGAGGCCCACTACTTCCAGGACCTCATCAGCCTGGAGAAAGCAAAGAAGAATCCTCATCTCCATGTGGTATTGCTGGAGCGCTTGCGGAAGCAAAATCCGGTGCGAAGCTTCCGGATGATTGATCGTGATAGTTTTTCTGCCATCTCAAACTGGTACTGTTATGCGATCCGCGAGATGGTCGATCTCAAAGACTTTCGGGAAGATCCTGAGTGGATACAAGCGCGCCTCCATTTCAAGGTGAGCAAAAAAGAAATTACAGATGCGATTGAATCGCTCCTGAGGCTTGGATTGCTCGAGCGCGATGAGAATGGATTTCTTAAATATGCGCCAGGTGCTGTTTCCACAGGCAACGATTTGCATAACGAAGGCTTAAAGCGCTTCCATGAGCAGACTTTAGAGAATGCAAAACAAGCGCTTCGGTTAATTGATCCAAAGGATCGCGAAATCAGCGGCGTCACCTTTACCTTGAACCGAGAAGACATTCCGAAAGCTAAAGAGATTTTACGCCGTGCTCACCATGAGATTTTAAACATCGCCGCAAAATCAAACGCAGACGGACTTTTTCAGCTCGAAACCGTTTTATTTCCACTTGCTCGAATGGAGGAAGACCCTCGTGATTAAAGCATACCCGTATGCACTGACACTTACTCTAGCGCTCTTTTTGTCAGCGACTCCTCTGCTTTGCAATGCCTCACAAGAAGGCGGTGGAAGCCATGCGGGAAATGGCGGCGATGTCGTTTATTGCGAGCACCCTCTTCCGGGCCAAAAGCGCATTGAGCTTCTCGATCTATTTGAAAGTCGAGTACTTCGAGACAACGCGCTCGCGTTGGGCGAAGAAGGCTGGGATTACAAACGCCGAATCGCCTATGTACTGGATCGACTGAAACGACTCGACCCATACCGGGCTGGCATCTATGCTGATAACGCATCTCACTTCCTGGATGACTCTGAATTCACCACGGATGAGCTTCCAGACATTCCGGACTCTTTGCACATCGCCCTTCCAGAAGGATGCAAGATCCGTCAGATCGTCATTCAAAGCCCTCAACCTGAGGCCGAGAAAAAACGTTTTCTCGTCAACAAGGCCCTCTGGGAGATGCTGGACGAAGAGAATCGCGCCGCGCTCGTCCTGCATGAAACAATTTATCGAGAAGCTCTCTCTCTGAGGCAGACCAATTCGATCAACACCCGGCTTTTGAATGGAACGATCACGTCCCACGCTTTGGACGCGATCGATCTACGGGATTATCTGAATCTGCTCCTCTCGACCGAAATGAAAAACTACCGAGCGATATTCAAAGACAAGGCCACGGTAGACTATGTTTTAGGAGAATCAACCTACTCTTGCTTCGAAGGTTACCAACTCCTCGAAGATTGCCACTCTGCCAAAGTCACTATATTGGGGAACCAAATAGACGGATACTTTGGTTATCAATCAAAAGACGACCGCGGGCTCTACACTTTCGTTTCAGCTATATATAAATCCTTTCCATGGCCTGTAAACGGAGTTCAAGGTGGCCAAGTAGTCCAATTCCAGCAGGCAACACTTGGAGCCACGCTTCAAGTCATCCAAGGTACGACCGAAGAAGTCGTTGAGCGAAAAACTGCACACTACAAAATATCCTGCGCAAGTGGTTCGAACCTGTCGTTCCCAAATTTTGGGAAGTATGACAAATGCGTCCTCGCTACCCATCTGGTCCCCAACCTGGCCGAAGTTCAGGGCCGAAGCGTTGAAATTACCACCTCAGGGCACATATGGATCGAATTTGATCCAACTACTGGTCGCCTGACCCATGCGCTGCTTGCAAAAGCCGAAGAGTTCAAAATCCGATCAAATTCACTCACCTTTGAAGGGGAGTTTCTGGCCTATCCGTCCGGAAATATCCGAGGCGGATTTCTTGCCAAGGCTGGCCGACTGCAGATTCCGAACTCGTCTAAAGAAATCTCCGCAAAAGCAGGAACTACTTATTTGTACGAAGACGGCACTGTCCAGAGCGCCTGCCTGGACAGTTTTGCAACTTTGACCAACACCGATGACAAAAGACGAACTTACTCATCGGGAACATGTCTCAAGTTCGACCAAAAAGGCCGCGTAGAATGGAGCAAGTCCAATGATTAGAATCCAATCTCTTATCATTCTAAGTTTAGGCTTAGTCCTGTTAGAAAACTCAGGAGCTGCCGCCTGGATGGACCAATCGGGCAAATCCCCCCAAGACTACGTAACAGTTTGTTCGAAGGGTGGAAAAACCACTATTGAACCTTACGCATTTCATGAGGCGCGAGTCCAACGTGGCGATGTGCCCGACACGTTCGATCCTCAGCTGAGTTACGAAAAAGTGCTCGATGCGGCCATCGATCGTCTACGATCCTACTCCGAAGTTCATGCCGACATTTTGTTCAAATCCAAAACGGATCCGCTCCAAAACACAAAGTTCATCGATAACATCGACATCGTAGCGGACGAGTCGGAAACCATCCCTCCGCCGCTGGAACCCGGATGCCAGGTCAAAAAGCTTTATAGCTATAAACCACCCCAGCTTTCCTACGATTTTGTTTTCAACGCGACTCTTTGGAATGCTCTCTCCAATGCTGGGAAAGCGTCCGTATTGACGAACATCATCTTTCATTCCTGCTCGGCAAAAGTTCTAGACAAATATGAGTGGTCTCAAAAACGTGAAATTTGCGTAGCATTCTGGAACGACTCTGAAATCCGAAAAATCACAGCGCTCCTCTATTCATCAAAAATGAAAAGCCTTTCGGCTCACGATTGGTTTTCCGAGCTTTCGAGTGTCAGAAATGACTGGGTTGTCTATCACGGTCTAGCTCTGAAAGTCTCAGGTGCGGAATTTTATGAAGAGACTGGCTCTCTACGCTCTGCAAGTGCATATGAGGAGCATCGCAGTTCTATCTTGTCAGAGTCGGTCTATCTTAAAAACTCGGTCCGCTTTCATCCAAACGGAGCGGTTCATTGGTTAACGGCATCTGACGCCGGCTACTCTAGCTCGTCCTCCGCGCACCCTGGCATCCGAGTGAATGGCGGCGAAGTATGGCTTAACCCAGACTGCGAAGCGGAGTTCAGCGAAGATCAAAAACTTGCCGACGGATGTGTTTCCCTCGCCGAATTGCGCAGTGACCGTTATGATCTTGCGATCTCAGCACATACGAAATTTCATCCTTCGGGCTACCTTCAAAGCGCTCATGGACTTGGCTTGGTTGTTCTTTCAGGAAGAATTGTGGAAGTGGATTCAGGGGAACATCGGGAGCTCCATTTTGACTCAGACGGAAGAATCATGGATGGCTTCCTCGCTCGTCCTGTAAAGATCTGGACTCAAAACGCTGAATTCGAATTAGCTCCTCAATATTTCGAAGCTTATCCGCAAGGCGGGTTTAAATCAGCGACTCTTGCGAGCGAGACGAACGCTCGCGATTGTAGCGGAGTGATCCGCCATTTTTCGGCCGGGAGCGAGATTCGATTCAATGAAGCAGGCATTCCCTGCGGGAGCATCAAACCATGAGATCACTGATTCTAATTGCTGCCATCGCGATGTCGGGCTGCGAAGTACCCGCTGGAACCACTATTGAATCGGTGTTTTCATTCCCTCATCCTCCTAAGGCCTCAAGCTTGCGTGAGTCCACGCGGTTTTCCGTGATGAGTCCGTACATCCAGCGCATAATGACGAGCGACGGGGTTTTCTTCGCCGAATCAGACGGAGTTTACCGAGTCGACTATAGCGGCAAAAAGACGCTCTTTGTGGCTTGGTCTCACATTCCGACCATTGGACACTCCATCCCCCGCCATGACCTTTGGAACATTCGAATAGATCGCCTTTCGGATGAAAGTCTCCTGCTCTCGTCCAGAGGCGAGACCGACTATGTAACCTATACGGATGCGTTCTACTTTCAGCACATCTCTAGAACTGGGCAGCCGCTTGAACTGATTCAGACACGGCTTGGAACCCCTCGTTCCGTTCGTCAAGTGCAGAGTATCGACTCGTCCCACGCATTAGTTTATGGAACGAATGGGATTCTCAACTTTAAAGATAAGACCTATATTGCAATCTCACAAGAATACCCCTGGTCGGAGAGTGAGCCCCAGGTCGTGGGAACTCACATTGTTACAACAGACCGAGGAGCGTGGCCAGACAACGCAGGCCGTGCATCGATCCTGGTCTATGATCTGGACGGAAAACTGTCCGCCAAGCGAAGCCTGGACGAAGTCGCCCCGGTCCAAGGAATCTCTCAATATTCAGATGCCCATTTTGCTTCAAGCGTTCTCCCGCTGTCGTCTCGCCTGGCTGGGGTTTGGATCTGGCGTGAAGCCAATCACTACGGCGAACACAACGATAAGGGCTTAACCGGATATTACTTCTTTGCTTTTGATCTTGATCAAATCCGCAGCACCCAGGGATTGCAGTTGGGTTACACGCAAGAGATTCCGAAGCTCGGTTTTTCCGATAACCGTTTCGAGATGACCTGGCTCGGAGGGCTCAGTTTCGTATGGCAAGCAAAATCTAAAATCACATGGAAAGACGCGCTCGAGTTCACCTCTATAAACAACAAGAAGCTGGTTATGAATGATTTGGTTTTTAAGGACTGGCAAATAGAGAATAGTGGAACATCCCGCACAGATGATGGATCACTCAGCCTTTTTGAATACTCGGCTTCTCAGAAAATGTCCCGGATTCAACTCATCAATCCGGATGGAGCAGTCAGACTTTCTGAAGTCCTCCCTCTAGGCGATCCAAGCTCATGGAAAGCGGTGGCACGACATCAGATTTTCGGCTCACACATCTTGTTTGAGATTGGCGATCAGAACGTCGTTTACGAAATCATTGATTCGCCCAAGCAGGAGAGCTCCTTGTGATTCGAAGACATCCAATTGCATTTACATTTGTTCTGGCACTCCTTCTAGCGGCAACAACTAAGACCTCCTATGCAACAAAGGGAGAAGGCGGCGGAAGCCATGCGGGAAACGGCGGCGACGTCATTTATTGCGCGAACCCTCTTCCAGGTCAAAAGCGCATCGAGCTTCTCGATTTGTTCGAAAGTCGCTTCCTGAGAGAAAACGTCATTTCTCTCGGAGAAGAAGGCTGGGACTACAAGCGACGCATCAATTATGTACTGGACCGACTCAAGCGCCTGGATGCTTATCGTGCCCAGAACTACGTCGATATTTCATCCCGCTTTGTCGAGAAATCTGAATTCACTCACGAGGAGCTTCCGGACATTTCGGATTCGATGCACGTCTTGCTTCCTAAGGGGTGCGTGATCCGTCAGATCGTCATTCAAAGACAGTATTCTGAAAAAACTTTTCTTGTGAACAAGCCGCTCTGGGAAATGCTGGATGAAGAGAACCGTGCGGCGCTTGTTCTTCATGAGACGATCTATTGGGAAGCGCTGTCATTAAAACAATCTGACTCCGTCAACACCCGTTTCTTCAATGGCACTCTGACATCAAAAGCCATGGAAACGATGAACCTCAATGCCTATCTTGAACTTCTCAAAAAAGTGGGGTTCACATTTCAGCGGGTCAACTTGGATGACGGGAATTGGTTTGTTTTGCCAGAAAAAAATGACAACTACGTATCCATCTGCAAAGGTTTCAGCGCACATTTCTTTGGACAAGATTTATATGGCTGTATCAATTATGAGATGTCCGATAACAAGTTCTATCTGAAGAGGTTCATCGGAAAGGATTTCTGGGCACGCCCTAACTCTATTTCTGATAGAGCTAGCTTCTCCTGGCCAATAGACGGTAAAGCCAACGGACAAATGCTCCGGTTTTACTCCATTACGGTGGATCACGGTCTGCGCGTGCTTCGCGGCGAGATCGCACAAGAAATCCCTCGCAAAAGTGCGCACTACGACCTTAAATGCGGGACATACTCAACGTTTTCATTCAATGGCGCAAACGAAAACGATGAGTGCGCGATTAGCGATTATAATCCAGTCAGCACGACTGAAGTACAGGGCCGCCAAGTAAAGATCGTTCCACCTAGCGAAAATGGATATACAGTCACCATCGACTCAAAGCTCGATCGCGTGACCCATGCACGGTTTTTCCAACCCGAGCGGTTTTCCATCCGATCCGAATCACTCGAGTTTTATGGCGAATTCAGAACTGATGGTAAAGGAAACATCCAGGCAGGTTTCCTACATCAGCCTGGAACGCTACATATTCCGAACTCTTCCCGCACGATTACCGCAGCAAAAGACGAGCAAGTGGACCTGCGCGAAGACGGCACTGTGTTCGGGGCGTATCTGGAAAGCGGGACCTACTTGAAACAACAAGATGGCGGAAGCGGCTACGTGAGCGCCGGAAAGTATGTCGAGTTCAATGAAAAGGGCGAAGCCAAAGTTTACTAAGAGTCGATTATGATCAAATTTCCAAATTTAAAAATCGCGGTTTTACTGCTGTTGATGGCGTCAAGCGCTCAAGCAAATGCCGAAAATATCTACGATGGTTACCACCCACTGGGATATGTCGCCATTTGCAAGATCGGAAATCAAACGATCGTCGAGCCCTACGAAACCTTTGAGGCAAGACTAGCCAGAGGCTGGACTCCGTTTGCTCCCCGCTCATCGACGTTGAGCAATATCATCGAAGAAATGGCAAAACGACTGGAACCCTTCGCGCGAACTCACGCGGCTGCGATACTGACTAAGACGCGCGGCCTTTTGGATGGCGCAAAGTTTTTAGACAAGATTGATATCGTCCCCGAGAACGACGAAACAATTCCTCCAGCACTTCAACGCGGATGTGAAGTGAAGAAGCTCTTCAGTTTCAATCCTCCTCATCTGCCTTATGCCTTTGTTTTCGATGTAAGTCTCTGGAATGCGCTCTCAGATTTCGGAAAAGCGGTAACCTCAGTCAACATTGCCCTCTCCTTGCCTTGTCCTGAATATTCCTGTGACACTTTGTCTGACCTGGATCCAGCAAGTATTCGGCGGTTTACAACTTTGGTTTTTTCTTCCGCCATGCCCAAGATGACAGCGCGAGACTGGTTCACTGAGCTCAAGGGAATTGGAATCTCCTGGGTGTTATACAAGGGATATCCGTTAGGAGTGGATGGCGCCGAGTTTTATGATCAAACGGGATCCATCAAGAAAACGGTCGCCAGCTCATACGGTACGGTCGAAATCGCTGGTAAGCCAGTCTACCTGAACGGCCCGATTGAATTTTATGCAAATGGGACGGTCCGCAGCTTTACACCCAGCAATTCATACACGGGTCAGTCTAATGAACAAGACGGGCTCGAGTTCTTAGGAGGTAGGGGTTTACTCACTGGAGAATGTGCAGCCGAACTCAGTGAAGACCAAAAGCTCGTTCAGGCGTGCTTTAAAAATTGGACGAAGGTGAAAACTGATCGATACTTACTGACGGTCAATGGACATATGTCTTTTCATCCTTCGGGTTACGTTGAGAAGGCCTCAGGCGTAGGACTGGTGGAACTCAACGGGAAGATTGTTGAAGTTTCTTCTGGCCGCTGGAGCGATAATTTGAGCTTTGATGAGGCTGGAAACGTCATGAGCGGCACGCTGGCCTCGCGAGCAAAGTTCCGCGACATCAGCTCCGGTTCTGAATTTGAGCTTGAAGCATTCCCTTTTACTGCTTATCCAGGGGGCCGAATTAAGTCAGGACGTCTTGCGAAAGATGCAAAGCTCAAGGATTGCACGGGAGCCGTTCAACTCTTTCCGGCCAAAACGGACATCACTTTCAATGAGGCAGGTTTTCCCTGCGGGAGTCCAAAATGATCCGCGCATCGAACAGCTTAGCTCTTTGGCTTTGTGGCGCACTTTTTTTCTCAGGATGCTTATCAGCAGAAGCCAGAACTTCTTCGTCGCCTCCTCAGAAGTCGAGTTTGCGTGAACTGGCAAGGATTCAAACAAAGTCATCTCTCGAAAGAGATCCTACATTCACTCAGGACGGCGCATATTATACTGACGCCGAGGGAATCCATAAGATTGATTTCGCGGGAGTCAGCAAGCTCTTTATAGCTTGGAGTCAGATTCCAGATTTCTGGAAAACCTGGCAAGACAGCGTTCATGGCGCCTTTACCTCGCAAACTCCGACTTTACCTCCTGTCTATAAGATGGCCGATGAGAGTTTAGTAATCGGGGACATTGCCCATTTTGAGGGTGATTCGAAAGGCATCATCAATCTTCAGCACATTTCGAGGACAGGAACTCCGCTCCGACACTTCCAATTCACGCTTTCCAGCTCGGGGTATTCTTCGGCTTGGTTCGTTGGATTGGAAAAGTCACGTGTCCTCATGACCGCGTACTATGGCTATGACTCCTTCGAGTCCGACATCATCGACTTAAAAGCAGGAACCCTTGTCACCTTGGAACAGGCTTTTCAGTATGAGCGTCCGAAAAAATTATCGGCTTCGGGTGGACAGGTATTCGCACTTTTCGACGTATCCGATGGTTACGGCGGAAACCGAAAGCAGTGGGCGGTTTCGTATGATCTCTCAGGCAAAATCATCGAAAAACAAAATCTTGCGAATCTTGTGTCCTTAAAGTCATCAGATTATGAATTGAATCTCGGCAGCCTCGCGTCGTTAGGCTCAGGAGTGACTGGCCTCTGGATTTTCCAGTTCGAAGGTTCTTCAGGCTCCCAAAAAGAAAGCTGCAATCTCTACGCGATCGGCGGAAATCAGTTTTCAGGAATCGGCTTGAATCGCCTTTATCGTGAGGAGACCGGAGAAAGCTACAAGTGCAATAGCCATACATATATTTGGCTCGGCGAAGGAAACATCGCTCGCTGGGGTCTTTCAGAACAGACGCGCCAAAAGACCATCACCCTGAGAAAAATGACCGATAAGGATTCCGATCCAGCCAATACGATGATCCTGGATTGGCGTTATGACTGGAGCAATGCCCAGCGCACACAGGATGGATCGCTCGCGTTACTTGGAATTCCTAATCTGACGGAAAACTATCCGAAGCTTCAACTGATCAATCCTGATGGGCAGGAAAGACTCACGTACACTTTTGATTTCAAATTGCTGAGCCCTTCAGAATGGACGCCGACCTATACGACACCCACTCTTATATTCTATGGTCCGTACATGACT
>JBJMMA010000161.1:0-12172 GCA_045805065.1 Bdellovibrionia bacterium | reverse complement strand
GTGATCAATAATATCGCTTCAGGAACCGTGGTTGGGATTCATCAATGGCATGGAGCAACCTCATCGGTCATCATCAACAACACGGTCTTTCATTGCAAAGAAGGGATCTTGATTGGTGAAGGGGACGCAGGAGCTCTACCGAATGGTTCTGAGAACAACTACGTCGCTAACAACATCGTTTATGACAACACTGTCTACGGGATTATCGAGTACGGCAAAGTGGGCGCCAATAATCGCTACATCAATAACTTGGTCTACAAGAGTGGAACCAATGTGAAAATGCAGAAAGGATCAGTCAGCGGCACCATCTTGCAAGATCCACTTTTCGTGAACTATCAGGCCAATGGCAGCGGTGATTATCATCTTCAAAGCTCATCACCTGCTATCGGTAAAGGTGCGGCGGCTTCCGCTCCACTCACTGACTTAGACGGTCGCCCTCGCCAGGGCGGGATTGATCTTGGAGCCTATGAGTTTCAACAGCCATCGTCTGGTGGCGGCGGCAGCATCAATCCTCCCGTTTTCGTCACCAGTTACTCTGTTCTGAAAACCTTCCATCCTCTTTGTGATGGCAGAGCCGGAATCAGCATTGATTGCAACTCGGCAGTCGATAGCTTTTGCATGGCTAAAGGCTATAAAGCCGGCGGATTCGGACCCGTTGAGCACGCGGGCGACGTCGCTCACGTTGTTTGCGTCAACACGGGACAAGCGGCGCGATTCCAAACCACTCTCACTGCTCTTCGTGGCTATCAAAGCCTCTGTAACCCGAACAACCCAATGAGCGTTGAGTGCGCATCTGCAATCAACCGCTTTTGTCAGAACGGACATAACTATGCCGCGGGTGGATTTGGCCCGGTCCAGATCTTAGGCGATAACGTCACCGTAACTTGTGTGACGGGTTCTGAAGCTACGTATCGCTCGGACAGCTGGGCAACGCTTGCGAGTTATCAGGAAGCATGCACGGGTCAGGATCGAGCACCGCTGGATGTTTGCAAGGCAGCCGTTCATCGTCGTTGCCAAGCTCTCAGCTATGCGACCGGATCTCGTTACGTCAGTGGCTTTGGGATTCTGGAAATGAATAGCAATGGCTACTTCTCCTGCTTGAAGTACTAATCAGATCCGCATAGTGCTGAATAAAGAAAGGGGCAGCAGAGCGATACGAGATTGCTCTGCTGCCCCTTCACTTTTGATCCGGAAGATCAGATGTGCAACTTCTTGAAGAAGGCTTCCGAGTTCGGGGTGCGTCCCAGGAACTCGCCCAGAAGGTCGATTGCGTCCTTCGAGTTGCCATTCTCAAGAATCACGCGGCGGTAGTCAGCACCCACTTCAGGGCTGAGCATTCCTCCATCGTGGAAGCGGGTGAACATGTCAGTGGCGTAAACCAATGACCAGAGATAGCCGTAGTATCCGGCATCATATCCACCCATGAGGTGCCCGAAGGTTCCGGCAAAGTGAGCGCCCGCGACTGGCTTCACTCCGATCATCTCTTCGTAGTTGCGGTTATAGATCGCAGCCGTATCCACTGCCCCGTCGGCCGTGTGATAGTCCATATCCGTCAAGGCAAGCATGAGCTGGCGGGTATAGTAGTAGGCTTGATCGAAGTCACGGGCCGCGATCATCTTCTGCAGAAGATCAGCTGGGAGCTTCTGGCTGTGATCGAGGTAGTGACCGGAGATGCGACTCAGGACATCTGCGTCCCAAACCCAGTTCTCCAGCATCTGCGACGGAGCTTCGACAAAGTCCTGAGCCACGTTCGATCCCGAGAGACTTGCGTAGGGAGCGCGCGTAAGCGTCATGTGCATGATGTGACCAAACTCATGGAAGATCGTTTCGACATCATCATGGGACAAAAGCGATGGCTTTCCGTTGGCTGGAGCCGCAAGGTTGGCGACAATCGCCGCAACTGGCAGGCTGTAGCTACCGTTTGGAAGCACGCGACCACTGATTTGAGGGAAAGCAGCAGCATGGCCGTACTTATAAGGACGTGGCACAAAGTCGGTGTAGAAGTATCCGATCAGGCGATCATCCTTGTTATCGTTGATGCGATAAAGCTTAACGTCCGGTGACCAGACTGGCGCATCCGCAATCTCGGTGTAGTGCACGCCCAGAAGTTTCGAGTAGACGTCAAACATCCCGGAAATCACAACGTCGGCTGGGAAGTACTCGCGGATCTTCTCGTCATCCAGGCTGTAATCGCGCTTCTTGATCTGGTTCTGGAGGAAGTTGATGTCCCAGGCGTTCACTTCGGTGGCGCTAGGATCGAGCTCCTTCTTGAACTTGAGCAGGCCTGCAATGTCTTCGCGGTCACGCTCAGCAAGCTTAGTCTTCAGACCGTTGAGGAAATCGAGAACAGTCTTTGCGTCCTTGGCCATGCGTCCCTGGATGCGGTAATCCGCCCAAGTCGAGTAGCCCATGAGTTTTGCGATTTGCTGACGCAGACTGATGGCTTGCTCCAGAAGCTCGGTATTGGCCTTGCCTCCACGGTTATAGTACCCGAAAAGCCATTTGCGGCGAGCTTCCGAGTTCGTGGCGTTTGCCATGAAGGAGCCTACGTCGCTTTCGCGTGTCGTGACGATGTAGCGTGCGCCATCGGCAGTCTTCTTCAGGTTGCTCTTATAGTCAGCGGGAACTCCTGCAAGCTCAGCTTCAGTGAGTTCAACCGTTGTCACATCGTTGTTCAGGTTAGCGTTAAACTGCGTCTGCACTGCCGTGAGCTTTTGCTGAAGAGCTTTGACTTGTGCGAGCTTGTCTTCAGGAAGCTTCAATCCATTCCGCTCAAAGGCTTTCAAGGTTTCAGAGAGAAGTCTCGTCTCGTCCGCATTGCGTGGCTTCTGATCCTTCAATGCATCGTAGAGATCCCTGCGAGTGGAGATTTCAATTCCAAAGTCACCGACACTGCCTTCGCATTCCGAGCCTTCTGAGCGAGTATCAGCATTCGTTGAAACATATCCCATGAAAGTGAGCGGATTGGTCTCGTCCGCCAGATCCGCGGTGATCGACTCAACCGCGAGAACGGTATTATCAAAGTTCCGATCCTGGGGAGCGGTCGCTGCGACCACATCTAGGCGGGCTTTGGCCTTGTCCATCGCGGCCTGGCAAGCTTGAGTGAGCTCGCCTTTTTTGAAGTCCGAGCGCACGAGCACAGGAGCCTGAGCGGGTTCATTTACAGAAACGCCGCTTGGGGGCGCGCTCCTTTGCGTATCACCGCTACCAACCGAAGCTGGGCTTGGTCCAATGGACGAGCTATTACAACCGCTCAGAAACAGAGCCGAACTCAGAAACATCACCTGCCAACTTTTGCATACGCGCATCATGGTCGCGGGCATGTGCAAAAGCCGTGCGCTGATACGGCATTGGAGCATTACTTTGAAATTAAACCGAAATTCGAATTAGCAGACGGAACTGGTGACAATCTGGCCCAATCCAATTTTTACAAAGGGGCGGAAGCTCTAAGGCACCAGCTTGCGATGAGCGGGCTTAACCGATCCCGTGGACTTCCGATTGCAGGATAATTGTAAGAACCGAGGGATGGAAATGACGAGCCACCCGCTTCTTCTCTTTGTGTTTTCGTTTCTTCTGCTCTGGTCCGTCGCCATGGCCGGACAATTCATTCAGAGGCGCATCCGTCCATTTAAAGAAGGCGAGAGTGAGGACTTCAAACTCGTCGTCACCGCCATTATGACCCTCATGGGTTTGCTCATTGGCTTCACCTTCTCGATGGCGGTCGAACGCTATGACCAGAGAAAGCTTTATGAAGAGCAGGAAGCAAACGCGATCGGGACCGAGTATCTTCGCGCGGACGTACTTCCGAAAGGAACCGCTGAAATCGTGAAAGCGCTGCTAAGGGACTATGTTTCGATGCGGTTGAGATTTTACACGGCCCGTGATCCGGACGAACTGAAGTCCCTCAATCGCGATACGTCGCTCTTGCACGAAAAGTTGTGGACTGCAGTCAAGGAGCCCGCGAGCGCCAACCCGAATCCCGTGATGGCACAGGCAATGGTAGGGATGAATGACGTGATTAACTCTCAGGGATACACACAGTATGCCTGGCATAATCGCATTCCCACCGAGGCCTGGATCCTCATGATGTTAATCTCGTTCTGGTGCAACGGTCTCGCGGGCTACGGTGCAAAGCGCATGAACAGTCTCAATCTTTTCATCGTTCCGTTCGCAGTGTCGGTATCTTTCCTGCTGATTGCAGATATTGATAGCCCTCGATCAGGTATGATTGTCGTTCGGGCACAAGACCTGAGGATCCTTCAGCAGTCACTCAACGGCAACTATTAAGACGATCCCGTCAAATCACCCGACGGAATACCCCTTGCCCTCAAGCCAAACTCCATCCAGGCGAGCTTGAAGTCGAAGAGCGCCGACTTTTCTGCGAGATAATTTCCAACTGTGGACCTGACTGAGTTTCGAAATGCTTGTATCTCTGTCTGATCTTTCAGATTGTCCTCAAAATGAAGCACTCGGGATTGCGACAAGATCAGACCGGTGAGCTGCTCAGAGTCGAGCTGCATTTCCATTTTAGGTTGGGCATCGCCCAGGAATTCAAACTCCGGGTCGTCTCGAAAGATGGATGTCAGCTCCTTGAGTGAGCCGCGAGGTTTTTGCTCGGGAGCCTTCCAGCGCAAATTAAATTCACGCCTGATCCACTCGTTTAACTCGGGATGCCCCACTGCTTTTGGAAACTGGTATTCAAAGATACGAAGTATCCCCCCGCGCTTGAGCACGCGACAAACCTCAGCTTTGACTTCGCCTGCTTTCATCCAATGGAAAGCCGATCCAATCAGGATCGCATCCACACTGGCAGGCTCAAGTCCCGTCGCCTCTCCTCGCCCGAGTCTCCATTCGACATCACACTGCTCACGAGCACTGAGTCGTCGCGCCTCATCCAGCATGAGCGCATCGGGATCGATTCCAATTACCCGCCCACTCGCACTCGACTGGATCTCCGAACGAATAAGGGAAATCGTCGAATGCCCAGTTCCACATCCGATATCCGCAAACGTATGCGGCGCCATGAGTCCGCGCCGACACAGTCTCTCCGTAAGGCCTGCAAAGGTCTCCGCAGGATAAAACGGGCGATAAAGCGAATAAAAGTGGGGATCAAAACGGCTGCTCACGCCTTCTCCTTATCAGCTGCGCCGAAAAACTGACACTCAGATCCAAAGCTCATGAAATACATCCATTCAGCCGATAAGATTGAGAGAACTATGAGTTTGCATCCCTGGGCCAGGGGCCTCTTCATCCTTTTGCTGTACCCATTGCTATACCCAAGCTTAGCTCAAGCCTTGTTGCCCCCGTCCGTGATAGTCAACGGCAGCAACACTTGGACCGCTGGGGACAACCCTGGCGCCGACGTTACCGTCACCGGCTCAGGAACGACGCTCACATTGGGAGCAGGCTCATACCATTTCAACAGCCTGACCGTTCAAAACTCTGCGACAGTTGTTGCATCATCGAGTGTGACCGTCACGATCGACAGCAATATGAATATCGACGCTCTTTCTTCTTTCAATGCGGATGGAATGGGCTACCCAGGAGCAAGCGGTCCGGGAAACGGCGCCAATACAACGTCTTCTGGTCCCGGCGGCGGCGCATATGGAGGCCCAGGCGGAAGAGGAAAGCCAGCCAATTTTGGATCCTCGGTTTTCTATGGTTCAATCACGCAACCCACTGATCTAGGTTCAGGAGGCGGTAACCTAACAGCTTCTGGGCTTGCAGGAGGTGCAGGAGGTGGTGCCATCAAACTCGTCGTTACAGGCACACTCACTGTAGATGGCAATTTGAGCGCGAGTGGGGCGACGGGCACTACCAATACATTCGCATCGGCTGGCGGCGGATCAGGCGGAAGCATCTGGCTTCAAGTCGGAACTTTGGCGGGAGCGGGATATATTTTTGCAAAGGGTGGAGATTCCCCAACTGTCAGCGGCAGTTGGGGCGGCGGTGGCGGTGGCGGAAGAATCGCTCTTTACTACACCACTAACTCCTTTGCAGGGTCGCTGTACGTAGATGGAGGAAACGGATTTAATTCAGGATCGGCGGGAACCATCGCAGGTCCCTACGCGGCGGATAAGCTAGTTTTTCAATTCCGACCATCCAGTTCAGGCCAAGTGGGAAAGAACCTGACAGCACAGCCAGTCGTGGTCCCCGTCAGTAGTACTCACAACAACTGGGTCGACGTGAACTACACAGGCAATGTGACTTTGACTGCATACTCTGACAGCACCTGCACTACTCCATTATTAGGCGCAACGGTCCCGGGATCTCCCGTCGCCATCTCCAACGGTGCGGCAGTATTTACAGGCGTACAGATCAATAGAAGAACCTTCAGTGGTCTTGTCTATCTGAAAGCCACATCGGGATCTTTAACTTCGGCGTGTTCGCTTTCAGTCAATATGACTGGCTCAACCTCACCGATCTTTTTCAAAGGATATTAATCCTCAGCCGACTGAATAACCCTTGCCCTTGAGGCAAACCCCTTCGGCTTTGTTATAAGCCTGGAGCTTCTGCTGCATCTGAGCTTTTTGCTGATCTTGCTGGGCGATCTCAGCCTTCTCCTCTTTCGCTCTTTTACGCGCCCGAAGAGCGTGAGGCTCCTCCTGCTGACCCTGCGTTCCGGCCTGGGAGAGCGCCTGCTGAGGATCAAATCCCGTCTGAGACTTTGCAAAGTCCTGGCAGGCAGCCTTGTCCATCTCCTGCTGCTGAGGCGACTGCCCTTGCGCTGGATAGGCTGTAACTTGCGCACCTGCGTCCACAGCGATCATCAAAGCCGCGGCACCGATCACCTGACTCAAAACCAATCTCTTGCTCTCTTTGCAAAACTTCATGGAGATCCTCCTCAGGTTCGCGGTCAGAATGTGCACCGCAAATGCCAGAGAAGGGATCGAGCGGAGAACGTTAAAATCGATCAGCCTGATCTTAGATCAGGCGCGCTCGTCGATTACTGACTGACGTCACATTCCTTCGCAGTGCCGTAAGCTGGATCACCAAATACAGCGTTGTTGCACCCGATGCTGCCAGTCGCGACTTTTGTAGCCCAGCTTGTGCCTGCTCCGTAGCGCACGGTTTTGGTTCCACTGAAAGTGCATGTGCCATTTTCATCCGCGCACTTTGTCCAGGTGGTCGCAGTTGCCGTCGGAGTTGGCGATGGAGATGCAGATGGCGCCGGTGACGGCGAAGAACCGCTGTTCATATCCACATCGCACTCTTTGGCATAACCACTCGCCGGATCGCCAAACACCGAGTTACTGCATGCAGTTCCGTTGCTCAGGGTTTTCGCACTCCAGCTTGCACCCGTGCCATAACGAACGGTGTAGGTTCCGCTAAAGGAGCAGGCTCCGCCTTCTACCGCGCACTTCACCCAGTTCGGTGCAGTCACCGTAGGCGTAGGCGATGGAGCCACTGTTGCCGTAGGAGACGGAGAGGGTGCGGGTGAGCCCGACATATCGACGTCGCACTCTTTCGCAGAGCCGTAGGCTGGATCTCCGAAAACAGAATTGTTACAAGCAATGCTGCCCGTCGCGACTCTCGTAGCCCAGCTTGTGCCTGCTCCATAGCGAACGGTTTTGGTTCCGCTGAAAGTACAGGTGCCGTACTCAGTCGCGCACTTCACCCAGTTAGGTCCAACAGGCGCAATCAATAGGCCGGTGTTCGTGTCCGAAATCACCGCGGTATTGTAGGTGTTTACGTCAGCTGAGCTACTGTACAAGACCGCCGCAGGACTCGCGACACCCGCGAGAGGAGGTCGGTTTCCTGAGTTTTGGTTGAAGTAGAAAGAGAAGGCTGCTTCAGGACCATTGAAAGTGTTCGAATAGATGACGTTATTGGACATCTGCAGCCCATCTTCATATCCTGAGTCACTGAACATGATATCTCTTTGCGCGTTTCCGCCAAAAGTGTTGCTCAGAATGGCATTATTAAACCCGTTGTGGATTTGCATCCCTGAGTCATTGGCCTGAACCGAGTTGTTTTTTACAAGCACGCCGTTCGCGAAGTCATCCAGATAGATGGCATACCGCTCTGGGCTATTGCCACCCGGACGAATGATGTCGCCGTTGACATATTTAACGTTGTTATTAATCACACTGGCGTTCAGCGCATGGTGACCACTACTTGGGCTAAACAGATAGATCGCACCGCAGTCTCCATGATTTCGGCAGGCTCCGGTGATCACGTTGTAGTTCACATTCGCATTGGTGCTTTGTCCGACGGAGACGGCCTCCTTTCCAACCCAGTTGAAAAAATTTGCATTCACGGCCGGTCCTGTTGGGCCGGTATCGTAATTAATGTAAACGGCAGCATCCCCACCTTTATGCATTCCGATGTTGTTCACATAGTTGAACGTGGAGTTGGTGACCGTGGCGTTTGTCGTTCCCACTCGGGCATAGATGCCAGAATGCAAAGCCCCGTTGATCGTCGAATGATCCACAACGAGCCTGGTGGCATTGGAAGCGTATATTGCAGACCAGTTGCTGTAGGAGACTTCACTATTCAAAACTTGTAGATTATCCGCCGCTTTAGCAGCCGAATCGAGGTAGCTTGCATCAATTCCGATGTCTCCACCCACGATGCGCACGTTTTTAATCGTCACGCCGCTGGAGCCTCGCGCGTCAATCACGCTTCTGACCGGAGCCGCACCCCAGATGTTCAGGTTACCAGGCACCTGGCCACTCGCCAATTTCACGTAGAGCTTTCCACCCGTAGCGCCACCCACAAAGGCCCAGCCGGATGATGATGCGCTCATCTTTGAGAGCATCCACGGCTTTCCTTCGAGATAGAATCTTGCGATGTTGGAAGCATCTTCGGCTCTCATGTTGAAGTCGGGGATAGGGTCCATGACGATATCCCCAGTGGAGGGATTATAGGACGACACGTTTCTCGTGCCGATGGACCAAGGGTAGCTTCCGCGGTAAGTGAGTTGCGCGCCCTGAAGATCGGCAGACTGAAGACCGCCAGGAAGTCCCCGAAAATTGATGGTCATGGATGCTGCCGAGTTGTACGTCTTAAGATCCGTTGCAGCACTGAGTTGAAGCCATCCCGCTTCAGAGATGCTGTCCGGATAGTGAGCGATGCCCAGGAGCTGGGAGTTCACAAAAACCTGACCGATCTGAAAGTTCACGTTGATTGCATAAATATTGTTAGCACTGTCATACACAGCCCAACTTCCATTGAGTGGTGCTCCGGGAATGATGACAGGATTCTGCCCGCTTGCGCAGGCTGTAGCAGGCTGAATCGTTATGTTCGTCGAGCCTGAAAGGTTAAGCGGGCCCGAATAGGTGGTGCCGCAGTTCAAAGAATAGATTTTATCATTTGGGGGTCGATACGCACTGTCTACGGTCGAACCGGTATAGTTAGGCCTACTCCCAGGAAACGGCTGAATGCCTGCAAACGGTGGAACCGTGTCAGCCGCCACCGCGGTCACACTGACTGCCGCAACAACGGAGCTCGCGACGATGGATGTCTTCAAGAAAGCGCTGAGATCTCTCATGGGTACCCCTGGAATCAATGGTCTGATTCTATGTTGCCCAAGCTTCTGAGCACCCTCAATGTGTCCAAAATGTTCCAGGACAATCTTCACAATTCGCAACGACGCTAGTTTTGAAAGTGAGATGTGTCGTCGCTGACATGGCACATCTTTTATTCAAGACCGTGTTTATGAACTTTACGCGTAGGGGGTCGAGTATATCGATATCCGTACACTAATCCTCCCGCTAACCACATCATTGCGAAGGGTGGTTGAAGCAATACCTTCACTAAATCCAAGAACTCTCTTTCATTGATCAGGCTCATTGAAAACGAAAACAAAAGAGCGAATAAAAGCCAGCCAGCTACTCCCCAATAAATCCCGACCTTGATCCAGCTCTGAGGTTTCGAAGCCGGTAAATGATTCGCCTGAGTTTTTGCTATCTGACTTACTTTCCACTTGAACCAAACGGCGCGAAACCGCTGCGACGGAAACCACCAAAATGGGAGCGTAAGCTTCAAAAACACCAGCGCCGTTATATTACGAAGGCAGGGGATGAGTTGACTGCACTCTGGGCAAACAAGCCCGTACCAGTTTCCGTACCAACTTCGCTTGGGCCAGGATGTCGAGGCGACATTGGTCTTACAGTGCGGACACGGAACATAGTTTCTCTCTCCGAGAGGCAATTCGCAGCGATTACAAGTGAAGCTGATCTCGGGAGCTCTTTGCCCGAGTACAATTTCATTCACTGCGAGTCCCGGATTCCATAACCAGCACAACAAGCCCAGCTGAGGCAGCCGATGAACCTTAACGTCATTTGAGCCGCATTGCGGACATGAGTATTCCACAATTGCTTTTATCGGATGCAGTACTGAAGATCTTAAGATTCACCTAAAGGAAGCAGAACCTTAAAGGTGGCGCCCTTACCCTGCTCGCTTTCCACGAAGATATGACCTCCATGGCGCTCGATGATCTCACGACAGATAAAAAGACCCAGACCCAAACCGCTGATGCCACTGCCGGCGGCCCCGCGTTCAAATCTCTGGAAGATGCGCTCCATGTTCTCGGGCAAGATGCCGGGGCCATGGTCACGAACGCTGAGAACGGCCTGGTCTCGATTTCTGGAAACGGACAATTCAATGGGGCTACCGTGTCCGTAACGTATAGCGTTTGTCAGCAGATTGGTGATGACCTGTTCGATGCGGAAGCGATCCCAATTTCCGGAAACCGGTTCGCAGCACATCAGCGTAAGAGTTGTTCCTGCAGCCTGCACCTGCGCTTGCATCCGATCTGCGATTTCCTGCGCAAGCTCACAGAGATCGAAAGTTTCCATCTGAAGCGAGAGCTTGCCGGTCGCGATGCGTGAAACGTCGAGCATATCGTCCACAAGGCGTGTGAGGCGCAGAATGCTTTTGTCCGTCTGATTGACCAGTTTTCCGATCCAGGGCATTTCCACCGCTTTGGATTCGTCCTTGGCAAGTCTTCGCCTTGCGATTTGAGCTTCCAGATGCAGGGAGGTCAGCGGGGTCTTGAGCTCATGGGAGGCGATCGAAAGAAACTCGTCGCGTGACTGAAGAGCCTGTTCCGTGCGATGTCTTGCCACGACCAACTCCGTGACATCATAAACCACCGCGAGAATTCCATCGATTCGGCCTTCGGCATTGCGCTTGGCCTGATAGATGAAGTTCACAAAAAACTGCTTCTCGGTTCCGTCTGCTTGCTTCAAATGGATGGGCGTCTCCGTGCCGATTACGGACTCACCGGATTGATAGACTCCGTCCAAAAGTTCAAAAAAGCCCTGTCCCGCAACTTCAGGGACCGCCTCACGGACCGTCTTTCCGATAAAATCGCGGTTTTCTCCAAACAAAACAGCGTAAAAAGTCGGATTGGCCAGGGTGAACGTGTGCTCGGGCCCATCAAATACGCAAATGCCGACCGGTGCTTCCATGAACAATCGTTGAAGGCGTTCGCGCTCAACTTCAGCTTCTTTCTGAGCGAGCATTCGCGCGGTGACGTCCGTTGAGATCGCGACCACGCCGCTGACCTCCCCCCGCGAATCGCGGATCGGCGTGTAATTCGTTTCGAGAGCACGCCCCTGAATAACAGTTGCAGCGGAGAAGGATTCGCCTTGGAGCGCGCGCTTCACCAGAGCAACGGCTTCGGGATAATCCTTGTACAGATCGAAATGACATTTTCCCACAATCTCATTGGGTCGAAGTCCCAAGTCTTCGAGCGCCTTGCCGAGAGACAAGGTGAAGACGCCATTTTGATCGACTGCCCAGAACACCACGGGCGTGTTTTGGATCACGCGATCCAGCCGGGCCCGCTCTTCCTCGGCTTCCAGTCTCAGGCGGGCATTAGCAATGTGAGTGGCGATCTGATAAGAAACCAGGTTGAAGAATTCAAGATAGGCATCGGCAAATTCGAGACGCGGGCTGATGCCCAGGACCAGAAACCCTGCGGGATCCTCGGACCTGGAGCGAGAGAGAGGAAAGACGATTGCGGAATCCGGCCCCTCTTCCCAAGGAGTTCTCGGCAGGTCTTCACCCAGGCGCGCTCGTAAATCGCTCACTTTTTCCGGAACCCGGCTCCGGGCGACCTGAGCCAATGGCCAGGGACCATTGGAAAATGAATCCAGGGAGCCCGGGCGGATCCCGGATGATCCGGCAAGCGTGAGCTTCTTCCCATCGGGACTGGCGAGAT
>JBJMMA010000160.1:0-11872 GCA_045805065.1 Bdellovibrionia bacterium | reverse complement strand
GCCGCGCTCGGCGTAGCGCTCTTTGCGATAAAGCGAGTGATTAAACTGATCATGTAGACATTTCTTCTCGGCGATCTTGAAAGCGCCACGATCCAATCGATCAAAGAAAGCGGATCGCCCCTGAACAATCGGATTGGTCGCAAGAGTAAACACTTCGCCCCCCGCCCCAAGGTTGCGTGCCGCGTACTGAAGAAACAAAAGAGGCAATTCAATCCCAAGCGCTCCCCCGTCGCGATGCGGCCGGGCCTCGGTCTCCGTCGGAATGGCAAACGGAGGATTCAGGATCGCAAAATCCCATTTCGTCCCGTGGGCAAAAACTTCCGCTTCAGGAGAACCGATCGCGGCGGCGTGAAAAGACAAGCGATCCAATCCTTGAGCACGAGCCGCAGCCTGTGACCATTCGACTGCTTTTCGTGAGATATCAATCCCAAGTCCTTTGGCGATGCTTGATCCGATGTAGAGCAAGAGCGCACCTGATCCGCTTCCGAGATCCAGGACATTGGCTTCCTTGAGCCGCTCCAATCCATCCGTGCGCTCGCCAATCAGTCTGAGGAGCTCGTAAGACTCCTCGCCCAGATAGACATAGTCCATTCCTGGTTTCGCGGGCCAATGGGCGTGAGGAATAAACACATGCTCATTGCGACTGATCGCTGGGTAAAGATCCAAAGCCTCTTGCGCAAGCTCGGGCGAAAAGCCTTCATGGATCAGCTCCTGCGACGTAATCTCGATCCCCAGGCCAAAGAATCGCTGAAGAGGAGGAAATGCCTCAGCTGTCTTTCGATACTCCAGCAACCGCTCAGGCTTGGCTGGCGTCCACTGATAATCTGAGAGTTCGAGAATCGAGAAGATTTCGCGAAAGACTACGTCAAGTCGTCTCATGCTCAGCCATGCTTCCTGAAGGCAACGCGCTGAGCGTGATAAATTCCCGCATGTCCTGAAAAGAGGTAGCTTGCCACGCACGCAACGGCCGCAAAGATCATGACCTGTGAGCCAAAGAGCTCAGAGGCCATCAAGATGCAGGTCAGCGGCGTATTGGCGGCGCCAGCAAATACTCCGACAAATCCAACGGCGGCTAACAAGGGCAACGGCAATGGCAGAATGAGCGAGAGCGCGTTTCCAAGCGTTGATCCGATGTAAAAGAGCGGAGTCACTTCCCCACCCTTGAAGCCTGCACCTAGAGTAAGGACAGTGAAAATGATCTTTCCGGCAAAATCCCAGGGTAGAACGGGATGCTGAAAAGATTCCATGATCACAGGAACACCCAGACCAATGTAACGAGTGCTGCCACTTGCATACACCATGAGCGCAACGATGATGCCGCCCACAAACGGTCTTAAAGGCGCATGCTGGACCGCTCTTTTAAAGAGGGCGTTCATGGCATGGCTGGCACTTGAGAAGACCATTCCCACAAGCCCGAAGATGATTCCAGCAACCGCACAAAGCGCAAGCGCATTCAGGCTCACGGGACCGACAGTGACATCAGGCACGAGGCTTGCCATCGGTGAGTGATGCACTCCGATCATCGCGCCTAAAGTCTCGGTCACATAGTCACCGACAATGGATCCGACAAAGCAAGGCAGGATTGCCTCGTAATCCATCCGTCCGATATTGAGCACTTCGAGACCAAAGATCGCGCCTGCGATGGGGGTTCCAAAAATGGAACCAAAGCCAGCGCTCATACCGGCCATGAGCAAGATGCGGCGGTTTCGGGTCGGATCAGCGGACGGAAGAACACGATTCAAAAAGCTGAACTGATCGGCAATGGCGCCCGACATTTGAACTGCCGTTCCTTCTCGGCCTGCCGATCCACCAAAAAGATGGGTAACAACGGTTGAGAACAAAATCAGTGGCGCCATCCGAAACGGAATTTGCGCTCTGGGATCATGAATCTCATCGATCAGAAGATTATTGCCTCGCTCGATCGATTTACCGATCGTGTGAAAAACAATCCCGATGAAAAGCCCTGCTAGAGGCAAGAGCGCAATGAGCCAAAGATGGGACTCTCGCATTTCGGTAGCCCAATTCAGGAGCCAGAGAAATCCGGCCGACGCAGCCCCTCCAAATACTCCTACAACGGCGGCAAGAAGTGTCCAAAACACAACGGCTGGAAGGATCTGGGTTTGTTCGGATTTCACCTGCTCAGGATAACCGAAGCTAACGCAGGACTCCAGTGGCATAGCTCATGCTCATTGAGCAAACGGATGCCAAAGCAACCCTTGCCTCAAACACGGATTATCTGGGCGATAGATCCTTTCGCGCCGCAAGGCGATGCGCAGCAATCCACCATTTTGGCGATCAAAGCCATCACGCAGAGGCAATCTGCCTATATTCTTCCGGTGTATGTTGCCTCAGACCCGCGTCATCAGATCGCTCCCGAGCAGCGCGAAGGCTTCAATCGTGCGCTTGCCGATGAAGCCCAAGAAGAAATCGATGCATGGCTCGGCGCAGTGGGCATTTCTCGAATGAATGGCTTGAAGCCCATTCAAATCATCGGGCCAACGGGATCCTCTCTGCGCGAGCAGATCACGGAGCTTCTCACTTTTGCTCATCGCGAGACTGCTGATCTCATCGTTGCCAGCACGAAGGCTCGCAAGGGGCCGTCTCGCTGGCTGTTCGGAAGCTTTGTTGAGACTCTCAGTTTGTTCTGCGACCTGCCGCTTCTGGCAGTCAATCCTCATTGGAATCCCGTCAAGGATGATCCTAAAAAACCGGTTTCGCAGTGGTTTGAGCGAATCCTGTTTCCAACTGATTTTTCAGAAGAGTCTCATCGCGCCTTCATCCAGCTGCTCCCCTTTGCTCGGAGCATGAAAGCTCATGTGACCCTCTTTCACAAAATCTCGATGGGACTTGCGGTGATGCCTGAAGCCGCAATCTCCATGGTCTCGCTCTCGGAGGAAGCTCGGGAAGCTGAAATCGAAGTCAGCCGCCAAGCCGCTGAACAATGGTGCCGAGAAGCCCGTCATGCCAATATCCAGGCGGACGCCATCATTGATTATCACCTTGGAGAACCCGTTGCGGCTTCCATTCTCAAAGAGTCACGCCGCTCCCCTTGCCTGATTGCGATGGCCGGCGAAAGCACTCGCTTGGAGGCTCAGGTCCTGGGCAGCGTGACTCGACAAGTCCTTCGAAACTCGACAAACCCTGTCTGGGTCATTCATCCGAATATTGAGGAAGAAGAGCGGCGCCGAGCCGCTTGAACTTTTACTCAAGCAACCTGATGAAGTGGACCTTCACCCATTCCAGTCTGATCCGGAGTTTCATCTTTCAGCATTTTACGGATCTGATCCCGAAGCTCCGGTGAGTTCTGATGCCCATGAACTTTAACGGCATGGTCGGTGGCAGCGTCCAGCACTTCGTTTTCTTTGCCAGAAATTGTCAGCGTGCAGTTGGACTCGCTTGGAAAGTCCCGACAGTCGGCTACTTTCCTTTTTTCTGATTTGATCGCCTGAAGATTGGCCATAAACAAAAAGCTCCTTTCTTGCGCAGCTTTCGCTGATCAAAAAAGGAGCTTCTTAAAGTATGCCAATACGCGGCGAAAGCCGCCGGGCTAACTTTTAACTCGAACTATTGTCCCAAGATGTAAGCGAACATCAATGGAGCAACGATCGTTGCGTCCGACTCAATGATGAACTTCGGCGTATCAATGCCGAGCTTACCCCAGGTGATCTTCTCGTTTGGCACTGCGCCCGAGTAAGAGCCATAGCTCGTCGTCGAGTCAGAGATCT
The DNA here is from genome assembly GCA_045805065.1 of Bdellovibrionia bacterium. GTDB lineage: Bacteria > Bdellovibrionota > UBA1018 > UBA1018 > UBA1018 > CAZCBS01. Next base: position 8,147 of record JBJMMA010000160.1, on the reverse strand, counting down.
GGCAGAAGTAGCCCCAGAGGCGAGCTTCAATGTTCATGTCTTGATGAAGCATTGGAACCACGCAAATTGGGAAGTCACCTGCGATACCGCCACCGATCTGGAACATGCCCAAAGAGTTGTTCTTGGTTGCGGATTGATAGAACTCAGCCAAGTTGATCATGTACTCGATGCCGGTGCGGACGGTGTGAACGTTCTTCACGTCACCGCGCATGACAGCAGCTGCGAACATGTTTCCAAGAGTTGCGTCTTCCCAACCTGGGCAGACGATTGGAATGTTCTTCTCAGCAGCAGCGACCATCCAGCTGTTCTTTGGGTCGATTTGATAATACTGCTTCAAAGCGCCCTTCTTGATCAGGCGATAGAAAAATTCGTGTGGGAAGTAGCGCTCGCCCTTCTTGTCAGCGGTCGTCCACTCTTCAAGCATCGCACCTTCGATACGGCGCATGGCTTCACCTTCTGGAATGCAGGTGTCGGTGACGCGGTTCAAGTGGCGATCGAGGAGCTTTTGCTCGTCTTGTGGGGTGAGATCGCGATAGTTAGGAACGCGCTCGTAGTGATCGTGCGCGACGAGATTGAAGATATCTTCTTCCAAGTTTGCACCGGTGGTGCTGATCAGGTGGACCTTGTCCTGGCGAATCATCTCAGCCAAAGAAAGTCCAAGCTCAGCCGTGCTCATGGCGCCAGCGAGCGTGATCATCATCTTTCCGCCCTGATCAATATGGGTCTTGTAACCCTCAGCAGCGTCAACAAGGGCTGCCGAATTGAAATGGCGATAGTGGTGCTTAATAAACTGAGAAATCGGTCCCATATTTTGAGTCATGGACAGCTATCTAGCAATCCTGCCGCCTAGGGTCAAGCCTGACTCTATCGGGTGCCCATTATTTCACTGTCTGACTAACTATCCGGATGAAGACAGTTTTGAACAAACCGATCAAAGCCCTGAAGTTCCTCATCCGAGCGGAAAACGCTCTTGGGAAGGATCTCCGGAAGTCCGTGATGAGGATGAAAATAGACATATTCCGGATGGATATCAGACGCCCGTTTGATCTCTTTCCAGGCGATCAGGCGATGCTTCTCCCCGGACTTCCAATCGAGGCCTTCTTGATCCACCTGAACGGCCTGAGGCGCTGAGAGGCTTGGGCGCGCCCGAAAGATTTTCCCCGGCATCCAGAAGTAGACAAAGAAGCAGAGCCCCACGACCGCAAGCCAGGCCCCGCCAAAGATCCAAAGGACCCAATTGGCCTGACCAAAGAGTTGCGCCTGGACCAAGCCGATGAGGAGCGCGATGGTGACCATGAAGAGGTTTTTGACCGTTAGCAGCGAGTGTCGCAAATAGGCGCGATGCGCCTCTCTGAACTGGTCTTCAGTGAGTTGAAAGCGAAACTGAAATTTGTTCTGGGCCATGAGCCGCTCCCCTTAAACTTTAGATCGCCTAAAGATATATGATACCCTGAATAGGTATGGATAGAGAAATACCCTCCTCCATCGTGTTTTTCGACGGCGTCTGCAACCTCTGCAATGGGTTTGTGGACTTTTTGGTCCGCCAGGACCATCGCCGAGTTTTGCGTTTCGCTTCTTTGCAGGGAAAAACGTCCCGTGACTTACTTGGCCTCGGCGCCGGGGAAAAGTTAGAGTCTGTGGTTTTTTATCAGAATGGATCGACTTCTTCCGAGTCTTTGGCTGTGCTCCGAATTTTGAGCAGCTTGGGCGGGGCATGGCGGCTGACTGTACTTTTGCGAGTAATCCCAGGTTTTGTTCGCGATCCCATCTATCGCTTCATCGCGCGTAATCGCTATCGCTGGTTTGGAAAGCGCGAGACATGTCGATTACCATCGCCTGACGAGCGCGCGCTTTTTCTGGATTAAATGAAAACGGAAATGACCAGAACTTAGTCAGCTGCAGTCACTTTTCTGATGGGTCCTGTTCGACACATGGATCGCAACTTCATTATTTCACTCGAAAATCTCTTTGGCCTATCGCCTGCAATAAATGCCTGCACGATTAAGGAGAGAGTAGAGATATGAGAAACAAGAAAGTATTTGGAGTGATCTTGGGATGTATGATTTTGAGCGCTTCTGCATTTGCTCAAGAGTTCAAAGCCCAACTGCCAGGCATCCCTGATCCGAACGAAGGAGCGGCATTCAAGGATTACGTTCCTTTTTCGAGCCTTTCTCAAAAGCTCAGCGACATCAGCGTCAACGTCAAGCGCACTGACTTATTCACACCACGCCCAGAAAACGAGGACGCCACTGTGAGCCTTCCTGCTTCAGAGGAGGGCCAATGCTACGTCGTCGGCTATCACAAATTAGAATACACAGACATGTGCACCGGTCTGCAATTAGATAATTATGCTCGTACCAAAGCAGCTCAGGTCAAGATTCATCCATCACCCGAAGCTCAGTGCTATGCTGTTGAACATCAATATGGAAGATTATTCGCGATTACACCGGTCGTCTTGTCGTCGCGAGGCGGTGCATTTGACAGAAGCTCAGCTAACGAGATTTGCTCGCGACATGGCACCAAGGTCGATACCCGCATATTTCACGCCTACGCGGACTTTGCTTCTCTGAAGAAGGAACTTGAGAAGAATGAAGTCAACCCCGCAAAATACGCTCATGCAACAAAAGAAGCACCTTGCATCAAGAAAGCGGAGGCAGAGCTCGCTTTGTCACTTAAGAATGAGAAAAGCCTGAATTACCTCAACCTCATTCAGACCAAAGAAGTCACTGTTGAGTTCACCAATAATACTGACGGATGGCAAAAGGACTCCAACCTCACTTACGGCCCAGAGATTACCGAAGAAAAATCTACGAGACTTGTTCTCGGCGTCATCGTGAACACCAAGGGCCAATGCAAGTACGCCACCGCAAAGCAGCTCAATGATACGTTCAGCACTGGACTGGACAACCTGCTTTTGACTCAAGGACGGACACTCGGTGAATCCTCCGCTTCGCAATCGGCCATTGCAGGCAAAGCCGCGAAGGATTCCGCTTCTTCTGGAAGCGCGCCTTCGATGAGCGATTCCAAAGCTCAAGCTGGCTTATTGGACTAACTGACAGCCGACATCTCTACGATCAACTGATCACAAATGGCTTTTGCCCGCTCGGGTAAAAGCCATTTGTCTTTCCAGTTCTTGATCAAAACTCAGGCAAGATTGATTCTTTGCCTGTCGCCTTGCAGACGATGTAACCCAACGCCCATTTCGTCGGATCCGCGACGGATTGAATCCCGCCCCCGGTATTCAGCCCGAGTTCAATGATGAGAGTCTTATTGGCCAAAGCACGAACGGAGTGAATTACGCCTCCATTTTCATCCGCCACAACAACCCCCTGAGAGGTGAATGCTACCTCCTGAGAAAATGGATAGTGGTTGGCAACAGCAGAGCTCAGTCCAAAAGCGATGCCAGATGCAATTGGCTTTTCGCTCGAAGGATTCACATCCTGCTTTTGAATCGCGATCTCGGTGTAAGTATGCTGGTCATCCAGGCGCTCACTTCCCCAGTAATAATCGCAATCGCGAGCGGTGCCGACATCAAGATCTTCCAAGGTTGCAGCACTTGCTTGCTTGAAGAGATCCCGCGCCTTTGGAAGGCGTGGTTTGATCCCGAGCTTTTGAACGACTTGATCGCGAAGGTACTCGGTCAGTTGATTGGAGATCGCATAATGAGATTCTTCATCACTATTCACCTCAAAACCTGCGAGCCCTGCGTACTCGTGGTGAACAAGAACATACTGATCAGAGCTTCCCGTGTTTTTGAAACGTGAGGCGTTGCAAAGAATCTGAGACTTGCCTGAGGAATCCACGAAGTTCTTACAGGTCTTTTCGGCGGTGCCAACCATCACCTTTTCATCCGTGCAGCTGATCTTGGCGTTGGCAATCTGTGTGAGAATCGCAGCATTATAATGTTCAACAGAGATTTCTTGCGGAAGCGCGAGCCCAGCCGATCCTCCTTGCAGCACCCAAGAAGCGATATCGTCACGAACGACTTTAAAGCGGTCTTCACATATATCGCCGCCATTCCCCATACCCGTTCCCTCGCCCCTTGATGCAAGAGCATTGGAAGAGGCAAAAGAATTGATCGCGGCAGCAAGAGCAAATGCGGTTACAAAAAACTTGTTCAACATACTAGGACTCCAAGACGTTAAAGAGCTGGACGTTCAATTGATAGACGGCGTCGTTCTGGTCGGATTCGAGAAACTGAGAGAGCTTTTTCCTGAAATCGCGGATCATCCGCTTGGCTTCAGGAAGCCGCTCCTTTGAAATCGCCATGGTCTCGCTGCTGATCTCGCGATCGTGAACAGCCTGTTTTTTCATGGCGCCGATGGATCTTTGAATCATCTGAGAGTGGAACTCTCTCAACGCATCACTCGGGATATCGCTGGGACTCTCCAAGATCCGCTGAGTCTTTCTCAGTCCCTGTTCAGTATGCTCAAGCAGACCCAGACGAACCAATCGATCGATTGCGTCCTTCACTTGTCTTTCGTTCACGCTGTCCCCGAGGCGCAAGCAGATCCATCGGGGATCGGATTTGAAATCTTTGAGATAGGTCATCTCTAAAATGGCGATGTGATACCAGTCCGCCAGAAGCCGAACGCGATCAAGATCCAGCGTAACGAACTCCCGATCCGGCCGAAGCTCGCTCAAAATACGCTGATAGAAGTTCTTCTCATCAATCGTCGATGCGTTTGAGAAAAGAACGAGCATGTCAAAGTAACGAGCCTCGTTCTGAGTGAAGCGTCCTTGATGCAGGAACTGAGCGCTGATCTTGCTTGAAAGGCTTGGAAGCAGCCTTCTTTTGCGATTCAGAACCATGGAGAGCATCGCAACATGGCTCAGGCCCAATTGCTTGCTCCAGGACCGCAGAGAGAACTGCGGGTTTCTCTCCTGAACGGATTGAATGAATGCGTTCAGAAAATCCACTGGATCTGCGTAATCAAATACCTTTGGTACGTTTGGCTCGAGGCTCGGTTGTTCCATTCGGGCTGGAACCTACCGGCTCATACACAATGCGTCAATAACGTTGTTAACAAAGTGAAACTTTTTGTTAACACCTGATTGCGTTCGAAAGCAGCGCGATCAATCCCAGTTCACCAAGATCTGCTGAAACCAGCAGCGCGGGCGCGCGCCATCGTAAACGGCTCCACGCTCAGCGCAGGAGTATCTCGCGGCTTCTTTCTCTTCTTCCAGGAGAGAACCACCGACGATATTCATGTCGTAGGCCGGGATGACCCGAAGATCCGATTTGCGTCCGCAGATCGCGCCATTGAGAAAAGTCTCCAAGCGGCACTGCGCCTTCGGGTGACCATGATAAGTTGCCCAGGTGTGGATCGCGTTGTTTGCGTTCTTGTACGCAACAGGACGACGGGCGTCCTCGATGGTATTCAAGAGATTGGAAAGCGATTGGGCCGCGTCGGCAATGCGATAGCAAAGATCGCGCTCCGTCTGGTGCAGCGTGGAGCGATCGCAGTAAAGCTTGGCGACCGGATCAACGGTGTAGCGATGAATCGCATTGCCTTGAAAATCGCGACCCCAGATCACGGGAGCACAGGTGTGAGCCGCGAAATAATCCGCCTGACCTTCATCCGCTGCCCATAAACCCGCACTGACAAAGGGGAATCCCCCCAGGTGGTGACCCAGCTCATGGCAGACCACCAGAGAAAACGCGTCCGGAGTGATTTCCCTACGACGGGCAAGTCCTCCGTACATATTGAGCATCCAGACATTTCCCTCGCGGGTGGCCGAGGCATTGACCAGACGATTGTCCCAAAAATAGTTGGCCTTCAGCTCACCTCCATGAAATCGAACAATCGGCGAAAAAGCGGTGACCACTTGATCAATGATCTGCCGGAACATCACAGGCGAGATATTATAAAGAGCTCGCGGATTATCTTGAATCTCCAGATGGTTCATCGGCATGGTCATGGCCGATGCCCCTTGAGGAACCCATGACAAAAGAACCAGGAAGATCCAAAGACGGCTTATGAGCATGGCCGCTTCTCTATCAGCGAGAAGAGAGGTTGCCAAGCGATCTTTATGCCGTGCGTAATTTTTTCGACTTATTCAGCCTTAACCGCATTTTTTTGAGAGGCAAGCCAGCGCTTCAAAGCGCCAAATGCCATCGGAAGTAACGAGACAACGATCACGACCAAGATGAGTTTATCGAGGCGATTGGCAAGCGGGGTCTGGCCTAAGAAATAGCCAATCCAGAGAAGCGAGCTGATCCAGAGGATTCCGCCTGAGATGTCCCACATCGCAAACTTGCGATAAGGCATGCGCGCAATGCCTGCGACAAAGGGAACGAAAGTTCTGAAGATCGGGACATACTTGGCGGCAATCACGGAGAAGCCACCGTAGGTTTGATAAAAGCCTTGCGCAGCTTCCAGGTGCTTGCGTTTGTAGAAGCGTCCATCCGGACGATTCCAGATCGCTCCCCCCGCTTTGGTGCCCAGGAAGTATCCCAGTTGATCTCCGCAGATGACTGCCAACGCCAGACAGAAATTCAGCGTCGCGATCTCAAGCGTGGAGATGTGATTCGGGTTCAAAGGATTAGCAAGAACTCCGGCCGTGATGAGAAGCGAATCGCCTGGCAGAAAGAACCCTGCAAGCAGTCCTGTCTCAGCAAAGACGATCGCCATCAAAACGTAGAGACCTCCCACTTCAATAAGATGAGAAATACCTGCGGCCGAGTGAAGTTCATGTAACCATTCGAGCATAGTAGCTAAGAAGCTACTGGGTGCGCGACTGGGGTGCAATCGGATTCTGTCGTATTGCCCTGAATCAAAAGCGGATACATGAATGCGATCACGCCCAGTCGTAAGACCGTGGCCAAAGCCCAAAGCGCTCGAAAGCCACCCATCGGAATCAGAATCAGTGCAAGCTGACCGCCTAAAAGCCCACCCGCGGCACCTGCCAATCCATTGCATGCGGCATAAACCGAATAATAAAGTCCGCAGCGCTCAGCAGGACACACCTCCAAAAGAAGCGTCGTATAAACCAGGCTATAGCCTGCCCAGAAAATCCCGTTCGTAAAATAATCGATTGGTCCGATCCAGAGAGCCGCCTGGGGTGATGCGAAAATATAGAACGCAGGCGACATCGCGATCAGACAAAGCGCCGTCCAGAACGGAACACTCAAGCGTCTTTTTCCGTCCGCGCACTTTCCCCAATAAACCGAAGCTGCAAACCACCCGACATGGGTCAGAATGGTCCAGAACGAAACCGTGCTCATCGAGAGATGAAGCTCGCGTGTGAAGTAATAGGGAAAAAACGGTCCCGCCATCTGCACGGTTCCATTAAATACGGAGCCAAAGAGAATGAGAGAGCGAAATCGCTCGTTTTGAAAAGGCTCAAGAAGTTGCGAGAAACTCATTGCTTCTTGGACGGAAGGGCGTCGCACGTCCCTCACCTGCGCCAGAAAGTAAGTGGAGAGCGCGGCACTTGCCAGAGCCAGGACCAGAAGAATCCCGTAGCCCAGATGAATGCCCGAAGGCTTCCAGCCGATCAGAAGAACCGCGATCGCATGCGCCGCAATGACTGCGGCCATCGTGTAGCGCTGACGAAGCCCGAAAAACCGTCCGCGAAAATTCTGAGGAACGGTATCCCTCACCCACGACATCCAGGCAACGCCACTGGCAGATCCCACAACCGCTGAAAGGCAAGAGCAGATCGCGGCCGCTAAAAACCAACGAGTCGCGGGAAAAGGCTCATGCAGAGAGAAACTTCGAATGCCCCAATACCAGGCCAGGAAAACAGGAATCGCCCAAAGCCCGCGCGCGGCTCCTGCCAGGCGGATTGCATAGGTCTTGATAGAACGCGCTTGATGGAGATGCCAAAGCCCCAGGAGCTGCGCAACAGCCCCGATGGCCGGGATGGAGGTCAAAAGCCCCACCCACATCACGCCTACACCCAACTCACCCGCCACGCCGCTCAGATACGTTGGACCGATCCAGGTCTCATACGCCATCGCGAAGGCGCCTTCCCAAAATAGATACTGCATCGTGAAGACTCGTCCTTAAGTCTTTTAAAGCCATGAAGTCTTCGCCGATTTTAACAGTAACTATTTAAGAGACGGAAGCTCTGAATGAGAAAAACTCAAAGTTTCGGATAAGGCTTTGGAACGACCGTAAGCCTTCCTCTTTCCTGCGCCG
>JBJMMA010000159.1:0-21335 GCA_045805065.1 Bdellovibrionia bacterium | reverse complement strand
GAAGCTGAGACTGAATCTCTTCTTCAGAAGGCTCTTCGGAAGCATCTTCTGATTCAGAAAGTTCATCCTCTAAATCCGAATTAGATAAGTCCTCGTCGAGCTCGTCGTAACCTATTTCGGGACGCACTTCACGACGCACTTCTTTTGGAAGGACCTCAGGGGTCTTGGGAGTTCGGGAGCGAGCCTGTTTGGAGGGGGTTTTTTTGGTGCTCTTCACGTGTGTTTCTTTATTAAGGCCGTTATAATAGAAAGCGAACATGGACTCAAGCACCACGTCCTTTACAGTCAGTGGGATAGTGATTCATCCGGGCGAGACCCGCGAAATCTATCTGAAAGTTTCTGAGTCCTTCCTTTCATCTTCAATTTTGATTCCGGTCACGGTCATCCGCGGCAAAAAACCTGGACCGACTGCTTTTGTTACCGCCGCCATCCATGGAGATGAAATTAATGGGACGGATATTGTCCGCCGCCTGATCTTTGATATCGACCATGAGCAGCTTTCGGGGACTCTGATTGCTATTCCTGTGGTCAATATTCCAGGCTTTCTTGGGCAGTCCCGCTATCTGCCTTATCATCGCGATCTGAATCGATTCTTCCCTGGAAAAAAGAACGGCAACAATGCGCAGACGTTTGCGCACCGGATTTTCAAAGAGGTCGTATCCAAATGCGACTTTGGAATCGATCTGCACACGGCCGCCAGTGGCCGCTCCAATCTTCCACATGTGCGTGGAGATATGTCGGATCCGGAAGTGAGAAAACTGGCGCGCGCTTTCGGCGCAACGGTCATGGTCAATCAGACCGGCATTCGGGGTTCGCTCAGGCGCGAGGCCACGAAGGTGGGCGTGCCGACTATTTTGTTTGAAGCAGGGGAGACGGGCCGTTTCTCAAAGCGTGTTTCGCAAGCCGGCTTGCGTGGCGTTTTGAACGTTTTGGCGGAAATGAAAATGCTTCCTGCCTCGGTCGGTCACAAGCGCCCTCCGTTTCAAGTGATTGTGCGCGAGAGTGAATGGATTCGTGCGGAGAAGGGCGGCATCCTGGATCTTGATATTCGCCCAGGCGATCTCGTCTATAAGGGCGATACGATCGGCGAGATCTTGAATCCGTTTGGAAGAACCGTGACTCAAATCCGTGCGCCCCACACCGGCATCATCATCGGGATCGCGACTCAGCCCATGACCATTCCTGGAACGGCCATTGCGCATGTGGCGCGTCTTAAGAAAACACTCTCCGTGGTGGAGCGCTCAATGCGGAAAGCGGAGAAGAAGGCGAGTAAGAAAAAACCTCGTCGTCGCAAGAAGGCTTAGGCAGCGAGCTCCGGCGACTCCTTTTCAAGCGCTGAGAAAAATCGGAGTGCGATTAAGCGGCGTTTTGCTTTTGATCGTCGTCGCTCTTTTTCCGCGTAGGCAATGCAATCACATTGCCGGCAGAAGAGGTGCCCTTCTGTCTGTGCGAGAGAGAGAAGAGGCCTACAACGATGAGGGCTGCAATGGCCAATGCTCCACCCATGAGTCCCAGGTTTTGGCTTGGAGATCCTGAGTGTTGAGCTTCGTACTTTGCGAGAACATCAATCACATCTGGATTGGTCTTGCTCTGTTCGCAAAGCATGTTGAGCATTTGAGTATGTTGATAAATTCCTTCTGAAGAAAGAAACTGGCCTTGGCGCTCGATGTTAGAGAGCAAATCTTTATAGATTCGATTGAAGGTCGTTGGACCAATCGTTTCTGGTCCAATGTCTTCATTCATTGGAGCAAAGTCAAAGACTCGGTCCTTTGTAATGAAGTCTTTTGAAGTGGCTTGCGAAGGCGAACTCTTGGCCAGTTCAGCATGGGTGCTGAGGCGAGCCAGGCATTCTTGGTACTGAGGGTTCTCGCATGCGGCAAACGCATTCAGAGAAGAGAGGCTCAACGCCATACCCATAGCCATCAATAGAGTGCAGTTCTTCATACCTCTATTATCGGCAAGGCTCGGCAGAAGCTATAGGCCTGAGCTAAGGATATTATGAATTTCAACATAAGGAATTTAAAGGTGAAGCTCCTGGTTCTTGATCGGTTTCCTTGCCGGCGAACGAATCAGTGCGTCATTGCGTGTTCTCGTCCGGCTTGTCATTTTGGCGGCCCCTTGTGGCGCCTACTTCTCGACAAATGCAGGCGAAACACGCTATTTTAAAACTAGAAATGGCGCGCAAACCTCAATTCAAAAAGACCGTATTTCCGAATGGCCTCACTGTTCTCTCCGAAAGACATCCCGAGTTTCGAAGTTTGTCCGTGGGTGTTTGGGTAAAAGTGGGAACGCGGCATGAGAATGCCAAGGAAGTCGGTGTTTCGCATTTCCTTGAGCACATGGTTTTCAAGGGCACGAAAAAGCGCACGGCGCTGGATATTGCTCGCGAGGTTGATCGGGTGGGAGGCGATTTCAACGCTTTCACAAGTCGCGAGAACACGTGCTTCCATGTTCTGCTTCTGGATCGTGATATCGGGCTTGGGCTGGATATTTTGTCTGACGTGATTTTGAATTCCACGTTTGAAGCCGAAGAGCTGGAGCGCGAGCGCAAGGTGATTCTTCAAGAGATCTCCATGGTCGATGAGTCTCCGGAAGAGCTGGCGCACGATATTTTTTATGAGCTCTTTTATCCGAATCACGGAATCGGACGCGCGATTCTTGGGACCGAAAAAAGCATCAATTCATTGAAGCGTGCCGAAGTTCTGAAATATTTTTACACGCACTACCGGCCGGATCAGATCGTGATCTCCGTGGCAGGAAATGTCACTCATCAGTCCGTCATTAAAAAGATGGCTCCACTGATCAAAAAGAAATGGCCAGGACGTCCGACGAAACTTCCAAAGCCCACGCTGGATTCGCTCAATGCGCCTGAATCTTGCTCGGGGCGTTGGTGGATTGATCGCAGCACGGAGCAGTGCCATGTGGTTTGGGCGGTTCCAGGACCCACTTACACATCAGAGGATCGCTTTGCGGCGTTTCTTCTGAACGTTTACTTGGGCGGGGGAATGAGCTCGACACTCTTTCAGGAGATTCGCGAGAAGAACGGGCTCGCTTACACGGTCTACTCATGCCTGGCCCCTTACACGGATACGGGGATTTTCTCGATTTATGCCGCGACAAACGCCTCGCAAGTGCCGCTTTGCCTGAAGCTGGTGGAGGAGTGCGTGAATCATGTGAAGGCAAAGCCTCTCACTAAGAAAGAGCTTGAGACGATTAAAGACAATCTGAAAGGCACGATCCTTTTGTCCTCCGACAGCGCGGAGTCTCGCATGTCGAGCATTGCTCGGAACGAGATGATCTTTGGGCGTTACGTGAGCGTTGAGGAAGTCTGCAAGCAAGTGGATGCCGTGACGCCTGCCGATCTTCAGCGCCTGGCGCACAAGCTTTTTGCGGATGATGAGAGAAGCATCCTAGTTCTGGGACCAAAACCTGCGCAAAGTGCTCTAAAGAAAATGGGCTTTACGCTGGTGAAGCGATAAAGCCCATTCGGTTAACTGAAGAGTCTGGGAGGCCAAGTGCGAAAGAAGGCCCGGCCCCGCGAACCGTTTTAGCTCGTGGCTTTTTTAGCCGCCAGCGGCTTTCTTTCTCCGCCAGATGATGAAGGCAACGAGAACAACTCCTGCCAGGATGTATTCAAACGGCAGATCGTCTTTTGCTTTCTTTGGCTTGTTTTCACCGCCTGGGATCATGCCTGGATTGAAGACGGTGCCCTCGTCAGGCTTTGGAACATTGATACCAAAAAGATTGGTGCCGCCGTTGAGGGGAGCGCCAGGCTTGCGGAAGACCTTGAGCGTGTTCACCATGTTCTCGAATTGAGGCTGGTATTCGGCGTACTTGTTCTTGTTGATCGAGTAGGTGACCAGGACGCCGATGTCGTTCTTCACCGTTGCTAAATAACGGGTGTAGAAATCAGGGATCTCAGAGGCCATGTGGAGGGAATCCACCCAAGGATGATCACCGATCTGGATGTTTTTGGCGTATTTTGGGGTCGAGGTGACCGGAGAGCCTTTGATGTTGTTATAGGTCTTGGGATTTTTGAGATAGGCGAGGTACTGATCGAGGCTGTCCTGATCGCCCTTCAGCTTTGCCGCAAGAACGATGATCGCATCGCGCTTTTTCTGCTCATCTAAACTCTGGCAAACCCATTCGGCGCCTTCAAGATTGCATTGCCATTGAGGAGGAAGCTCAAACTCAACAAACTGATTGGCAAACTTCGCGGCATAGCTGTTTGCGGATCCAAAAATCGCTGCAAGGGCAATTGCCGCGCTAGTGGCGAGGCGGGCTTTGCTCGCTACGCGTTTAATAAACTTAGCTCTCGTCATAAACTTTTTCTCCCTGGACTCTTTCTCCCTGAGTCATTCCCTGAATAGTCCAATGAATCATTCAATGGGTCGGCGGGCGGTGAAGCCCTCTTCAATCCAAACTTCCCTGAAATACTCTTCGATCTTGATCGCGGCTTCGCTGCCTTTGGCCGAAGTCACGCGTCCACGAGCAACGGCGGATCCAACAGAGCCGTCCGCGTTGGTCATGAAAATGTCAAAAGTGTCACCGATTTGAACGCCTTGATCCAAGCCCTTGTCGACTTTGACGAGTTGAAAGCGATCGTTCGCGCGAAGGACTTTGGCCTCAAGCCCGTAATTGACGTAGCCCCGGTTGGAGCGACCGTACTTGATTGTGCTTTGTAGCGCCGGATCTTGCGGGCCCGTATCTTTCTCTCCGCCAAAATGCGTCTGAAAACCAAAGGCGAGCGTTAAGCCGTTAGGAGCTTCATGACCCCAGACGCTTTGAGCGATGCTTGCGGTGAACTGAAGGTCATCGCGTGTGCGCCAGCCTGCAAGTCCACGCAAGGTGGCGTGAGAGGGGTTGATGGCGTTGGTGATGTAGCTTCCGCCCGTGCCGAGGCTTCCCGCCGAGGTGTTCAAAAGAATTGCATTGCCGGGATGACTGTCGGTGTTGAGTGATTGAATGCCGAAGCCGCCCACTTGAGCAACAAAACCTTCGCGCTTGGGTTGAAGAGCAACCTGCGCGCTCCAGGGAATGGCTGCCGAAAATGAACTGCTGCGATAGGTATAGCCTACGCCACCCACAAACCTCACATCGTTCTGGGCTTTCTCGGCAAGAACGTAGGTGAGAAAGGCGCCGCCAGTGACGTCCACGCTGGCATCACCCAGGTTAGGGGCATTGGTCACGTCCGTGCCGTTGGCTGGAGCGACCGTGTTGCTATAGGCCGGAAAATCGACCTGGCCTTGAAGATCAATGAAGCCCGTATGAGCCTTTTCATAAATTCGGTAGTTGAGGCCCACCGTTTGATCGCCTAAGCCATAGCCAGTTCCGGTGAAAGCTGAGGTATTGGTTGAGTCCACCTTGGACATTTCCCAATCGAGGCGTCCGTAAACGCTCAGTTTGGGCGTGATCCCATAGCCTACGTTCAGATCCAAAAGAACACGCTGATAGGAACTCAACCCGCTGGGCTCAAAGGTCGATCCCGTCGAATCGAAGTTGGACGTCGTGCGATACCACATGAGGTCTGCGCCCAGATCAAATAACCCGACGCCCGAGTGATGATTGTCCCACGAGTGAATAAAGAAATCCGCGTGCGCCGGGACAGACGAAAAAAGCGCCAGCGATCCAATGCCAGCAAGATGCATCCATAAGTGCTTTTTCATTTATTTATAATGGTGCCATAGCTCTTCGCTGATTGTCAGAATTAATCTTCAAATTGAGTTGGGCAATCCCATGAAGTTTCAAATGGTTGAGCATTTAAATTGAGATAGCGGAAAGAGTAAGATGCGCGGCGCGTTAAGCTGGTGGGACTCCTTGCATGTCGAGGAGCTTTCCAATAGTCTGGGCAACCTATGACAATCTACAAAGAGGCGTTGGAATACCATTCGCGTGGGCGAAAAGGTAAAATTGAAGTTATTCCCTCCAAACCAGTAGCGACCCAGCAGGATCTCTCACTGGCTTACTCGCCAGGTGTTGCTGAACCCTGCCGTATGATCGCGGAGAAGGAAGAACTGATTTACGAATACACGGCCAAGGGAAACCTGGTCGCTGTAGTTTCCAACGGCACGGCAGTTTTGGGCTTGGGCGACATTGGCGCCGCAGCTTCAAAGCCTGTCATGGAAGGAAAAGGCGTTCTCTTCAAGAAGTTCGCCGATATCGATGTTTTTGATATCGAGCTCAACGCCAAGGACCCAAATGACGTCATCCGTGCGTGCGAGATGCTTGAGCCAACCTTTGGTGGAATCAATCTTGAGGACATCAAGGCGCCTGAGTGCTTCTACATTGAAGAAGAGCTCAAAAAGCGCCTGAAAATTCCCGTTTTCCACGACGATCAGCACGGCACGGCCGTGATCAGCGCCGCGGCCTTTTTGAACGCGCTTGAGATCGTTAACAAGAAGATCGATGAAGTTCGCGTTGTGTTCTGCGGCGGCGGTGCTGCTGCAATCGCTTGCGCAAACCTTTACCTGAACCTGGGTGTTCGCCGCGAGAACATCATCATGTGCGACTCCAAGGGCGTCATTTACAAAGGACGCAAAGAGGGGATGAACCCTTATAAAGAGCGCTTTGCGGTTGAAACCGATAAGCGCACGATTGGTCAGGCGCTTGAAGGCGCGGACGCTTTCGTCGGCGTCTCCGTCAAGGACGGCATCTCGGTCGACATGGTCAAAAATATGGCCCGCGATCCGATCGTCTTTGCGATGGCAAACCCTGATCCGGAAGTTCTGCCAGAAGAAGTTTTGAGAGTTCGTCCAGACGCCATCATGGCGACCGGACGTTCGGACTATCCAAACCAAGTGAATAACGTTCTGGGCTTTCCTTTTATTTTCCGTGGAGCTTTGGACACGAGCGCTCAAGCCATCAACGAAGAAATGAAGATGGCAGCCGTTAAGGCTCTCGCTCAGCTTGCAAAGGAAGAAGTACCAGAAGCCGTGTCTCGCGCTTATGGCGGTCTTCGCTTTAAGTTTGGCCGCGACTATCTGATTCCAAAGCCATTTGATCGCCGTGTTCTTCTCTGGGTTGCCCCTGCCGTTGCTGAAGCCGCGATGCAGTCGGGCGTTGCCCGTAAGAAGTTCGACATCAAGCAATACCGCAACAGCCTTGAGTCTCTCCTGGGCTCAAGCTACACGGTCATGCGCGGAATCAAGAACCAGGTTATCTCTGCTGAGTCTGGAAAACGCGCAACGATTGTTTTCCCGGAAGGCGAGATCAGAAAAGTCCTTCGCGCTGCGAACGTTGCGCGTGAAGAGGGAATCTGTGAGCCGATTCTTCTGGGTGATGATCAAATCGTCATGCGTCAGATCAAGGATCTCGGTCTTGAAGAAGGCCTCAAGGGCGTGAAGATCATTCGTCCTTCGATGTCACCTCTTCGTGATAAGTACGCGCAAGAGTACACCAAGCGCCGTCAGCGTAAGGGAATGACTTACAACCTCGCGCGCCAGACGATGAAGAACAACAATTACTTCGCTGCGATGATGGTGGAGATGGGTGATGCCGACGGAATGGTCGGTGGTACTGCTCAAAGCTATCCTGAGACGCTTCGTCCTGCGATCCAGGTCATCGGCCCAAATCCAGGCTCACGCCTGGCGGGTATTTACATGATGATCTTCAAGCGTCGCGTGCTTTGGTTTGCCGATACGACGGTCAATATCAATCCAACGGCGGAAGAGCTTGCGGATATCGCCATCCAAACCGCAGAGCTCGCACGCCGCTACTCGGTCGAAGAACCGAAAGTCGCGATGCTCTCGTTCTCAAACTTTGGATCCAACGGTCACGAAAGTGCCGTGAAGGTTCGCCGTGCGACCGAGATAGTTCGCGAGCGCATGCCGAATCTGAAGATTGATGGCGAAATGCAGGCGGATACGGCTGTCACGCCTGAGATCTCCAAAGAGAGCTTCCCATTCAACATGGTGCCAGGTGATGCCAACGTTCTGATCTTCCCGGATCTTCAGTCCGGAAATATCGCTTACAAGCTCATGTATCGGATGGGATCGGCTGAGGTGATTGGCCCGATCCTGGTCGGAATGAACAAGCCTGTGCACGTTCTGCAGCAGAACAGCGACGTCAACGACGTCGTCAACATGGCTGCAATCTGCGCCATGGATATTCAGGTGCGCCACAAGCGCGCAGATAGAGAACGCGGCAAGGCCGCGGCTGCAGCCGCTGCTGAGACCGTGAATCGCGATTAACTTGTAAGGCAGAGTGGGTGAGAACCTGCTCTGCCATTTTCTCAATACATTAAGGAGAATGAGTAAATGCCAGCATCGATTAAAGATGTTTTGACCAAGAACGCCCCACAACCGATCGGCCCATACAGCCAGGCGATTGAAGCAGGAAACATGGTTTTCTGCTCAGGCCAGATCCCGCTTCATCCTGAGACTGGCGCCATCGTCGGCACCGAGGTCGAAGCACAGACTGAGCAAGTGATGAAGAACGTTCTTGCTGTTCTTGAAGCAGCAGGCACCGGTCTCGATCGCGTGGTCAAGACGACGATTTTCTTGAAGTCGATGAATGACTTCCCAAAAGTGAACGCTGTTTACGGCAAGTATGTCACCGAAGCTGGCGGAACTCCTCCAGCTCGCTCGACCGTGGAAGTTGCGCGTCTTCCGAAAGACGTTCTGGTTGAGATTGAAGTTTTGGCGATTAAGTAGAACTCATTTACCCAAATTGTTTAAAAAACTAACGGCGTTTAAGCCACTGGCTTAAACGCCGCTTTTGTTTGAGCAATGAATATGGAGAGAGACCGATTGTTGAGCCGGTCATAAATAAAAAAGAAAAGGCGCCCTTCCTGAAAACAGGAAAGGCGCCTTTTGAACTTGTACTTTAAGAGAAGCGCTTAGCTAGCGTTAGCAGCTGGCTTGTAGTTGCGCTTCACTGGGCGGGTCACAACGCCGGAACGGATGCAACGGGTGCAAACCTTAACCGAGCGGGTGGTTCCGTTGATGACGGCCTTCATGTTTTTCAAATTCGGCAGCCAGCGGGTGCGGGTCTTGATGTTGGAGTGAGAGATCAAATTGCCGCTCACAGGACCTTTATTACAAAATTCACAAAAACGGGCCATGACACGAATCCTTTATATGCGCGGCGGGCCCAACCCGCCTCGACAACTGTTCCGTAAAATGTTTTAGCCGACTCTCCAAGGCTTCTCGTATAGGTCAGCTCATCAGAGGTCGAACCTGCTTGTAGTCAGGAGGAACTAGACTTATTCAAGAACTGCCGATTTTGCAAGACCGAAAACCTAGAATATGCTCTGCTTAAGCAATAGACGCATGCGTAAGGTTCGAGGAATTTTCATTCACCTGACTTTTTTGGTCCTGGGGATTGCTCTAGGGTCCATGGCTTTGCCCCTGATTTTGGCCGGAGATATCTACGAGTACCAAGATACGGTGGACGGAGTGCATCTCCCTGACGTGGATGCCATTGTCTGCTTAGCGGGGGGAAGGGGACGGATCGCTGCTGCCGGAGATCTTTGGTATCGCTACCGGGAAGACGGCCAGAATGAAAATCCTCCAAAAAACCCGCCACTTCTCTACATCTCAGGAATGGGTCCGCAGTCGACCTGGCCGGTCTTTGTCAGGCAACTCAGAGCCGGTGTCCGGCCTGTCATCAAGCCAGACCAGGTCTATCTTGAGACCGAAAGCACCAATACCGAGTCCAATGCGCTTTGGCTGGCCCGGTTTGCCGAAAAGCGGGGGCTCAAGCGAATCCTACTGATGACCTCGCCTTATCATATGAAGCGGGCCGCGTTTATTTTTGATCGAACCCTCAAAACGCATGGCCTGAACATCCAGATTCAGACTCTTTCAGCCCTTCAAGAGCCCTTTGGCGAGGGCGAATGGCGTGGAAGCCTACACGGCGTGCACGTCACCGTAGGTGAGTACATGAAGTGGGTCTACTACAAGTACTTCTGGCGGATCTAAGCTGGGGCCAAAACCTGGTACTTAAGGCTTAGCGAACACGATTCCGTGGCTCTTCACTTGAGCCATGAGGTCGTGAAGGGCTTTTGCACGATGAGAGATGGCGTTCTTCTCGTCGGAGGTCATTTCAGCCAGGGTTTTGTTGGTGCCAGCTGGAATGAAGACCGGGTCGTAGCCAAAGCCGTTGGTGCCGCGAGGCTTATCGGCAATCGTTCCTTCAAGAACGCCCGTTGCCTGAATCATGATTCCCTCAACCAAAAGAACGAGGGTGCAGGTGAAGCGAGCGTTGCGGGTTGCGGATCCGCGGATTTCGCTCAATAGAAGTTCCACGTTGGCTTGATCTTGAGTCATGCCTGCCTTGGGAGTGGCGTAGCGATGGCTGCGAACGCCAGGCTTGCCGTTCAAGGCGTCGACTTCGAGGCCAGAGTCATCGGCCAGACAAGGGTAGTGGCATCCTGCGTTAGCAAGGCGTGCCTTGGCGATGGCGTTTTCGAAGTAGGTGTCGTACCGCTCAACGAAGCCCAGTTTGCTTGCGTTGCGGATGAAATCGCTGGCCTGCACGAGCTCGACCTGCGGATAAGCGGCCAAAAGGGCCTGCATTTCTTCAAATTTTTCGCGATTCAATGAAGCTAATACGACTTTGTTGGATAGGCGCATGCCTATACTTTTACCCTATTGGTAGCTTACGTCAAAGCGAAGTTCATGGGTTGTCGCAATCTCACTGAGAGAAAGAGCGCCGACCTGGACCCAGAAGTCGTAGGTGGATTGCGCCACTTTCTGGGCTTGAACCTGATCGCCGGCGGTTGCGCCCGGGCAGGACGTGAGAGTCTGATAGCAATCAGCCATCGCTTGCCAACTCGCCGTACAATTCCCCTGAAAGCTTGTTTTGTAAGTGGCTCTCAATGAAAGTCGGCCTGTGAGCGGAATGCGGCCCAGGGAAGTGGACATCGTTTTCGGATCGCTCGCGCCCAAGGCACTCAAGTTACCGCTGATTTCGTAGCTCGTATTGATCTGGCAGGCAGGGTCAGTCCAAGCCTGTTCCCATCCCATCTCTTCGCTGATGCCAAAGGACTTGCCGTTGGCCGCAAGGTAAATGTCCTGGTAGGAAGTCGGGTTGCCCGAGGTCGGTGGGAAGACTGCGTATCTTCCGGTGGCCGAGTCCAGCATCACCAAGGTTGTCGGGTCAGTAAAGTAATTGCTTATAATGGTGGGAACTGAAGTCACGCTCATGTTGAGAACATGGTTTCCACCCGTTGTTTGAGTCGTGGTGACAGTATAAGAGGTGGGGCGAGTGGAGTAGTAGCCGGATGCCCCGATGTCTTGAGAGGCTCCCGTGTCGACGTGATTTCCGAAGCGGCAACCGCTGACCGTGATGAGAATCATCCCGGAAAGAACCCACATCATCCAATTGCGCCAATTGTGTTCGATAGTTTTACTCATAGTCTTTGCCTCCGTGCGAACTCGCGAGCGGGATAATCCATTCCCGCTGCATCTTTCTGATCGGAGGTTCAGAGCACGATCTCGAGAGGCAAAATTTACCCAAAAGGTGCCAAAAGGTGGTCGCCTCCTTTTTGTAGCGATGGCGCGTTATCATTCGATCTCCGGCCAAATCAAAACGCGTTTGGAACTGAGATAAAAACCGAGCCCTTCCAGGCAGGATGCCGTCTGGGAAGTGTGACAGGATGTCACAGCGAGGCTTTTTATCTCAGTTCCAAACGCGTTTTGATTTGTTCGGAAATCGGACTTTGCTGCAGGTGCGCTACAAAAAGGAGGCGACCACCTTTTGGTTAGCGGAGGCGGAAGGTGATCGGGAGTTCGAGTTTGCGGGCTGGGGAGGTGGATTCGAAAGTTGGGAAGGGGGATGCGGCTCGGACGGAGTCGAGGGCGAGTTGATCGAGTTCGGAGGTGCCGCTGGAGTGGGCGACATCTAATGATGAGATGGATCCATTGGAAAGCAGGGTGAGGGTGACTTGCACTTGGCCTTGAAGTCTTCGGCGGGCGAAGGCTGGGGGGTAGTGGATGTGGGATTCGATTCTGGCGCGGATTTCTGAGTAATAAGGATCAGATGAATTGATGGCGACGGGGCCTGAGTTTGAGCCGCGGCTGGCTCCGCTTTCCGGATGGGCAGATTCTGCCGAGGAGTTTGTGGTCACGGCTTGCTGGGAAGAAAGCTGTTTTGAAGCAGGATGAGATGGCGCCTCAGTCTTGGGCTCACCACCCACTTCGATGGCTAGAGGACCGATGTGGCTCTCACCTGGTGAAGGCATGTCCATTCTCTGGGTCCTGAGTGACACAGTGAACGCCGCAAAGATCGCTGCATGGAGAGCGATGGAGAAAAAAATCAGTTTCAGGAGGCGGCGATTCATTAATTTCAATTTAATCAAAATGGGATGTTTTCTCACCTTCATAAGAGAGCCGAAGATCCGTTTTGTTCAGCAAGCTTAGCGGGGGGGACTGTCAGCCCGCTGACAGGTCATAGTCATAAATTTTACATCTATTTTTCCCGGCTATTTAAAAATAGAATAAATCCGATGCCCAATTGAGCCAGGGTCGGCCCGACACGGCTAAAGTTATTTCGCAAAAACGGCGATAGGGTCATGGATAAGTTCTTATTCTGGAGAAAATATAGCCTATGAAGAAAAATCTCGGATGGATCACGATGACCGCGGTGATGGCTGCAAGCCCTCTCGCTCCAGCAATGGCTGAGGACGCGGTCCCTTTTCAAGCTTGTAAGAACGTCAGGATCGTCAAGACGGACGCAGAGAAGAAAGCTCTTGAAGCCAAGGGCTGCGCTGCTGCCGTCGAAGTCGCGACTCCAAAAATTGGCGCGAATCTCAGCAGCTCCTTGGAAGCTGCAAAGATCGGCGCGATGCTCGGCGACGTTGCTAAAGATCAGTATCTGAAAGATCTCGATAAGAGAACGAAGTACTGGGTTGAAACCAAGAAGTGCTTCGAGAGCTCAAGCCCATCGGCTGACTGTAAGAAGAAGGTTGATGAGATCAAGGGTCAGTACGGTGCATTCGTCGGCGACTTGAGAAAGAATCTGGCTCGCTCCAATCTTTCCAGCAAAGACGGAAAGCATCAAATCAGCTCGGAGCTCAAGCCATTCACCAGCTCCAAGCTTCCGTTCATTCCAAATGCTTTCCCTGAAGCAGTGACGGGCAATCTTCAAAAATCCGAATTCGAAGTTTATAACGACGGCGTTGCTAGAAACGGCGCCAAGGAAAAGGAAATCGAAGCTGCTGCAAAGGCAGACTATGCGAGCACCCTTTCTAACGGGATCCAAAAGAACGGTTTGTACCTTGTAGCCTACTTGCCAAAGCCAAGCGGGGCTTCCGCAAACGGATCTCCTGAATGGTCCAATGGCGAGTGGTCAAAGACGATCGATCGTCTGATTCAAGATGCACAGCATGAAAAAGATGTGACCGAGAAGGCGATCGCCAAGGGCACGGTGACGTTCCCAGCGTTCAGCACTCGCGACATGATGCCAACCTTTGACAAGAATGAGCGTGACTTGATGTACTACGCAACGCTCACTCCTGAGATGGAAAAGTATCTCGCCAAGAACCCACAAGATTGCGGTGCTGCAATTGCTGCAACTCAGTGGATGCATAAGCTTGAGTGGGAAAAGATGGGCGCAAGCTTTGCTGCCTTCGCCGTCACTGGCGCAGGTGCAGGCGCTGCAACCAAGCTCACGGGCGCGGGCAAGATGCTTTCGTTAGCATCCATGGCCTCCGGCGGATGGGTTGGCGCAGCGATGACCTATAACGATTACCAAAAGGTCCAAGCCAAGGCTGAAGATACCTTCAAGCAAGTGGCTAAGATCGGTGTCGAAAAAGGTAAGGAAGAAGATGTCGTTGATGCTAAGCAATACGCTGAAGCTCAAGAAGCTGCGGATCACTGGGTGAGAAACACTGCCTTGATGCAAGGTGGTTTCTTGGCAGGTGGTGCAGTTGTCGGTAAGGCAGCTCCAACGATTGCTAAGGCTCTTGTCTCCAAGACCAAGTCTGCAAAAGAAGGCCTGGCTCGTCTCATGATGAAGTCCAAGGATCCTAAGAAGTTTGCTGACGGCCTTGAGACCCTGGCTGCAAAGAGCGCAGATTATCGCACGAACTTGGGTGCAAACCTGACCAGCCCCGAAGTCATGGCAGCTCGCGAGATCAACCTCGCGCTGAGAAAAGACCTCGATCGGATGGAACAATCCGGAAGCTTGAAGGGTGAAGACTTGGCTCAAGTGGAAGACGTCCTCTTGGACGCTCATCCTCGCGTTGCACAACGCCTCGAAGCTGAAGGCAAGTGCAAAGGCGCGGCCTGCATGAAGGCAGCTGCTGCTGAAGAAGACAAAGCTCTTCGCGAAGCAGAAGGTGCTTGCGTGAACCCTAAGGCAGCGAAGTAATCGCTGACCTGATTGTCCAAACGATTAGTCCTCTGGTTGTAAAAACTAGGTGGTTCAAATGAAGCAAAAGTCGCGTCTCGGGAGAATCAGCATCATCAGTCTGGCAGGGCTTGCGGCCCTGGGTCTGATGGTTGCCTCCCAGACGCGACTTTCTGCATTTGCGCAAGAAGCGTTTGCCGCGGAAGCGCTCTTTAGCGCGCCTGCAGGCTGGACGCAGGGCCAGACTTTCGGAAGTGTCCGAAGCTGGAAAGGCGAAGCGGATCGCAAAGCCTACATCTCGACAATGGAAGATGATTCCATCAAGGGAGATGTCCCAACAAGTAATGACAAAGAGTTTATCGAAGTGACGAAGTCTGCAAGCGAGATTCCCAATCAGTTTGCAGGCATCAAGGATTGGAAAGTGGAGAAGCTCGAACGCGCGAAGCTTTCCAACGGTCACAAAATCGTTCTCATCGGAACTTATCAGAGCGCAAAAGGCGAGCTGATCCGATTCGAGGAATGGAAATACTTTCTTAAGGATGGCTACGGCCAAATCAATTACAGCGAGCTTGCAGGGCCAAAGGCCAGGGATCGCGCGCAAGTGGCTGAAATCCTCAAGAGGTATCACCCATTCGGAAGCTAAACATCGCCCTTGGGGTTATCATCGTTTCATTGACCAATTCCGCTGCCTTTGAGGCGAGTGCTGGATCTATTTCGCTCGATTCAGGCTGCTGGAGCCAGGTTGATCAATCCAGCTATCTGATCCGCGGAAACCGTGAATCCAGTAATGTGGGTGCAAGGCTCTGGAACCTGGATGCCATCAAGCGGGATTGGCAGAAGTCGAGTGGTTCGTCTTCTTCTACTTGTACGGACAAAATCTACAAGCAGGCTGTCGATGACCAGGCCGAGTATTGGAAATACATTGGAAAGAAATATCACTGCGGAAAAGACGCGATCAATGCGCCTGCGGAAAGTGCATGCGGCCGATACGCGGAAAACAGTGCTTACCTGGGCTTTACGGGGGCGGTGCTATCGGCTCTGAGTGATAGCAAGTCCGCGCCTTGTGCCCCAGTATCAAATCCCGCTCCAGCCGCAAGAAACTTAGCGGTTGATGTCTCAAAAGTCGTCGCGACTCCAACGCAGAAAGAAGATGATTCCTGCTTCAAGATTCCGGAGGCTCAGCGCAGAAAGCCGAACGAAAAGAACTTCGTCGCTTACTTCATGTTCTCGCCGCATTTCAAAGATTGCGCGACGGGCGTGATCAAACAGCTCATGCTCGAGCTCGATGGCATGAAGCTTCTTTATGAGAAGTTTAAATCCTTCGCCAGCAAGCAAGCCGAAAACATGCACAAAGCAGGATGGAAGTCCGGTATGGCCAACGCTGCAAGAGCGGTGGGAGATGCCTGGAGCGAAGATCCGCTTCTCTTTGGCGTGATTGAAAAGATGGTAGCCGGCGCTTGGCGCTACGCGACCGAAAATTTTGACGACTACGGATGCTTTAATAACGAAGAGCAAACGGTTCGCGTTTGTCAGATTCTTCCTAAGGTGGGTTTAGCTATTCTGACGGGCAAAGTTTTAAATCCCGCCTATCTTGTTGCTGGAAAGGGCATTCAGGCCGCAAAGACGGGAATGAGCGCAGCTACGGCTGCAGCTGTGAATGGCGCAAGCAAGGGCGCGAAGGCAGCGGCAACAGCTGTGGGTGAGACCGCAGCCGGTCAGTCCGCAAAGGCCGTTGGAGAAGCCTATAGAACGGGTGCAGCAAAAGCGGCCGAAGCGCGCGCGCTCGCTAATCAGGTGCAAGCCGCAGGCGTGAGCAACGTTAAAGGCGCTGGAGAAGCGGCTGCCAACGACGCACTGGGTGCTAATTCAACTGCAAACTCGGCAGCGAATACGGCAACTAATACGGCAACTAATACGGCAACTAATACCTCAGCGAACACCGCAGCAAACTCAACAGCAAGCTCGGCAGCAACGACTCCGTCTGTGGGACAACGGGTAGGCGAGAAGCTAGGTGCAGCTTCCGAAAAAGTTAAAAATGCCGTTGAAAAGACAGCAATTAAGGCGCGAGAGCTGAAAAGAAAAGTCAAAAAACAGCCCCAGCCCGAAAGTCTTTCTGACGTGAAAGGCGCCCGCGGTGGCGCTGCAAACGATCCAGAAAAGCCTACAGCGATGGATCAAGTTAAGGCCGCAGGCAAGAAGGCGATTCATGGCGGTTCCACATTGAGTGGAAAGGTCATTCGCGCCGGCATCAATAATGCCCCTGGACGAGAGCTTGAAGACGCGCATGACGATGCACAAGCTGCTCCTGTGATTGAGGATATGAAAGCACAACGTGCCCGCGAGAAGAAAGAAGCGGAAGCCCGCTGGAAAGCTGCGCACCCAGACGAGGCTGCTGAAGAAGACGCCGAAGAGTCCAGCGACTCTTCAGTGACTCCATAGTTATTAGGGCAAAGCCTCAAGCTCTTGCGCATTCTTGCAGCGAAACGGTGGGCTATCGACCATCTCGTTCGCGATGGTGGATGCGACCTCGGGCTGATAGTGATGCCCGACCAGAATCACCGTGCGCTGAGGAAGCTTTTTGACTCGTTGGATGGAGTCAAACATATCGAGCACGTTTCCGCCGGCAAAGTCGGTGCGGCCGCAGTCGCGGATAAAGATCGTGTCGCCTGTGAAGAGATAGGGGCGCTCGTCGCCAGACTCTTTGGAGTCTGCGGCTGGAATGTAGTAGCTGCATTCTCCCGTGCTGTGACCTGGTGTGTGCATGACTTCAATCGGAATGGATCCAACCTTCAGGCTGTCGCCGTCTTTGACGTATTTGAGTTTGCCTGACTTGCGGATGCCTTCTTTAAGTCGATGCATATCGAGCTCATTCAGAATGACTTGCATGTCGGGATATTTGTCGAGGAGCTCTCCAACGCCACCCACGTGATCGTGATGAGTGTGGGTGAGAAGGATGCTGACCGGCTTGAGCTGATGGGCATGGATCGCTTCGATGACAGGCGCGATTTCAACCCAAGGATCAACGATGGCGCATTCGCGTGAGTCCCAGTCGATGAGAAGGTAGATGAAGTTCTGCATGTGACCGATCTCAAACTGCGCGATCGGTTCGCCTTCGATGATGCCTTGTGCTGTTTTACCGCTAAGATGTTGGGGGAGTGAGCTCATTTAAGCCCAAGGTCACCTGAGTGCACCGCCCAAGTCAAGATCGGAGCGTGGACGCTCTTTTGAGCGCGCGGATAATTGACTATCCGCCCAACGTGCAACGCAAAAACCACCGAGAAGAATCAGGATGGTTGTTTCCATCGGATGCTCGTGAAACCAACGGCGCTCCAGGACGGATCTGCGGATCTGCGTTGCGGCGCGATCGGTAGCTTGATTGAGCTTTTGCTTTTCCAGCTCAAGCTGAAGTTCGAGCTCGCGCTTCTTCTGTTCGTTGATCGGTCGGACGAGATCCAGAAGTCTCATGATTCACCCGGTCTGATTTCAAGTCTGATTTTCCAATTTGATCGGCCAGATAAAAGAAAAGTGCAGCTGCAGCGCCTGGAACTAAAAAAGAGAGTAGAGCCACGGAGCCTGCTGAAAATCCTGAGCGATAAAGAATGACCCCGACCCAAAGAAGCCCAAGCCCGATTGCCAGTTGGAGGAAAATAAGGCCAGCGACTGCGCATGCAATGCGCTTGGCCTGAACGATGGCCTTGAGTTCGGCATTCAGTACATAGAGATCCCTTTGGAGGATCGCGATGCGGCTGATCGAGCGTGTGGCTTCTCTGAGATCGGAGATCATAGTTTTCTCGGACTAACCGTTAGTAATTCTCAATGTCCGAGCGGTTGTTCATGAAAGTGCGGCCTACCATGTAGCCGACAATGCCGACTGCGAGGAATCCGCCGACCATGTAGAGCATTCTGCTGTTGTCGCGCATCCAGCCCTGAGCATTGTCGTAGAACTCGGTTGCCGTCTCGCCAGCGCGGTTCATCATTTCACGAGCTTCATCAGCGTTCATGCGATCGGTCATCGAACCCATGCGATCCGACACGGTGTCGGTCATGCGGTTCGCGGTGTCACGAACGGTGCGGATTGAATCGCGGGCCGTGTTAGAAGCGTCGCGCATGGAGCTGCTCATCGAGCTTGAGGAATTCGACGAGTTCGAGGAATTCGAAGAGCTCGAGCTATTGCCCGAGCTATTGCTGGATGAATGAGAAGAAGGGGTTTTTTCGGTGCTAGAGTTTGGGGTTGCCATTGAAAGAATCTCCTTTAAGCAAGCGAGTGTGCAATCGCCGTTCCCTTAAAGGCGTTCCCTCAAAGGCGACAATGATCGGTTGCAATTCAGGAGATTCGCAAAGGCAAAGTCTGAGCAGTAAAAGCTCGCTGTAAAAGCTGTGCTTTTACTGCTTAGTTTTAAGCTGCGCGTCGTTCGCTTCGATGAATGCGCGGATATCGTCCGCCATTCCCAGAAGCTTCATCCATTGCTCTTTGTAGAGCGTCACAGGAAAGCGGCCCAGTCCGTAAACGGAGAGTGCGCCTTTTTCGCTGACTTTCAGGCTTAAGCCTTTGGCGGAAGTTTTCTTAAGCGCATTATTTTCGGCGCGAAGTCTCTCGAGTTCAGCTTGAAGGTCTTTGTTTTCATCGCTCATGCGAACGAGGATATCCTAAGATTTTTCCGAGCGCAGCAATTTTGGTGAGCTACTGATTTTTGACCTAAGCCGATTTTTGAAACGATGCGGTACGCGACCTGAGCCAGTGAGTCAGGACTTCGGCATTTAATGCGCCGGATTGCCGCGCTCTCTCAAATCCGCTTTGAAAGAAAATCAGAGTAGGGATTCCTCGAATTCCGTAAGTCTGGGCGGCCAGAGGATTGTCCTCGGCATTGACCTTGGCAAAGACGACTTCACCCGCCATTTGAACGGCCACACTCTCAAAGACCGGAGCAAAGGCTCGACAGGGACCGCACCAGGGCGCCCAGAAATCGGCCACGACCGGAATCGGTGATTTATCGATCAACGCCTGAAGCCCTGAGGCTGTAAGCTCATTGACTGCGCCATGAATGGGAAGAGCTGCTCTGCAGTTTCCGCAAACAGGCTTCTGGTGCTCATGTCCACCCAGAGCGACTCGATTGACACTTCGGCATTCGGTACAAGGTGAGAAAGTAGTTGGCATCAGCCTATAAAAGCTGCAGTCCGCATGCCTGTCTCGCCGACAGGCTTTGAGGCCTAGCTCATGCTTTGAGTTAGCCAGTCCCGCCATTTTTTCAGGGCAAACTCGACCGTAAACGCTCGGGAACGCTCAATGAGCTCGATATCTTTCCAAGGTGACTGAAGCACTTCCTGATAAGAGCGGCCATTCTCTTTCAATCCCACAGCCCATTGGCCGCTTGGAGTGATGCCCGCGATTGCCAAGGTCAGTGCTCCGTCGTCTGCTTCTGACAAAACTTGCGTGACCCAGTCGCCAGGCGAGGAGAGGGGCTCCCACTCGGTTGCTACGTTGAGATTGCGAGCAGCGTCGCGTCCCATTGGACTTCTGAAGATCGGGCCCAGGCGCTCCATCAAAAAACCAGCCGTGCAGGCATCAATGATGTCGATCTCGTCCGCGCGCTTGAGAAGTGTTACCAGCTGTTTGCCGAGATCATTGCCATTTTTGACGACCACCCAGGGAGCAATGGCTGCATCAAGTTTTGAAATCCATTTCTGATGGGCTTCGATTTGAGACTGAGGGATCCAAAGCTTCACTTCGACATAAGGGCGATGAGCGCGATATCCTGTTTGAAGTTCGCTTCCAGCAACGGCGGCTTCAGTGATCTCGCCGAGCTCGGCTTCGCTTTTTCCCAGGCATTCCCAGGTGAGAAGCGTGAGGGGTTCAATGCCCTCGGGAAGTTCGCGGCAGATCATCGAAGCCAGATTGTTGTCTTGCCAGATGGCTTCGATCTCGCGAGGCGGGCCTGGAAGAACCCACATTCGGCCTTTTTCTGAACCGCTCTCTCCCGTGCTGCGCACGATCTGGCAGGAAAAGCCATCCGCAGTGCCTTGCGCGTTTTTCAGGACATCCGCGCCTTGCGGATAGAAAGCTTGCTGCTTATTGGATGGAGCAACGGGGATTCCAAATTTCTGAAGGCGATTCTGAATCTTGATCCAGCTTGGCTCGTAGAACTCGAGCGGGCGTTTGAGCCAATCTGAAATCACATCACGTGTGAAATCATCGGTCGTGGGCCCCAGTCCTCCGCAGACAAAAACAAGACGACTTGTTTCCCAGCAGCGATCCAGCGCACGCAAAATCGCTGCGCGATCATCGGCAACAGTCTCATGAAGGACGACATCAATTCCTAAGTTGACCAGGCGCTCGGACATCCAAGCCGCGTTGCGGTTGGTGATCTGTCCTGTAGTGAGCTCGGTTCCAATGGCAAGAATTGAGGCTTTTGCCTGAACGCTCATACTGACCACTCCAGCATGCGCTCGAGAGGCTTGAGGGCCTTTTCGCGAAGCGGGGCTGGAACATCGACCTCAGGCTTTTCGTCGCGAAGTGCCAGGTACACTTTCTCAAGCGTATTGAGCTTCATGAAGGGGCACTCATTGCAGGCGCAGTTCTGGTTCGGTGGCGCAGGGATTAAGGTCTTTCCTGGCGCTTTCTGTCTCATCTGGTGGAGAATGCCTTCTTCGGTTGCGATGATGAATTCTTTCTTCGGGCTCTCAATGACGTGCTTGAGAAGGGCAGAAGTGCTTCCGATGAAATCTGCTTTGGAGAGCAGGCTGTCCTCGCACTCAGGATGCGCGATGAGCTCGGCTTTTGGATGATGCACTCGGAGCTCCGCGATCTTTCTTTCTGAGAAAGTTTCGTGAACGATACAGGCGCCCTGCCACAGGACCATCTCGCGGCCGGTTTGCTTGGCGACGTAGGCTCCAAGATTACGGTCTGGCGCAAAGATGATTCCGCGGTCTTTTGGGATCTTGTTCACGATCTTCACGACATTGGAGCTTGTGCAGATGACGTCACTTTGGGCTTTGATCGCAGCCGAGCAATTAATGTAGGAAACCACAAAATGGTTTGGGTACTT
>JBJMMA010000158.1:0-11993 GCA_045805065.1 Bdellovibrionia bacterium | reverse complement strand
TTCTGGACGAGAGGATGGGCAAATGAAGGCCTTTGCTCTTCTGGAGATTTACTCCATCGCAAATCTCCTTCTGCTTGCCAGTCTTGGGACCTTTCTGGGGCTCAAGAATTTAACACGGAAATTGAGAGTGAGTTTGAGCCATTCCCAGCTCATTCAAATCGCGAAAGCTTTGCTCATCCTTTCTTGTCTAAGCCCTTTTGTGTTCCATGAAGTCCCCAAAAATCAGCTGCCCAGAGTGCAATGGGGTTTCTTTGAGCCGGCATCGGAAATGGGGCACAGAGTGCCTCAGATGCCAGCAGGAGGAAAAAATCAGGCAAGACCTCCAACTGCCCGAGTTTCTTCAGACTTAGCTCAGCTCTCACATCAGTGGCCGGTTTCTTCGGAACAGCTCAGTTTCGCCGCCTTGATCGCCTTGTTGGCCGGCGTGATTCTGATGTTAGGAAGGTTTCTGTTTCATTTGCGCAAGCTCCAGACAGTCCTTCAAAGTGTCACGGTCATTCGATTCGTTGGAAAAGTTTGCGTCGGAGTCTCCGAGGAGATCACGATTCCGTTTTCGGCTCGTTTCGGGCGACTCTGTTGGGTCGCATTGCCAAGCCAGATGCTTGGCAAATCCAACGACTTCCGCATCGCGCTTCAACACGAGCTTCAGCATCATCGCCAGGGTGATACGCTCTGGGCGATTTTGATGGAACTGATGATCTGCTTCTTCTTTCCAAATCCGTTCGTCTACTTCTGGAAAAAGGAGCTCAATGAATTGCAAGAATTCTCATGCGATGAGGCTTTGATCGGCCGAAAGAGGATCTCCTCGTATGAGTACGGAAGCTGTCTTGTAAGGGTGGCAGAGACAGCGCTTGGATCCCGCCAAATGTACGTCGGTACCACGTGCATGGCCGCGGATTCCAAGAACCCTGCGTATTTCAAATCGTTCTTACGAAGGAGAATAGAGATGTTTACGAGTCATGATGCCTCTCAGGTGGCGTCCAAGGCCAATCGATGGGCAGGCGTAGTATTAGGTACCGTTACTGGTTTGATGACAATAGCGATTGCTCTCGGCGCGGAGCAATCCATTCGGCAAACGAATGAAAATTCCGTTAACGAAGGAAAAGTAATTGTTGATCCCGAAATTCAAAAAATTGCAGATTCAGTTCTTTCCAGGTTCCTGGCGAAGGAGAAAGCCAAGGCAGGATTTGCAATCGTTGCTGATCCGATGACAGGAAAGATTTTAGCGGTAGCCAATGTCGATACTACCCAGAAACTTTCAGGATACTGGGCTTTAGGTGAATTGTTCGAACCTGCATCGGTGTTGAAGTCGCTCGTTGTCGCAGAAGCACTCAATCGAGGCCTTACGACTCCCGATGAAAAGATCTCATGTGAAAATGGCAAGTACCGCTATGGAGATCGCGTCTATCATGATTGGCACAAGGCAGGCTGGGATCATCTGACCACGACTCAGACGATTGCGCTCTCCAGTGATATTTGTTCGATCAAGCTGGGTGAGAGGATTGGGGCCCAAGGTCTGATGACGATGCTTGAAAATTTTGGCTTCGGACCTGAAGGCACCGCGAAAAATTTCCCGGCTGCTCGCAGTGGTCGTTTGCCTTCAAAAGATGATCCTGAGCATCCGAGGCTTGTCCCCTACGTTTCAGAAGGGGCGGGACTCGATATCAGCCCTATCGAGATGGTCCAGGCGTTTGGCGCAATTGCCAACGGCGGAAAGTTGATGAAGCCTTTGCCTGCCAACGCATCGGATTCCGATTCTCAAGTCATCCGCCGGGTTCTTTCACCAGAGGCTGCCGAGAAAACCAAAATGATCCTTCAACAGGTTGTTTTGACCGGAACTGCAAGCCCTCACGGAGAAAGCAAGCTCTACACAACGGCCGGAAAGACGGCGACTTCTCACTATCCTCGGTTCATGCCGTTTGATGGCGATCCAGATTACGCTAACTTCATCGGCTTTGCGCCTGTGAAAAACCCTCGGGTTGAGGTTTATGTGGGGATCCGCGATCCTGAAAGCAAGGATGGCGCCCATGGCAGCTCTCACGCTACGCCGGTTTTTAAGGAGATTGCGGAAGCTGTCCTGCAGCACATGAAAGTTGCTCCGGATATGCCTTAAAACGATCAGATCCAAGACGTACAAATCGGAAAGGGCCAGCTAGCCGAGAGTGGATCTCGTTAGCTGGCCCTTTTCATTTGAGTTCAATCTTGCAGCTTAGAACTTGATCGTTCCGGTGAGTCCTGCCAGGTTGTCGGTGTTATCGACGACCTTGTAGGTCAGGACCTTGCCATATGGATCCCAGTGCAGGCTGCAGTAAGTGACTTTAGTACCCGCGCCTTCTTCAGAGACCAGAAGGAAGTCTGCGATATCCACGTTCCAGATGTTAAATCCAGTGGAACCGATGCCTTGGTCCTTCTGACCGTTCGCCTGGTGGCGGAAGGTGAGCCAGCCACGGCTGCTGTCGTTCAGATTCGGGATGTAGAGATAGTCGTGACGGCAGACTGAGTAGGACTTGTTTGGCGGGTTAGGTCCCACGGGTCCCATCGCAAGATTTGCATTCTTTCCATCTTGACCGTTACAAACCACGGTTTGCTGTCCTGGTTCGTTTCCGACTGAGCTTGTGTAGACGACGCCTCCGTTTGGACACTGAGCTGTCGTTGCAGGGGCAACGGTGAGGTGAGCGCTTGCGCCATCCGTACCGTTGGTGCCGTTACAAATCGTGTTGATCGACGTGACCGTTTCACCGGAGTCGAGTTTTCCATTGTTATTGGCGTCTACGAAAGTTTTCAGGATGCTTCCACCGGCAGGGCACGTCCCTGCGGGCGCTTGGGTCACGATGATTCCTGAGCCAAGGCCCTGAGAACCCGTTGCGCCCGTTGCGCCCGTCGCACCAGTAGCTCCGGTTGCACCCGTAGCGCCGTTACAAACTTTTGTGATCGAGAGAATCGGCTCGTCTGTATCGAGAGTTCCGCTCGCGTTCAAGTCACTGTAGGTTTTGACGATGGATCCGCCAAAGGCGCAGTCATCAGCATCGGCAGGGAATACTGCCAAGCCCGTTGAGATCGGGGCTTGAAGCTGGGCTGCGTAGGTGGATATGCCGCTGTCACGAGCCGTGATGTATCCCTGCGTACAGCCCGAGGCCAGGATGGCGGTTAAAGATGTGATCAATGCGAAGGCAATTTGGCGCTTCTGAAAATTCTTGTTCATACTGAACTCCTCTCAAAACTCTTTCTGGATCGAATTGCAGGTGGCGGACCAACGCACTAAAAAATGTGGATCACGATGAGCAATGGCGAATTTTCGTCATGAGTTTCAGAATTTAGGGTGTTAGAAATTTGATCAGTTGAGGTGTCGTCGGAATGGATGATACTGTTCAGGGATTATGCAGTTGGATAGTAGACAGACCAGATGTCCGCAAAACCAAAGGCATTTTCTATCTGTTTTGTTGATAAACTGCAGAGCTTTGTGATGAGCGATTCGCGTACTCTCCGATTCGATCAGCCATACGATAAACGTGAAGCATCTCCTTTGCATACCTTTCGCTGAATAGAGCGTTTATGGCGAGTGAATCGAAGACACCGGAGCAAACCGCTGCAGTAAGCGTGGACGAGCTGACCAGAAAAGCGGAATCCTTGTCGACTTTGTCCGAGCGGGTCGCTTTTTTGAGTGAAGCAGCTCGCGTTCTTTCGTCTTCGATTCAGTACGAGGAGACTTTCAAATGTCTCAGCCTTTTGGTTGTTCCCAGAATCGCAGACTGGACCACAATCAATCGTTTGCTTCCCAGCGGCAGCTTTGAGCGAGTTGCTCATCATCATGCTGACCCGGATTTTGATGAGCGATTGCATCGAATGAAGCCTTCACCGCCTCCTAAAGATGCGAAAGTTGGAATCTCTCATGTCTTGAAGTCAGGAGAGTCGATTTTAGTGGCAGATCACTGCTTGGAATATCTCAACATTCTGGAAGCTGCGGGATGGAGCCCGGAGTTGATCAGCATCTTAAGGGAAATGAGGGTCGTGTCCGCAATCGCGGTCCCAATGATACGGGAAAAGAAGGAGATCATTGGTGGCCTGACGTTCTTCACGACGGAGAGATCGGGCAGACACTATGACGATGCTGATCTTCAGATGGCTCAGGAGTTGGCAACACTTGCGGCGATGGCCATTCACAACGCGACACTTCATCGCCGAGCTGTAGATGAGGTGCAGAAGATGCGCGTCTTGAATGCCATGCGGGACGAATACATCCGCAAGCAGATCCATGATATTCGTACGCCTTTGACAGCACTCTCTCTGCTGGTCGAGCTGATTGGAAGATCGCCTCCTGTTCCAGAGCGGATTCAGTCTCTGGTCAAAAGAGCGCGTGAGAATATTGAGAGAGCCTCGCAGATGCTTGGAAATCTTCGAACAAAAGCACCGACTGAGACGGATGTTGAGTGCGCCATTCGTCGTGGCGCAGCGTGACGAACCAAGGAAATGTCAGCGCAGGCACTCGGCGACGCGTTTGCCAAGGCTATGGCAAAATCGGGCGAGCGCGAGATGCGCTTCAGACCAACCGGAAATTGCCAGAAGCTCCGTATCTAGTACCCGCGTTTGATCCAGAAGCATTTCATTGGTATCGGCTCGGCCGTTCTGAAATCTTCTCAAGCTGTCCTGATAAAGGTTCATGGACTTTGAGAGTGTGGTGTCTCTTTCGGCAGCGGAAGTCACGGCACGTAGGAGGCTTTGTTTTGCCGCACTTACTTGGGCATCAGCGTTGCGTTCGACTTCAGTTTGCTGAAACGCAGCTTGTCGGACCAGGTGAGCTTGTGCACGCCCATTCGACAAATTAACCAGACGATCAAAAATCGGAAGCGTCACCACGAAGGCTCCCTGCCATGCAGGGCCGTTAGGAGCCCCCGCATCGAAGTCATATTTGTAGTAGCCGTAGGTGATGCTCGCGTCGAGGCTTGGAAGCATGAGCAAGTAATTATGTGTTCGTCGATACTCATTAGCGGTCAACCGAGCCTGTGCAGCCGCCCAGTCAGGCCTGTCTTTCAAATCGAACTTGAATCGTTTGGTAAGCTCATCGGCTTTTGCTGATGTCAGAGCCGTCTTCCATGGCCATTGAATCGCGATAGGGTCGGGCCCAAGCAGACTGCGCAAAGTGGAATTTGCTTCAATGGATGATAGCTCACCTTGAGCCAGACGCGATTGAGCATTGGAGACATCGATCAGGACTTTTCGTACTTCCTGTTCGGCAAGAAAGCCACGCTCATAGCGCTTTTGTGCGATCTGCAGCGCTTCTTCTCGAACTTTGACCTGACGGCGCAGAACGTCGAGTTCGAAGCCCGTTCTGATCGCTTCGATCAATGCCTGGACCGCCTGATCTTCGGTTTGAAGAATCGTGCTCGAGAGGACTTCTTTCTGCTGAGCCTCATCGTTTTGCGCGGCCCGAAGCTGCGTATAGTCAGCGCCAAAGCGAAAGATGTTCAGATCGGCTTGCACTTCCGCATGGCGTGCGGTTCGGAGCCTGACGCTGCTGGGATCTCCGTTGTAAGAGACCTTTGCATTGGTTGAAATGGTGGGAAGATAAAAAAGCCGCGTCGGCAGATTTGCCGATTCAAGGGATTCGTATGCCTCACGCTGCGCCCCGATCTGAGTGCTTCGAGCCATGATCTGATTCAGGGCCTGGTCAAACCCTAATGGCGTTTCCCCGGCCCCTGCCAAAGCAGAGGTCATCAGAGACAAAGGGATCAGGATCAGATGCAGTGCTCTCATTGAATCATCTCCGGAGCGGGATGGTGAGAGGGCATGCCTTGAGTGTCAAAGTCATCGTTGTCAAAGGCCTCAAGGGTCTCAACAGGAATTCCAGTTGGGTTTAAATCAGGGCGTTTTTGTCGCTTGAGATAGGCAACCTGCAAGGCAGGGACGACAAAGAGGGTGAATCCCATCGAAACCCAAAGGCCTCCTGCCACTGCAATCCCCAGAGGCTGTAGAATTCTGCCCCCTTCACCTAAACCCAGCGCGACCGGCAGCATGGCCAGAATGGTTGTCAGCGAAGTGATCAAAATCGGGCGCAGGCGTTTTCTTCCTGCTTCGAGAGCGGCTTCAAGAGGAGTTTTGCCCTGATCAAAGAGTTTCTTTTGGAAATCGACCAGAATGATGCTGTTGGCAACCGAGATTCCGTTCAAGAGAATCACGCCCAAGGCGGAGTTGAGCGAGAGCGTGCTTCTGAAGACGAATAGCGAGGCGATGACCCCGATCATTCCCAGCGGGATTGCAACCATCACTAGCAGCGCGTTCATGAAGCTGCCAAATTGAACAACGAGGGTGATGAAAATCAGAAGAATCGAGAGTCCCACGGCCACGCTGAGCTGCTTCAAGGCATCATTGAGATCCTTGTCAGCTTCTTCGAAGACCACGGAGGGGTGATCGCCATTTTTCTGAGCGTCGCGGGTTTTCCATTCATCAGCAAGTTTCTCGGCCTGCTTGAGATATGACTTATCGGAACTTTTTCCGTCACTGCTGGAATTATTGCGTCCGATGATCTGAAACATCTCGCGACCGTTTTCGCGGTAGATCGGAGGCTTTGCGCTTTCAACAGAGACCTGCACCAGTCCGCGCAGGGGCATGAGCTTTCCGCCCGCACCGACAGGAAGCGAGCCGATATCCTCAGGAGTTTTTACGTACTCCTGCGGGAACCTGAGATTGACCGATGCGGTTCGGCCATCGATCGGCAGGTCAATGGATGCAGGCTTGCCAGAGGTTGCCACTCGCACCATATCGGCCAGATCGCTCGGCGTAAGGCCAAGCTTGGAGGGATCGAGCGCCGCCCATCGGTCAAGATTGGGCTTCAGCACAATCGTGTCTGAGTGAGAGACATCGGGGTTGGTCCAGACTCGTGGCACGACTTGGTGCTCTTCGAACATGTTGGAGAGTTCTTCGGCCGCAGCCGAGCGATCCTCAAGAGTGCCACCTTGCACGGAAACCTTGAGCGCAGGAGGGTTGGGAATCGGAAGTTCTGCCGGGTTCCACGAGTCCACACCAAAGCGCATGAAAGGCGTGTTGACGTATTTTGCTTCCATCGCCTTCCAGATCTGGCGCAT
Organism: Bdellovibrionia bacterium; assembly: GCA_045805065.1. Lineage (GTDB taxonomy): Bacteria > Bdellovibrionota > UBA1018 > UBA1018 > UBA1018 > CAZCBS01. Next base: position 4,914 of record JBJMMA010000158.1, on the reverse strand, counting down.
TTCGCTTTTGTCTTTGAGGCGTGCCATGACGCTTGCGCGATTGGCCTGGTTGACCTGCGTGAAGGTGTATTGAATGTGCTCGCCAAAATCAGCGAGAAGTTTCGCTTCAAACTCTTCGGTTTGAGCATCCATCTGACGGAACATCGTATTGCCCTTGGCGTTCAACCGAACCATGATCCAGTCGGTGTCAGGCATTCCGACGATTTCTTTCGGGAGTCTGGGAAGAGCCAGAGCAAGAAGCAGGACCAGTGACGTCGCAAGGCTGATATAAGTAATTCGTTGATAGCGCGCGCTGCGGATGAAAAGATCCAGGTACTTCTCGTAAAGATTTTCCAAACGGACGATCCAGGGTTCGATCGGCGATTTGACGTGAAGCTCGGTCTTTTTACCTGACATCAGTTGCAACCGAACGGTCGGCACCAGGATCAGCGCGACAAACGCTGAAAAGCCGTGAGAGAAGACAACGGTCTTGGCCAGGTCTCCCAGGATGGCGTTACTGAGCTGCGATGTGAACGCCAGTGGAAGAAAAACAACGAGAGACGCGATGGTTGATGCGATGACTGAGAATCGCACTTCCTTCACGGAGCGGATCAGGATCTCAAGCTTTCTGGATGAGGTGAGGGGGCCTTTTTCTTCCTCGAAATGACGGAAGATGTTTTCCATCACGACGACCGAAGCATCGACATTCATGCCGGCTGAGAGGGCGAGTCCACCCAATGAGATAAGGTTGAGGTTCATTCCCGAGAGTTTCATGGGAATAAAAGCGAGCACCATGCTCAATGGGATCTCGATCGCAGCAGTAACGGTATTGCGGAAGCTTCCGACAAAGAGAAACAGGATGCATACTGCAAGCAATCCACCCATCAGAACTTCGCGCATGACGTTCTGGATGGCAGAGCGGATGAACTCTGAAGGATCGACCAGAACCTTGTATTCGATGTCGCTTGGAATGTTAGGGCGAGATTTCACGACAGCGCTCAGGACGTCCTCGCTCATTCGTTTCACATTTCCACCGGCTTTGGGTTCGGCGAATAGAATGATGCTGGGAGCTCCGTTGGTCTTGAAGCTTCGTGTTCCGTCAGGCTTTATGGCATACTCGATCTTCGCAATATCGCCCAGGTGAACGACTGCTCCACTATTGGAGCGCACCGGAAGCTTTGCAAGATCTGCCACGTTTTGAAGAGCTCGAGGCATGGAGATGGAATAAGTCTGGGCGACGGAAGCAAAGGAGCCGCCGTTTGCGCCATAAAGCCCATCCTCAATGGCTCGGCTCAGATCGCGGGGAAGCAGTTGAAGAGATGCCATTCGCTCAGGATTGATCTCGATCTGAACATCTTTTCGAGCCGGGTTGTAAAGACCGGCATCGCCTGCGTCCTGAACTTTGGCAAGAAGGGGAGACAAGATCGGGTCGAGCGCATTGTAAATGTCGTTGAGAGATCGCTTGGAGCTGTAAAAGCTGACGGCCATGAAACCCGAATTCTCACTGTTCGACCAGGTTCTCATGCTGTTTCGGATTTCGCTCGGAAAACGCGCAGAGTAAGCATTGACGACGCTATTCACTTCACGAAGCGCTTCGAGTGGAGGACAGCCCCAGTCGAACTCAACCGAGATGTCTACCGAGCTCCGTTCATAGTTGGCGGAAACTTGATTGACGTGCAGGCGCTCGGTGTTGATGCCGCGGAGCTGTTCTTCGAGCGAGGATCCGAACGCATTGAGGAACTCCTCAGGCGTATAGTTCCCGTAATTCATCACGACGTCGATCGTGGGCTTGGAGCTGTTCGGAAAGAGCGAGACGGGCAGGCCCATTCCGGCATAAATTCCAGCCAGCGCGAGTCCCGCCAGCATCAGGTAAACGCGAAGCGGTGCTGAATAAAGGCTCTTCATGATGAATGACCCTGAGCGCCTTGATTTGCTTGACTGCCTGGATCCAGCTGAACTGATTCTCCATCAGCCACAAATCGGCTGGCCCGCTCAATGACCATGTCCTTGTCTTTGAGGCCGGAGAGGATCTCAACGAAGCCTTCCTGCTTTTTTCCCAGCTTGAGAGTGGAGTAGCGGACTTTTCCGTTCTCGTAGATTCGGGCGTAAGGCGACTGACCCCGATAAAGGATGGCGTACTCAGGGATGCGGATGCCCTTGCGCTGGTGGACGCTCATGATGATGCGCCCTACGATTCCAGGAGAAAGAGAGGCGTGAACGGGATCCACATCGAACTCGCAGGTTGCGGTTCCGGTGGATGGATCCACGAAGGGACTCATGCCTTGAAGTTTCACAGCAATGGGATCAGGGCGGCCTGAGATACGGAACTCAGCCGGAATGCCTTTCTTGAGCGAATCGAGATCTTCTGCCGGTACTTCAATCACGACTCTCAGTTTTCTCGGATCCGTGACGGACGCCAGTTTTTCTCCCTTATTCACTTGCGAGCCTTCAGCCACGTTGATGGCGCTGACAACTCCGGAGATGGGCGAGGCCACCTTCATTGGCGCAAATTGATAAACAGGATCTGTGTGAGTGATGACGATCAGGGTCTGCCTGGCACTGACCTTTTGGCCAAGGACCGCGGGAATTTTGGTGACCACGCCGTCCGTGTCGGCCAGAACGTTGCTGTTGATCTTAGGAACGACTCGGGCCGGGTAGGTCAGCTCGTCACTGTAGAGCTCGGATGTGACGCTTTTCCCAAAAACGGTTGCAGCCGGAGGTGCGGTCTCAGCAAAAGACGGAGCGAGAGTCGCGCTCAGCGCGAGAAAGAGCGCAAGGCTCAATACGTGGTTACTTTTGCTCATGAGGGCCCCCGGGAATGTGGATTGAAGGGCTTCTCTTACTAAGGGCGGCGCAATGAGTCAATTATGGAAGGGCCGAGTTATCGCGGTAAATCTATAATGTTTACCAACTACTAAAAGAAAACCCGGCGAACCCTGAAAGGGAAGCGCCGGGTTTATAGTGTCCAGACTCAGTTTAAAGCTTAGCGCTGGTAAGAGTCGAAAACGAGGAGGAACGAATCCTTGTTCATCGGGCCTTCGACCGCGACTTTTACGCGGTTACGGCCGTATTGCATGGCCGATGCTGGGAGGGTGAACGATCCACCCCAGGTTGCGCCCTGGTCTTGAAGCTTCTTCTGATAATCAAAAGCATGTCCGTTCACGGAGACGATCGTGAAGTGGTTGCAGTTCTTCACGTTCTGGAAAACGACCGTGGCAGGGGAGGAGTAGCCTGCGCTGAAACGGACAAGACCTTGGCAGTTCTGAAGGTCACGAGTTGCGCCTGAGAAAAGTTCTGGAGCGGTTTCAACTTCAGTCGTGCTCACGTTCAGGTGAGTGGATGTCGTGCCGCTGTTGGAGCTGAGTTGAATGTCAGCTTCCTTGCCCAGGTTCATCGGGATGGTCACTGAATATTCGCCTTGGGCGTCGCGATCGAGCTTCATCTGAAGCGTCATGTTTGAGCAACGGCGAACATCCTTGATGCGGATTTCAGCTTTGCCGTCCGAGGTTCTGACAAGCTTTGCTGTGCCGTCGCATGCGCCGAGATCGGCCTTGTTTTGCTCAAGCGATAGATCAGCAGCGAAAGCTGCGGAAGTGACCAGAATGGAAGCTGCCAGGACAAGAATCGACTTTTTCATCTCTATTCCTCTCAAAGTTTCAAAATATCAAAAGGTCGTATCCCGAAAGGCCGATGACGCCCCAGGCGGTAGGATTCTTGATGCAGATCTTTCCGACGTTGTACTTTCGGCAACTAAAATGGGGCAAGGCGTTATAATGAATTAAATGAGTTTGGTGACGAGCCCCGAATGTGCTAGGTCCAGCACTCCCAAGAACGGAGATGTCAGTATGAAGAAAGCTAAGAAATCGATTTACTTGCGTTACGAATTCACCAACGAAAAAGGCATGAGAGAAGGCGGAGATATTTTTGAATACTCCACACTCACGCAGGCTCAAGAAATGATCAGCGAAATTTTGAAAGTCACTCTGAGTGATGGTGTCGCGGTCAATGTCACCTTGGGCGAATCCAAGCCTTTCATGGGTTTCCTGAAGGGTGCAGGCCTGACTCAAGAGCAGATCGATGCTGAGAAGGTCGATTTTAATGCGGTGTCGGCCTCTGAAAAAGCTGGCAAGACCACCAAGAAAAAACCTGCAGCAAAGAAGGCTACTAAGAAGAAAGCTGCAAAGTAGTCCCAAAGTTATTCCCAAAATTATTCCCAAAATTATTCATGATCAGTTGCTCCGCTCGCGGGCGCATGACTTGCACTTTTGTTCTTCTATGAACGCACGCAAGTTTGCTCTCGTCGGCGGAGCCTCGATGCTCGGTATGGGCATTACGGCGCTCGCTATTCCTCGTTTGTCTCGATCGCCATCTGAAGCGGGATTGCCGCCCCTCCGAGTTGAAAAGAGTTATGGACAGTATCTTGGGCTGTTTCCGCTGAATGTTTTTAATAAGGTTGCTCTGACAGCGTTCGGTCTTGCTGGAATTCTCAGCTACTTTTCCGATCAAAAAGTTGGACGGCCAGTTTCCACGTACTACTCGAGGACTGTTTTCTTTGCTATGGCGCCTCTTTCTGTGCTGGGCGTTATTCCCCCGACTCGCACTCTATTCGGGCTCTGGCCTCTCTTTGGAGGAGAGGTTATTGCGCACGGTCTTTTTGCCGCATGTGGAGCCTACTTTGGATTTCCTCCAGCATCTGCCGACGCGAGTCCTTATCCAGAGTCCTCCGGTAATTGGATTGAGCAGGAGCGTTTGCTGGCTTGAGACTGATGCCTATTTAGGCGTATGCTTTGCAAACCGTTGAACAGTGCCATTTCAACAGGATGATCAGCGAGCGGGCTATTTCGTACCGATGGATAAAAGCCCGGAGAAAACGTTAAATCGTAGAATCAGACCTGTCATAGGCTGGCTGGTTTCGCTTCTAGCCTTGGCTGCAGC
>JBJMMA010000157.1:0-15646 GCA_045805065.1 Bdellovibrionia bacterium | reverse complement strand
CGACAGGAAGTCGCAGCGAGGGATTTAGCTGAGATTCAAACGTTCCGTGATTTGCTTAGTCGACGCCGCGAACCATGGGAGCGGTCTTGAGGAACTGAACGGTCTTGTAGTTCTCTTCCGCCCAACGAAGACCCCAGTCTGATTTGAAGAGCACGACGAGTTGACCGTCGCGATCTTCGAGACAGCGCGAGTCTTCACGACGCTCAAAGTAGTCGGCATCAAAGCCAGTGCCTGCAACCCAGCGCGCGTGGATAAATCCAAGACGCTCAATACGGGTGTCGACCGTGTATTCGGCTTTCAGGCGATGCTGAAGAACTTCAAACTGAAGGGCACCGACTGCGGCAAGGATCGGATCCTTATCCCCTAAGCCGCGTTGCTTATAGACCTGCACAACGCCTTCTTCGGCCAATTGATCGAGGCCTTTTTTGAGCTGTTTTCGCTTCATCGGATCGAGGATCTGAATGCTTGCAAAGTGCTCAGGCGAGAACCGTGGAACGCCTTCATATTCAATGCGTGGTCCTTCACAAAGCGTGTCGCCGATACGAAGCTCACCGCTTGTGTCGAGCATGCCCACGATATCTCCTGGCCAGGCTTCCTCGATCACCACGCGCTCTTGCGCAAAGAAGTGGAGAGGGCGCGCAAGCTTCACGTCTTTTCCAAGGCGTGCGTGCTTGACGATCATGTTGCGGGTGAACTTGCCGGAGCAAACGCGCATGAACGCCACGCGGTCGCGGTGCGCAGGATCCATATTGGCTTGGATCTTAAAGATGAAGCCTGAGAATTTTTCCTGCGTTGGGTCGACTGGTTGTGGATCCGCTGCTGGAGCTTTTGAGGACTGCGCAACTGGCACTGCTTTGCGAGCGGTTGGAGGAGGCGCAATTTCGATAAAGCGCTCCAAGAAACGCTCCACTCCGAAGTTGTTCATGGCAGAGCCAAAAAACACAGGAGTGAGCTTTCCAGCCAAGACTGCATCTAAATTAAATGGATCTCCGGCCACGTCAACAAGCTCGAGCTCGGCTTTGAATTGATCGAAAATTTCTTTCGCTTCTTCCATGTCGTTACGAGGACCGCCGAGCATCGCAAGAAAGCTTGGGTCATCGACGCCTGTGACTTTGCGAGGAGCCAGGCGTCCTTTGACGTTGGCTTCACCTTCGGTTTGGTACAGAAGAACTTCCTGGCTGTTACGGTCGAATACGCCACGGAAGCGATCACCCGTCCCAAGAGGCCAAGTCATTGGGCAAGAGCGAATGCCAAGAACATTCTCAAGCTCGTTCAAAAGATCGAGTGGATCGAGAGATGGACGGTCGAGCTTGTTCATGAAAGTAAAAATCGGAATGCCACGCATGCGGCAGACTTCGAACAGCTTACGCGTCTGAGGCTCAACACCTTTAGCGGCGTCGATCAACATCACAGCAGCATCGGCTGCGGTCAGCGTACGATAGGTATCTTCAGAGAAGTCTTTGTGGCCCGGCGTATCGAGCAGGTTGATCTGTGATCCTTTATACTCAAATTGTAGAACAGAAGAGCTGATCGAGATCCCGCGCTGCTTTTCAATTTCCATCCAGTCAGACGTTGTATTGCGCTGATTGGCCTTGGCGCGAACGGCACCGGCCAGGTGAATCGCTCCACCGTATAAGAGGAGCTTTTCCGTAAGCGTCGTTTTACCGGCGTCCGGATGAGAAATAATCGCGAAGGTCCGCCGGCGGGCGGCTTCTTTTTTAAGCGCGGCTTCTAATGCTGACATGGTGGGAGTTATGCCCCAAACCCCACTTAAATTCCATAGAAGATACCTGCCTCTTCTCCTAAGGCTTTTGAGTACTTGGGGAATAGGGAAGGGGGTGTGTCTTAGAAGGAGCATGTCCCCGTGGGACCGGTTTGTTAAACGCCTTAGCCGACAAGGTCCTGACGCCGAAGAGTCTATTAAGAAGAGCAAATGATTATGAGAGCACCCACCATTGCACTCGCAGTTGAGATGAAGAACGGAACGCCAGTTTTGCTGGAGACGATTTCGGATAGCCACGAAATCCAGCTTCTCGAGCAATCGGTTCAGCTTGGGGAGACGGATCCCCTGGGGAGAGTCCGTACGCATCGGGAAAAGCAGAAGCTCGAGGACAACGAGTTTTCGGACTACGTGGAAGATCTTCTCTCAAAGCCTTTTTTAAAGGCTGAGATCCAGAAATACGGCGTGCAATGGCTGAAATCGCGCATCCGGATTGAGCAATTCCAAGAGGATGAGAAGGAAGCTGCAAAAGTCATTGCGGAATATGCCTTTAAAATCTTCGCAGAAGAGACCGCGCTGAGGGATTTCTTTCTCTCAGGCCCTAAAGCTCAGGTTCGAGTCAGGGTCATCATCGTACAAAATGACTTGGGTACTGCTGCAAAAATCGCCTAAGTTATTATTCTCATCTTGCATGTTATTATTCATCGGGATACTAGCTGCTCGTTCACCAACAACGGGGGTTAGTATCCATGCAATCGATTTTTCATCGCGTTCAGTTTGGTATCTTGGCAGCTCTTCTCACGGTTTTCGCTTCGCCGGCCTTGGCACTCAATACGGCCTGCATGGCTGGAAACCAGGTCATGCCAATCAATAATCAGCAGGTCATTGCCTGGAAGTTGAATCCCGGCGTTCGCAGTGGCTTCCTGGCCCGCGCAAACGTTGAAGGCGTTGTCCTCGGGATTTTCCCGGACCATAGCGGACATAACCATTTCATCATTCAAATCGGCCCAAACCCTCGCACCGACGTTCTTGAAGTCGTTTACAGCCAGGACTTCGGCGATCTTCCTCCGATTCAAAAAGGCATGCAGGCTCATGCCTGTGGCGACTTCATCAAGTCGACGGAACAAAATGGCGGATTTGCGCCATCTCCTGCAGGCGCAATCGTTCACTGGGTGCACCTCAATTCCAGAGGCGGTTCTCACGAGAATGGCTATCTGATCTTGGACAATGTCATGTACGGCATCGGACCAGACAGAGGCACGGGCCCTGGTGATCGTCGTCGCCGTCACTGAGCGCAGACTGACTGGGTCAATGGTAGATTTTCCTTCGGGATCAAGCTGTTAACGTCGAGTGCGCTTGGCTTTCTATTCTCTTCTTGCATATTGATATGCACCGAGGTAGTTGCAAGCGCATCCAACAAGTAAGGGGAGTGAATCCTATGCAAGCTTTGTATCGCGTCTTGGGTCTGGCGGGTTTCCTGTCTATTCTGGCAATGCCAGCATTCGCTTTCAACTCAGCCTGCATGGACCGCAGTCAGGTCATGCCGATCAATAACCAGCAGGTTATTGCCTGGAAGGTGAACCCTTCCTTCCCAAATGCTTTCAAAGCCCGCGCAAACGTTGAAGGTGTCGTCCTGGGGATTTTCCCGGACCGTAACGGCCACGACCACTTCATCATCCAGATTGGCCCAAATCCTCGTACCGACGTTCTTGAAGTCGTTTATAACAACGATTTCGGAGCGCTCCCGACGATTCAAAAGGGTCAGCAGGTCCACGCTTGCGGCGATTTTATCAAGTCCATTGCCCAAACCGGCCCATATCCTCCGTCCCCAGCGGGCGGAATCGTCCACTGGGTGCACCAAAATCCTAATGGTGGCGGACACGAGCATGGATATCTTACGATAGACAATGTAATGTACGGCATCGGACCAGACCAAGGCCACAGACCAGATCAAGGTCAACGCCGCCGTCATCGTTAAGCGGGCAGCTGCACCCGGGAGATTGCAGTTTAGTAAGCAGTACCCAGTGCAGTAGCCATGAAAAAGAATTTTAATTTACTGACCACAGCGGAAGAAATTGCGGAGCTTGCATCCAAGCTCTCTGAGAAATCAGTTATCGCTTTTGATACTGAGTTCATTCGCGAAAACACATTCTATCCGATTGTTGAGATCATCCAGGTCGCAACGGACGAAGAGTCCTGGCTTGTCGATGCGGCTGCTTTCAAGAAAGGTTTCCGCGCGGGGCCGCAAGGTGGATTCAATCCTGCGATCAAGCCGCTTCTGGATGTTTTCGAAAACCGTAATATCTTGAAGATCGTGCACGCCGCGCAAGGCGATCAGGAGTGCCTCTATACCAGTTATGGTGTCGTCGCTTCCCCTTGCTTTGATACGTCGGTGGGAGCCTCGCTTTGCGGTCTTGGCGAAGCCATTGGACTTGGAAAGCTTCTCAAGTCAGTTCTCGATGTCACGATTTCAAAAGGTCATGCCCGCACCAACTGGTCGGTGCGCCCGCTTCCAACCCAGCTTCTGGAATATGCTCACTCTGACGTTGAGTATCTGGTTGAGCTGGGCGGAAAGCTTCTTCAGCAAGTGGACCAGATGGGACGCAAAGACTGGGCGATGCAGCTCTCATCAAAGTGGGAAAAGAAAGACCTCTACGAAGTCGATATTGAAGGTATGGCTCAGCGCCTGGCTCGCGGCGGCAGACTGGATCGTCGTGGCTACGCAGCGCTTTTGGAGCTCGTGAAATGGCGCGAAGAGCGCGTTCGTCAGTTGAACCTTCCGCGCCGTTGGGTGGCAGATGATGCAGTTCTCATGGATCTTGCTCATGTTCGCCCGAAAGACATCGAGCACCTCTCAAGCTTTCGTGGCTTGAACAAAGGTGAGCTCAAGAACAGCGGCGAGACGATTTTGAATGCTCTCCGTCGGGCAGAAACCGCGGAAGTCGCAGCGCCGACTCGTGAGCGTGTTGAGCCTCCGTCGGGCGAGGAGTCGCAGGTTCTCGATCTGATCAAATGTTACGTCGGTATCCTTGCGGATCGGCATCGGATCGCTGCCAAGCATCTGATGACGACGGCGCAGCTTTTGCCGCTTCTCAGAAATCCTATCACCGGTCCTGAAGACCTGGTCCGTTTCAGCATTCTGACGGATGAGGCAGCGCGATTGATCGGAAGCGAGTTGATCGAGTTTATTCACGGAAAGCGGGCGCTTTTCATTCAAAAGTCTCGCATCCGGGAAATGAAAACAGAAGTTTAGTTTAAGGAGTTCACATGTCAGAGGTATCGACGACGATTGAAAATAAAGCCGCCGCATCTTCCGCATCTCAAGTGGCAATTGGCCCAAACGGACTTCCTGTTCACTCTGAAGAGTTTCGCCGCAGACGCGCGATGAACTGGCTGACGCTGGGACTGACTTATTCGGCCATGTACATGGGCCGCTACAATCTTTCTTTCGTGAACGCCTCGCTCTCCAAGACTTACGGCTGGGACAAGACGCAGATTGGAACGATCATCTCGTCAGGTCTTCTGATTTATGGCCTTTCCGCGATTTTCAACGGCCCGATCTCTGATCGCATCGGTGGCCGCCGCTCCATGCTCATTGGCGCGACCGGAACGGTGGTTTTCAATCTTCTCTTCGGAATGGGTGCATACCTGGGCGTGATTGGAACGGGCACCTGGCTCATCGGATATTTTTCCACGGTTTGGGCGTTCAATTCATTCTTCCAATCGTACAGCGCGCTTTCTTTGATCAAGGTGAACGCGGGCTGGTTCCATGTGAAAGAGCGCGGCGTTTTCTCCGCAATCTTCGGTGCCATGATTCAGATGGGTAGAACCCTGGTCTACGCGATTGGCCCAATTCTGGTGATCGCGCTTCCATGGCAGTGGATGTTCTTTGTGCCATCCATGATTGTTGCCCTGATGGCGGCGCTCACTTACAGAAATGTTCAGAACAGCCCTGAAGACTGCGGCTTGCCTACGCTGGATGTTCAAGACGCATCGAGCGGGGACACTGAAGCCGTCAGCGTGAAATATGTTCTGAAGAAGGTTTTCACCAATCCTGTGACTTTGACAATTGCGGCAGCTGAGTTCTGCACCGGACTTGTTCGTCACGGATTTGAGCAGTGGTTCCCACGCTACATGACTGAGGCTCAGAAGCTTCCGCTCGATTCTTCGATTTTCAAAAGCGGCGCGATGATGGTTGTGGTTGCGGGTATTGGTGGCGCTTTTGCTGCTGGTTACATGTCCGACTGGATGTTCAAAGGTCGTCGCCCTCCGGTCGCTTGTGTTGGCTATGCGATTCAGATCATCTGCTTGGCAGTTGTCTGGAGAGCGCCATCCATTAACTGGGTGATTGCGGCTTTCGTTCTCAACTCGTTTGCTATCAGTATCGTCCACTCTATGTTGTCCGGTACGTCCTCGATGGACTTCGGCGGCAAAAAGGCGGCCGCTACTGCAGCCGGGCTTTTCGATGGAATGCAATACATTGGCGGCTCGGTTGTCGGCATCGGTATGGGCTGGCTGCTTGAGAAGTTTGGATGGACTGCATGGGGCCCAAGCATGATTGGCTTTGCGGCAATCGGAATGATTCTCATGGCTTGCCTTTGGAACGCGAGACCCAAGTCCCAGAGCGTTAGTCACTGATTGTTATTACCCGCGCTTCATTTTTCTTCACTGATGCTTCGTTGAGTTAAGCTCTCCGCGCTGGAACAGCGAATGCAGTCGCCCTTGTGCATAGTGAAGGAGAATGAATATGCGCAGGATCACACATAAACTCTACACAACAGGAATTCTTGCTGCGGCAACGATGAGCGTTGCTTTGCCAACGCCTGTCTGGGCACAGGATGATGCCCAAAGTGATGTCCAAGAAGTGCCACAGGAAGGACAAGTCAGGATCGAGACTGTGGGCAAGCCACAGGTCAAGCAGCAGCAAACTCCTGAGGAAGCAATGGCAGCGGGAAAAATCCCTGCTCAAGAGCAAACTCAGGCTCAGACTCAGGTACCAACAAATCAACAACAGGCAGGCGAAAACGGAGCCTGGTCCAATTGGAATCCATCGCAAGCAGGTACTGCTGAGACCAACATGCAGGGTGGGACTCCGACGACCATGGCTCAGGCTGAGGTTCGTGAGCCCAACACACTTCGCAACGAAGTTTTCGCTCTTCGTCCAAACGCAGGTGCAATCGTTTATCACGATACCACTGATGCAACGACGACTCGCGCGATCTACGGCTTGACCGCAGATTGGAACTTCGCAGGTGCATTCACTGACAATCCAACCGCGTTCGTTGGATTATCGACGGGTGGTCTTTTCTCCCACTTAGGTTCAGCCACTTCAGACTTCTGGGGCTCTAGTCCATCTTCCGTCGTGAACAGCCCTGGCGCGAACATGCTGATCATTCCTGCCAACTTGAAGGTTGGCGTGAACATGGGTGATGCGGTTCGTTTGTCAGCACGTGGCGGTGGAAACGTGCTTTACCGCTCGGAAGGCGTTTCGATGAACGTCGGTCCTTCGACCGCGACAACCAGCCAAATCTGGAGAGTTTATCCAAACGTCGGTGGTGACCTTGACATCGGACTGGCTCGTGGAGTTACCCTGGGCTTGAGACCGGACTACACGTTCACCCCAGGTGGCAATCTCTTTGTTGGAACCGTAGCACTGGGTGTCTCAATCGGCTAATGCCTTCGGCATCAGAGCTGCAGAGTCACAACATATGAAAAAATTCAGCCGGCAATTGAATTGGAAAATCACCGCGGCCTTACTTACCGTAGGATCCCTCGGCACAGTCTGGAGCGTGAGTGAAAACGTGTCGGCTGATGTGGCTCCGAAGTCCAAGCAGGAGCTTCTTGGAACTTCGAAAGCGTTCAACGAGATAGCAAAAAAAGCGGTGCCTGCGGTAGTCAGCATCAGCGTCGTGAAGAGAGCAAGTTCTCCGGACGATGAGGATGAAGGACTCCGCGGGCTGCCGTTTGATCATCATGCCGCTCCTCCGATGAGAGGAGGGGATGAAGGGGGCCGCGCTGTGGGCGTGGGCTCCGGGATCTTTATCCGCAAGGATGGAATGATTCTGACCAATCACCATGTGATTGAAAATGCTGAGCGCATTACGGTCACCCTGGATGACAAGCATAAGAGAACGGCAAAGCTGATCGGGGATGATGCCAAGACCGACCTTGCCGTCATTCAATTGAATCCCGTAAAGGACAAAGAGTCCTCACGGGAATTTCAAACCATTGAATTTGGTGACTCTGACACGATTAATGTCGGCGACTGGGCTGTCGCAGTGGGAAGCCCGTTTGGTTTGAACCGTTCGGTGACCTCCGGAATTGTGAGCGCAAAAGGTCGCGCTCAGATGGGTATTCTGGATATCGAAGATTTCATTCAGACTGACGCCGCAATCAACCCTGGAAGCTCGGGGGGCCCGCTTCTCAATGTCGACGGGCAGTTGATTGGCGTGAACACCGCGATCTTCTCCCAGGGCGGAGGATTTGTGGGGATCGGATTTGCGATCCCTTCCAAGATTGCCAGAGAAGTATCCGACCAACTCATGACCACAGGTCATGTGACACGTGGATATATCGGGCTTTCGGCACAGGATCTTGATCCTCAGCTGGGACGTTACTTTGCCGCTCCCAAGAACAATAAGGGAGAGCCCTCGGGCGCCCTGGTAAGCGACGTGCAGCCCAATGGCCCTGCTCAAAAGGCTTCCATTGAGCCGGGTGACGTTGTCTTGAAGTATAATGACCAAGATGTTGGCGGAGCCTCACAGCTGAAGAGCCTGGTTGGAAAAACTCCGGCTGGTAGCAGCGTGAAGCTTCAGCTCATCCATGGTGGAAAAAATGAAACGCGCGACGTGCAGATTCTCCAGCAACCAGGCGAAAAGAAACCAACCGTTCAGCAGGCTGGGCAGATGGCTTCAAGTGACGCCGCTTCACCAAATCTGGGACTGACGGTGGATGACGTGCCTGCCGAGATCTCGCACTTCTTAGGCATGCCTCAGTCAGCAGGTGCACTGGTGATCAATGTCTCACCAGGCAGTCCAGCTTTTGACTCTGGCCTGATGCCTGGCGATATCATTCTGAAAGCCGGACAAGCGGAGGTTCACGGGGCCAAACAGTTCAAGAAACTGGCTCGCCAGCAAAGCAAAGAGCTCACCGTGCTCTACGTGCAGCGTGGTCCGGATGAGCGGATCTTTGTTCCGGTGAACGGATCAGCTCGCAGTTAAGCCGCGTATTACAAGTGCGCAGTCTACGCTGCGCAACACTTCTTGGCTTTTTTGCCGCTTCCGCATGGGCAAGGATCGTTGCGGCCAACCTTAGGCTCTGCACGGCGATAGGTGCCGGAGATGCCGCGGGCATCGAGGAACTTCCACTGGCCGTTTTCTTTTTCAAAGAAGCTTTGTTCCCAGTGGTCTTGCTTCTTGCCATTCGCGTCGTTGTAGCTCGCGCAGAAAACGATCGTTGCCTGGTTGTCTTCAGCTTTTCCAGCTTCGACTTGAACAACCTTGAGGCCCAGCCATTCGGAGTTCTTGGACCAGTCTTCAATCTCTTCGCGCTTCACATCGCCAGCGGTCTTGGAATGGTGGGTATTGAGAACGTAGTCGACTTCACCCTGGGTAAAAGCCGTGTAGCGAGCCCGAAGCAGCTCTTCAGCCGTTTTAGGGGATTTCTTTCCCGAAATGAACGGAGCGCAGCAATCAGCGTAGTTGGTTTGGGAGCCACAAGGACAAAGTTGGGTGTTTTGAGTCATAATAAATCCCTTCTACATCAAACCTCTCCCCGAATCAGCCATGAAGTTGTATAGTGGCTGCCATGTCCCAAGCATCCCAGTTTCCTGAGTCAGAATATCGGAAAAAGGTCCAGCAGGCTTACGACGTCATTGAAAAGGCTTTGGCTGACGTCGACCCCGATCTGGCCGAATGTGAACAATCCAACGGCGTTCTGACGATCACTTTTTCGGACCGTACGCGGTGCATTCTGAGCGGACAGCCCTCGGTGCGTCAGCTTTGGGTAGCACTTGCGGCTCTTGGTACGGCGTATCATTTCAACTACGACGCGACTTCTGGCAAATGGGTGGACGATAAGGGCCGCGACATTGAGCTGATGAGCTATATGCAGAAGTTCCTTCAAGAGAAGACGGGACAGAGCGTTTCACTAGCCTGATTGGATCCTTGGCCCTCATCTTGAAATCCCCTGAGGGATGGATTGGCTGAGAGCTCCTCTGACCTGGGTGGGTCGACATCGTTGGGTCAGTATCGCTCTTGCGCTCTTTTTCGTAGTACTTCTATTCGTGGTTCGACAGCTTCGCATGCGCTCCGAGGGAATGCTCTCAGAGCCTCTTCGTCGCGGCACGATCATCGAGTCCGTTTACGGGATCGGAACGGTGCTTGCGAACCGAAGCTTTCAAATTAAACCCGGCGTCATCAGCACAATCGACACCTTCTATGTGAAAGAAGGCGATACTGTTAGAAAGAACGCCCCGCTCGCAAAGATCGATAAAGTCATTTACCGCGCACCTTTTGGTGGAACGGTTACGTATCTTCCTTTCAAAGAAGGGGAGAATGTTTTTGCGCAGGTCCCGGTTCTCACGCTGGTGGATCTGATGGATCGTTACCTCGTTGTCTCACTCGAGCAACAGGGCGCGCTTCGCATTCATGCAGGCCAGGCTGCGACTATGAGCTTTGATACGATTCGCCAACAGAGCTACCCAGGTGTCGTGCAATCGGTTTACTCAAACGGCAGTAACTTTCTGGCGCGGATTGATGTCTCGACTCTGCCCGCAGTCGTTCTTCCCGGAATGACCGCGGATGTGGCGATTCAGATTCGAAAGCAGGATGATGCACTTTTGATCCCTGTCGCAGCCTTGATCAACGGAAACACGCTTTGGGTGAAGCGAGGGGCCGGGATTCCGAAGAAGGTTGAAGTCAAAGTAGGGATCATTGACAAAGCGCAAGCGGAGATCGTTTCAGGGGATGTTCAGGCGGGAGATCGAGTCATCATCAAGCCTCGGGAGACGCCATGATCTTCCTCGCGCTCCGCTATCTGCTCGAGCATAAGCGGCAAACTCTTCTCACGCTTCTGGGAGTTTTTTTTGGAACATTGGCCTATGTCGCCGTGTCAGGGTTCTTTCTCGGATTTCAGAACTACATGGTTCAGCAGCTGGTGAACAATACGGCGCAGATTCATATTCAGGCGCGCGAGGATTATCTGACCGAGCATCAGCTGGATCGCGACTTTTACGGCAGCACGCCAACGCATGTTTTCTGGGACTCGCCTCCTGCAGGAGTGGAGGGTTATCTCGAAGTTCAAAACCCTCAAAGCTGGTACGAGCGACTCCGAAAGGACCCGCGCGTTGAGGCCTTCTCTCCACTTTTGACCGCGCCTGCGCTTTTTAATTTTGGAAAGATCTCAGTGTCGGCAAATCTATTCGGCTGTGTTCCTGAGCAGCAAGCTAAGGTGACTAGCGTCGCACAGTACATGACGGAAGGCCGTTTCGAGGATATCGGTGCTGGCGGCAGTCGCGTGATCTTAGGCGAAGAGTTGGCAAAACGCCTGGGTGCGACCATGAATCAGATTGTTCTGATTTCGGTCAGCACAAATGCGCCTGTGCCTTTCAAAGTGGTCGGTCGATTCTCGACCGGAAATCGCATGTCCGATCTGCAGGCCTATGCGTCGCTGAGCGATGTGCAGAGAATCAATGGCACGCTCAACCGGGTCAATGAGATCGCTGTGAAGCTCAAGAACTACAAAGAGTCGGCAGCAATCGCTTCAGACTGGTCAAAGATCGCGCCCGAAAAAACAGAGAGCTGGGATCAGCAGAACTCCAATATCTTATCGGTATTTGCGATTCAGACGGCGCTTCGCTTTGCGATGATTTTAACCGTGCTCATCGTCGCGGGCTTTGGAATTTATAATGTGCTCAATATGACGGTTTCTCAAAAGCGTCAGGACATCGCGATTCTGAGGTCCATGGGCTATGACACTTTTGATGTGGTCTCGCTCTTCTTCATGCAGGGACTGATCGTTGGAATATGTGGCGCGATCTTTGGTCTGATCGGTGGATATCTCCTGTGCCGGTATCTTCAAACCATTCCGTTTGCAGGCGGGATGGGATCCACTCGCGGTGGTCATCTGCATATTTCCCTTTCTCCCTGGATCTATGTTCAGGCTACGATGATGGCGCTTTTTTCGGCATCCTTCGCAAGTGTGCTTCCGGCGCGGTCCGCAGGAAAGCTGACTCCAATTGAGATTATCCGGATGGGAGCGTAATCGGTCATGGGAATCGTTGCCGATCGAGTTGGAAAAGTCGTGGGTGAGCCCCCGACGCGGGTTCTGAGTGATATCTCGATCTCAATCGATGATGGAGAGTTTGTCGCTTTGACCGGACGATCAGGGTCCGGAAAAAGCACACTGCTTTATATCCTGAGCAGCCTGGATAACCCGACGGAAGGGCGAATCCTCATCTCCGGTTTGGATTTTGCTCAGATGCCTTCGGAAGAGCTCTACCGCTTTCGAAATGAGCAGATGGGCTTTGTATTTCAGTTTCATTATCTTTTGGCCGAGTTGACGACTCTCGAAAATGTTCTCATGCCTGCGCGAAAATACGGAAGAGAGCAGGAACGCAGGGACTACGCAAAAGATCTACTGTCTCAATTTGGCCTTGGGGAAAAAATGCATCGCCTCCCACGGCAGCTCTCGGGAGGCGAGCAGCAGCGTGTTGCCATCGCACGCGCGCTCGTCATGGAGCCACGCTATCTTTTTGCCGACGAGCCAACGGGAAGTCTCGATACGCTCAATGGTGACATCGTCATGCGCATCATCCGGGAAGCGAATGAAAAGAAAAAGACCACCGTTGTGCTAGTCACCCATGATCCTGACTTTGCGGCCCAGGCTCAAAGACAGATTCACTTAGTGGATGGAAAGCTCGCCCGGGCCTGAGCACTTCTTTGCAATCGGCGGATGATAAATCATCTGAATGACTACTCCGTCCGGATCTTCCATATAGAAGGATCTTGCGCCGTCCCGATGAGTCTTGATCTCACGCAAGATCTTCACTTTGTGGGAGTTGACCCATTCGTACCAGGCATCGACATCTTGCATCGTCGGAAGCGCAAAACCGATATGATCAAGTCTCTGAAGGGAGGACATCGCTTCTTCTGGGGAAGCTTTATGAATCGCAAGATTATCTTCGCCTCCTGAAGTGAGATAAACGTTCTCAGCATCTGGCTCCCACTCGAGCTGCATCTTCAAGACTCGCATATAGAACTCCTTGGAGATCTGCGGGTCTTTTACATTCAACGCAACATGGCGCATGCCGAGGGTATTCATAGCGCTGGATATGTCACGAGGGTAACTGTTTCGCAACGGCAACGACTGAGCTTGAACAGTAAAATTGGAATTATTTTGGATGCGCCATTCCGAAATTCTGCTTAAACTATCCTTATGGCGAGGGGTCAAAGGCTGCTATTGGCAGTTTCAATTTCCGTTGCAGTCGTTGGATGCGTTGGATTGTTTTTGAATCTCCGCGCCGCGCTCCAGTCGGACTCCGCTTCCACTCGCAATCTTTCCCAAGAAGAGGAGCCGCAAAGCGAGCCTGTTGCAACGGCAGCCCCTCAAGAGAGCAAGTCAGCCGAAGCTTCTGCGAGACCCCCATCAAAACCCTTTCGCCCCAAACAAGAGCTTGCAGAGCTGCTGAAGAAGTCTCAGGAAGAGTCCAAGGATTGTAAGGCAAGTGTGGATAAAGCAAGAGCCAAGCTCTCGAAGAGTCTGATGTCCGCCGAAGAGTTTAAACAGGCTTTGAAGCTTTTAGAAGAGACGCCTCTGACGCCTCCTTCTTCCCAGGAAATCTACCTGGCGTTTGAAGAAGGGATGCCCGTGGATTGGGATGGCGCTACTTTCCTGGATCAGGTCATGTCAGCTGGCGGATGCGATACGGTCATTCACTACAAATTGCTCAAGTCTGTTGTTGAGAAAGCCGCAAAACATCCGGAGCGTTTTCCTCTGACGCAGATCCGGTCCGCGGCTCGGGGATTCTTGACACTGGGATCCGACAAACCGTCACCGTTGTCCGTTGAGATGATGCGGATCTCTTTGCTCAAGGACATGGCACAAAACAAAGAGATTGATTCCCAGTTTGAGCAGAAGGTGACGGAGCTTAAGCAGCAGGGACAAAGTCTTTTAGACAACACGAAGTCATTGCCGAACGAGTTTGAGAAGTCCAAAGGCCTGCGAGAAGCTTATGTTCGGCTGCTCAAAGAAATCTGGCCGAATTAGATGGCGGGAGCCCCTAGCTTTGACGCGCCGAGCTGAGGTAAAGTAGGGCTTACTATGGCAGCTAAAGTCACGGTTTATACGATGGAACATTGTCCGTTCTGCTTGCGCGCAAAGGATCTTCTTAAGCGTCGCGGCGTTGATTTCAAGGAAGTCCTGCTTCCGATGGATGATGATGCGCAGTGGGATGAGCTTGAGAAAAAATCCGGCATGAAAACGATGCCTCAGATTTTTCACGGCGACAGTTTAATCGGCGGTTTCCAGGATCTCTCCGCGCTCGATCAAAAAGATCAGCTTGGCTCGCTGAAGTGATTTTGCGAACGCGTTTAGCCCTCTTGGGGCTAGGGCTCGCAGTGTCGGTCGTGGGTTGCGCCAGTGCTCCCACGGAGCGCAGTCATGACTTGAACTCCGCGCGCCCGAATCTGCCGCTGCCCCCAAGTCTTGATGAGCAGCAGGATGGATCAGTCAAACCGCCTGCGGTTTTGCGCTCAGGCGCTGAGACTGCTGACTATTCTTACGCCACTGGCTGCTATCATGCTTATGAGCGGATTTGCGGAAAGCTCTTAACGGATTCCCAGCGCGATGTTTGCCGGGAAGACGGTCTCGACGTTTGTGAAAAGTACGCTCATGCGTTTGGGGATTGGATTCGTTCAGGACCTGGAGCGGGTACGGGCGCTCCTCGTAAATGAGCCTTGCGAGCCTCTCGTTTTCTTTGCCGATCATTCTCAAGCTTGGCTTGATGAAGGCCATAAAAAGCAATCGCTGCTGGCAGGTAGAAGCCGTAGTACTGGACTTTTAAAAACAGAATCGCACCTACGACGGAGCCTGCATAAAAGGAAAAGATCGTTCCCGCGCGAAGCCAGTTGGCGCGCACTTCCCGGTCGTGATGCTTTCGATGCCCTTTGAGCGCTAACGCCCGGACGATTCCAATCCCAAGATCTGTCGTGATGCCGGTGAGGTGAGTGGTGCGAACGCTGGAACCCGTGGCACTTGTGATGGCAGCGTTCTGGAGTCCGCTTGCCAGGCAAAGCAGCGCAAGAAGAGCAAAGTCGCTCTTGAGTTTTAAAGGCTCACCAAAGCTTCCAAAGAAGTGAAGCTGCCCGCCCACCGCTGCGGCCACCAGGCAAAGCACTTCAAGAAACATCACCCAATCATAGTGAGGGCGCCGTCCGCGGTGAAAACGGTGATCCACCATGTAGGCTGAGATCATGGTTCCCAGAAGAAAAAACGCAGGCACAAAGAGAATCCCAATGGCGCCTTCCCAGCGCGCATGAGCGACTTCAACACCGAACAGAGTGCCAAAGCCTGTCATATGAGTGACAAAGCGACCGGCAGCCATAAATGCGCCCGCATTGATACTTCCCGCAGCAAAGGCAAGGATATACCATTTTACAAAGACTCGGCTTGCTGAGGGGTCATCAATACGATGGTGAAACATAGGTTAAACCTAGTTTCAGGATAAAGGTTCTTTATGAATTCATCTAGAGACTTGATCGTGGTTTTAACAGGCGCCGGTATTTCAGCTGAGTCTGGCATCAAGACCTTCCGGGATCACGGGGGGCTTTGGGAAAACCACAGGGTAGAAGAGGTTGCCTCTCTCGAAGGATTTTGGGCAAACCCCGAGCTCGTTCAACGCTTCTATAATGCGCGCCGCCTGCAGCT
>JBJMMA010000156.1:0-22810 GCA_045805065.1 Bdellovibrionia bacterium | reverse complement strand
CATGCCTGTGTTGCCAAGTGCCGCGACCAGCGATTCTCCAAGCTCCAGATGCTTGCTGCGATAAGCGGTGTCGAGTGGCGGGATCATTGCCGAAGATGATGTTTCGCTCGGGGAAGGCAGAGGAAAAAGAATCGTGACGTCATTCAGGCTCCAGGGAACCTGAGAAGCTCCCGCGGTTATCGCCCCTGAAAATAGAGCCATGAACAAAACAAACACGATCCCAGCTTTGCGACTCAGCATCCGTCTCTCCCACCACGCAAAATTAAAAGTGCGCTGAATCTGGCACGAAGCCTTCCGAAACGGTAGTCAAAAGCTTGCGAAAATCAGGCACCCAATATGCACAACGCGGCAGAATGATTTTCCGATTTTTATTTGCATGCCGAAGCTGTGAACTACCGGCGTCGCCACGTAGCTTTCCATTATGCGACGATTGCTCAACAAAGCCGCTTTCAGCTCCCCTGCTCTGTGAGCTCTGTGGAAGCCACCTCTGCGTCTTTAAGCCGAGTGAGCCCAACAAGCCCGATATACCGAGCTTATGCTTTGGTTCAAAAGGACTTGCGCTCATTGATTCGTATACAGCGAGATACCTGCTGATCGAACCCGGATACACGGTCTTAAAATCCTGGAAGAAGCATGGAGGTCCGCTTTTTGATCGAAGGGTACTAAAAACAGATAAGGAATTTTTATCGCGCGTTCAAGGCCGGGGCGTTGATCGTGCCCATACAGCCATCGTTCCAATGCCTCAAAGTTTTGACAGAACCTGGCGTCTGGGAAGAAGTCCTGCTCTCAGCGTGGCCCAGTGGCTATCTCGGGAAACCCTCCTGGTTCTTAGGACGGATCTTCTGACGCTGAAGAGCGCAGGTTCTCGAAAGCTTCGGCAAGCGCAGCTTGGACTGGATAGAAGACTTCAGACCCCTTCACAGGTCATAGCAACAGAGCAGGCCATTCACCTGGCTCAAGATCATAAGATTCGATCCATCCTGCTGGTCGATGATTTTATGACGAGCGGTCACACCTTACGAAACGCCGCGCTTGCTCTGAAAGAAGCAGGCTTTCCAAGCGTTCACGCAGTCGTACTCGGCTATCGCCCTCGTCAATTCGTAGGCGATGGATTTTCAGCTTCGCTGCCAGCGCTCTCGGAGCCTTCAGACTCGTTAGAGCTTTCGGAAGCATTCTCTGAAGAAGCTTCTGGCGCAGCCGTGAGCTTGATCTCAAATCCTGCAGCCTTAAGCGCTGTATCAACCTGACGAAGTGCGCTCGTTGGGCCGTAGCCATCGGTCAGGAAATAAATTCCTTCAAGCTTATCCAGCGTGATTGCTTCGCGTGGGTCTTCGCCTTCTGAAAAGAGAATGGCTTCTTCGAAACGCACTTGTTCGCTGCGGACATTGGCCGTGAATTCAGCCTTGCCTTCAGGAACCCAGCTTTCGCCGACAAACATCTTATCGAGCGCGTTCTTCATCTTGCGAAGCTTCTTGGCAATCGCGTGATTGTCTTCGCCTTCCTCGGAGGAGAGGCAAATCGTCCAGAAGCTCTTCAAGCCATCATGGGTGAAATATCCCCAAACGTGGCGCTCCGTCTCCTCACCTGCTTCGCGGGAAATCGCTCCAAAGAAACCTTCTTGAACGCCCACCGCGACCGCTTGCTCATGAGTAAACACGGCTTGAAGAACGCCCATCGGTTCACGCTTGCGAGTGAACGCCAGTCCTTTAGGCATGCCCTCGACCTGGCTGATCGTGTTCCAGCGATCGGCAAAAAAGACGCGGTCACAGGCCAGGACTTCGCCGTTGGCAAGTGTCACGCTCTCCAGTTTGCCGGACTTGGATTGAATGGATTGCATAGGAACGCTTTCAATGCGGCGAACGTTCGGCATTTCAGCCAGTTTTTCGCGAAGAAGCGCTTCAACTTCGGCAATGCTGAGCTGCATGCGAGCTTCAAAGACAGGAGCGAAAATACACTCAGGCGTCCAAAGGGATTCGTTACGCGCTTCACGGCGATCTTCCGGCGTCGGCGCTTTCATCCAAACCGGTTCGCGGAAAGCTTTGTTGCGAAACTCACGCAGGAATGAACCCTCAGTCAGGGCACCGGCGCTCAGGGCGTACTCGTTTGCAAGCTGCGACCAGATCACGCCGCCCTTTTCTTCAGAGCCCATCTCAACGCCTGGCAGCGGCGAAACAATGCGAGATCCAGAACCGGAGATCCAAGTCACCTGCTCTTGAGTGCGAGCAAGAAAACCCGCGAGGCCAAGAGCTGACCATCCGTCTCCTACGATCACGACTGACTTCTTTTCGCTCATCTCAGTTCAAACCTTTCCAAAAAACTCTTGATGCAAAATCTTTACGGCGTCGCTCGCGTGGTGCCTAGGAACGGCGACTGTCACGGCAAGAGCCGAAGCCGACCCCATCGTAACCGAGATCTGATTCTGAGCAAGTTTTTCTACGATCTCCTGGAGCGCTGCGCCATCCTGAGTAAAGCGATCCCCCACCACGGACAGCGGAACCATCTCTTCTTGGATCTCATAACTCTTCACAAAACCATCCACGGAAAGCTTCTCGAGGTGCTTTTTCCATTCCAGAATGGAGTCCCGATCGGCATAGAAACGGATCCTGCCATCGCCGAAAACCGGAGAAATAACAGCTAGATGCCCAAGGGATGCGCGATCCCAGACTGCCCCCAGGGCCGTCGGGCGCTCAAGATCAATCGTCATCAAGACTTTGCCCGAATCCGACGTCACTGCAGTGACCCGAAACTCTTCCATTCCTTTTGGGCTTTTTTGAATTTCAGCCATTGGAACTACCTCCGTGCCTTCGGCTTCCCGAAGAGAATTTTTCACCCAAAGCCTGACGCCGTACTGCTTGGAGAGCTCAACGCTTCGAGGATGAAGAACGCCTGCCCCCCGCGTGGCCATCTCAACCATCAGATCATGCGGAATCTTTCGCCAGATGCGCGCGTCAGAAACGACTCGGGGGTCAGCAGAAAAAACCCCGTCCACATCGGTGTAAATCTCGCAAACCTCGGCTTCAAGCGCTGAAGCCAGAGCAACTGCGGTCGTATCGGACCCACCTCGTCCAAGCGTTGTGATCTCCTTGGTTTCGCTCACGCCCTGAAAACCTGCGACGATGACCACTTTGTTTTCAGAAAGAGCCGAGCGAACGCGATCCCCCAAGATGCGCCGAATTCGAGCACGGCGATGCCCGGTATCCGTGATGATCCCGGTTTGAGAGCCCGTCAGAGAAACTGCCGGCACGCCACGATCCGCAAGCGCCATACTCAGGAGTGCCATCGAGATCCGCTCGCCCACGGTCAGGAGCATGTCCATCTCACGAGGATGAGGGTTCTTTGAGATCTTGTGCGCAAGATCAATCAGTTCATCGGTTGTATCGCCCATGGCTGAGACAACGACGACCAGGCCTTTGCCTTGAGCCTTCACGCGAGCGACACGATCAGCGACCGCCTGAATGCGCTCAGGAGTACCGACCGAGGTTCCCCCGTACTTTTGGACGATTAAGCCTGCGCTCATAAAGAACTCATAGCATAAAAAAAGCCCGCTTTTGGCGGGCTTTTTTCGTTCATTCTGAATTTTTCAGGAATTAACTTTCGCGAGAGCGAGAGCGCTTACCCTAGCTCTCGCGAGAGCGAGAGCGTTTTCCTTGAGGCGCCCGGGCAGCTTCTCGACGCTGCTCATAGCTGATCTTGCTATAGTGCTTGCGACGGCGGCCCTTGCGGCGACGATGCTCTGGTGGATCGCGAACCTCAAGAGAGGCAATCGAGCGGGAGCGATCGTTTGGCATCGGAAGAAGAACTTTTGCTCCATGGCGAAGTGGACGCTTCGGAGAGACGCCATTCAGATCGCTGATCGGATCGACTTTGATTCCAAAGTGACGAGCGATGTGCGCAAGCGTTTCTCCACGGCGGACTTTGTATGCCATGAACTCCACCTGACGAGGATAAGCCTCGTGATTGTAGGTAACCAGAAACTTCTCTTTTACGGATGCAGGCAAACGAATGCGATACGAGCTCACGTTCGGAGGCGTGCACCAGCGAAGAAGCTCTGGATTCAAGCTCTTCACGGTTTGATAAGAGAGGCCTGCGGCGCGTGCAACTTTGAGCAAATCGGCCGGGCTCTTCACATCAAACTCAGCAAGCTCCGCTCCCCCGACTTCGCCTTTTCTGGTCATGTGCGGGGTTGGAACTGGCTTTGCCAGCGGCTGAGAGTCATTTCCGTTATTGGCTTGAACGCCTTCGGAAGCGCCGTTTTCATCGGATGGAACCATCAAGGTCGCAGGAACGATTGCCGATCCCGTGCCTTCCGGTGCGTCATCGTCATCATCCTTCATGTCAGCATTGTTGAGCTGACTGAGGAGATCACCGACGTTTTGCGGACCATCTTCATCGGCTGGCTTTTCCAGACGATCATCGGGCTTGTCGGATTTGATGAGCTTCACGACTTCGCCGTCACTGGATACCGCTTCGTCTGCGCCTGGATGAACCTTGTTCTCGGGTTCAAATCCAAACTGGGTGCGGTTCTTTGCAAGGAGGGCGGCCGCAATGATCTTAGGTACGTAATCGCGGGTCTCAGGCTTCAGAAAGCGATGGCGCGAAATCGCCCAGAAATCCTTGGTTCCAAAGCGCTGGATGGCGCGAGCTAATTTTCCTTCACCCGCATTATAGGAAGCTGCTGCAAGCTCAAAACTTCCAAACATTCCCATCAGCTCTTTGAGGTAATCCACAGCTGCAATCGTGGATTTACGGATATCGCGGCGCTCATCCACCCACCAGTTGACCATGAGGCCATAGCGCTTTCCGGTCGCGGAGATGAACTGCCAAGGTCCCACGGCTTTTGCGTTGGAGCGGGCAAAATTATTGAAGCCGCTTTCGATCATCGCAAGGTAAACCAGATCCTCTGGCATTCCGTTTTGCTTGAGGATCGGGCGCATGTAAGGAATGAAGAACTCAGCGCGCTCCAGATAGGTTGCAAAGTACTTACGTCCACGACCCGTGAAATAATCCACCCAGTACTCCACGCGGGAGTTCACAGTGACGGGGATATCAAAAGTCGTGTTTTTGAGGCGCTTTCCCTGAATGACGATATCGCCGTAATCGACTCTTTTGCCCAAATTGCCAATATTCGATGAGACAGAATTTGCGCTTGGGGCAGGTTGCTCAAGATTGCTTCTTTGGATGACCTCATCCACGGTGCGAGCTGACGAAGACGAGCTCGACGAAGCGTTAGCGAGAGGTCTTCCCGACTCTGACGGTGCTTTCACCGTCGCGCAGCCCGTGACCAGCACTCCGGCTGTCAGGGAAGCTGCAAACAAGAACGAATGCGAAATCCTTTTCAATTCGACCACCCAATGCCCCCTCTGCGAGATCATTCCCGCATTGACGATCCATTCAGTCTAAGCGACGGCTTCCAAGCTTGTCAAAAGAATCGCTTGAGGAATTCCCCTCTGACTCAAGGCATTTAGCTCGGAAAAGTAAACCTATTTAGTAATGGATTCGATGATGAGTTGATCCGAGGGAGGAACGTCGGGAAGTCCCGCTACCCGACGATCTGCCTCAGGAACTAAGCTTACACTCGGGGTCGACTCGCCGTACTGATGATCAGCAGCCTCAGCAAGCTTGGACCACTCTTTGGCGTAGTTTCCGACTTCTCCTGACAGGTTTGGCAAAGCCATGGGATCTTTCACTTCACGGCTCTCACCTAAGATCGTTTTCTTGGGCTCTGATTCGAGTTGAATCCCTGCGACGGGCGACTGAACTCCAATAGCAACGGCAACAGGACGATCTCCTGAGTCGCGGCGGATCTCGTACCGGAAGTACCCTGTATAAATTCCATACTCAGGAATGAAGTGAGGTGGCTCAAGATCTCTCAGGGCATTTAAATGCTGGGCAGCCCGAAACTTGAGATATTCAGCACTTGGAGCTGGAATTGGAAAGTTAGCAGTCACACGAAAAAGCTGATCCACCCAAACACGATCCGTAATCTTGCCTCGCTCTTCTGCAAATGCGGAGGCTTGGAACTGGTTTTTCGCTGCGGTCATCACTCGAATCTCATAATGACGACTGAGGCGCGCTGGTAAAGAAAAGCCTGCATGATTGAGGACTTGAGTGTAATGGCCATAGACCGAGTGATAGTAGTTTTCCAGGATCACCAATCGATCCATGGACTCGAGAAGTTCTCGTCGGAGGTCTGCCTGTGAAATTTCTTCCTGCTCTGCAGCCGTGGTTTCCATTTGCACCCCATTCTCCGTCGACACGTTGATGTGCAAAGACCACCAGTGGAGTCCGGTCAACAGCAGCGCAAAGACACAAAAGAAAGAATACTTCTGAAGCATGAGGGTGCATCTGATGAATGCAAGCCAGAAGCCGGACGGTTAAGTTTTATTAACTATATAAACGGCGTGATTTCAGGCCCTTACAACTTTGCGCCTCCTTACCTGATAATAAAAGTCGGTTATATTTTTGACACTGACTAAGACTTAAACGAAGGCTTCCCAATTTCTCTCAACTTTGGACTGACTTGACTCGCCGCACGAGTTCCTGACCAAAACGGCACCGGAATTATTTTCACGACTCACCGCATTAAATCAGCGATATTTTACGCATCTCTTCAAAATGACCCCCCTAGTTAGCACTTCTAAATATCCAACATATTGAATTTACAAGACAAAAAACTATGGCCTGCAACTTGCTTAGGCTCCCCGCCACAAAGGCCGCTTGCCGGGCTTTTTATGGGGGACAGTACAACTTGGAAATCGCAAAAAAGCTGACCTGGAAAGGTCAGAAAAATCAACTGAGTGGGGGAAAAATGGGGAAAGTAGAAAAGCTCGGTCGGAAGACTCTTACTGCTGCTGTGGCAATGGCCGTCCTGGGCTGCGCAGCTCAATCCAGCTACGCGAGCGTTGATTCGGATGAAACCGCTCCTCAGCTCCCGAACCCACTGGAAATGAACCGCTCCATGCTTCGTTTGAACGACGCATGGAATGCACTCAAGAGCGAGCGCTCGATGCGTTCAATCTTCGAAGAATCCAACAACACACTGAATGCTGTGAAGCGCGTTTCTTCCGGCAAGCTTGAAACCGTTAAGTTCCAACACTTCTACAAGGGCTTGGAAGTCATCGGATCCATGGCGATGCACCACACTTCCCTCTTCGGAAGCCACATTTTGAACCGCGTCGCCCAATTGGATTTGGACACTCATCCACGCCTGGACGAAAAAGAAGCCTCTGAAGTCGCTCTCTCCCTCCTGGGCAAGCGCGACCTGAGCAACAAGCCAACCTTGAAGATTCTTCCTGAATCCGAAAGCAACGGCGCTCGCCTCGTTTACTGGGTCGACATCGACGCAAACGATATCGATGGCGCACGTGAAGTGATCATCGACGCGAACTCGGGCGAAGTCGTTGGAAACATCTCCAAGAATATCGCAATCGCCCCAATCAGCGTTTTCAGCGCTCAGAAATTGGGAACTGCGGTTTCTCAAAACGTTATCAAGGACCCAACCACTGGTAAGCCAACGATTGGAAGCTGCACCCTGACCGATCTGTCGAGCGGCAAGAAGACACAAATCGATGCGACGAAGTGCAAAACCTTGTCGATGTCTGATTTGCCACCTAACCAGTGCCAAGTCGTTTTGGGCGATCAACCCGCTGTGATCCAGCCTCAATTCTGCCAACCTCAAGTCAAGAACAGCGCACCTGTAGGAAATGACCCTTCAGCAATGCGCGCGTTCCAGAACTCCCAAGCAGTATTGGCGTACTACCAAACGCACCATGGCCGTAACAGCTACGACAACAGGGGCGCATCTCCTGTGAACGTCGTGCACGGCGGCATTGGCTATGACAATGCTTACTGGAGCACTCAGCAAAACATCATGGTCTACGGCGATGGCGATGGAAAAGTCTTCAATGACTTCACCTTGGCTCTCGACGTGGCAGGTCACGAACAAACCCACGGTGTCGTGGCTTACACGGCTAAGTTCTTGGGCATGAAGGAATCCGGCGCCCTGAACGAAGCTTTTGCCGACTTCTTCGGCAAGATGATCGCAAACGACAACGACTGGGCAATTGGACGTAAGATTTTCGTGAACCCAGCAACCGCTAAGGGCGTTCGCGATATCGCTAATCCAGGAACCCTCACCTTCTGCGCATCCTACGGACCAACCGGAACCTGCGCTCAAAGAAGACCGTTCCCAACGACTCTGAAAGAAAAGATGCCACAGATGGCAACCTGCGATGGCTCAAACGACAATTGCTGGGTGCACATCAATTCAACGATCGTAAGCCATGCTGCTTACCTCGTGATTCAAGCCATCGGTGCACCTAAGGCTGAAAAGCTTTACTACGCAGCGATGACCCACGCGTTGACGGCTCGCGACGATATCGCGTCCTCAACCAAGTCGATCAAGACCTTGTGCCCAAGCGTTCTTGACACGGCAGCATGCCAGGCCGTGACCAAGGCCTACGCAACGGTTGGACTCTAATCGGTATCAGGCGGGGCGCAAGTCCCGCCGAGATTAAAAAAAGAAAGGGGGGCTTTCGAAAGAAAGCCCCCCTTTTTTATTTGTCTGAAAGAAAAAAACTTAGTGTGCTTCGGCTGGATTGAAGCGCTTGACCATGTCGACGATGTCTTTTTCAAGCTCTTCGTCTGACTCATACACATCATCAATATGAGATGAGCGCATGAAGTATTGAGCAATGCTTTGAGCAACGGTTTTTAAAGGCTTCTGAAAGTAGAATCCGTTCAGTTCATCGTCGCCAAAGGAGCTGCGAATAACCGCTTTTGCAGCCTTGTATTGGTCACTGTCGGTGAACTGCGTGTTTTCAAGCATCTCAGCCTTAGCGCCAATTTTCGCCAAAGTTCGATCGCGAAGGTCTTCATCAGTTAAAACATACGGACCGACTAATGAGAAAAGTTCATCTGCGACGATCTGGCGGAGTCTGGCGGGAAACTCGATTGCTTTCCGATTTTCCAACCGAGTGACAATGCTTTTGCACAACAAACGGACACTTTCCCGCTTTGTACTTTGAGTTACCATTTCACTCATTCCTCCATGTAGGACTCGTACTAGGTCTCGGACCGGCTCTCTATTGTCCTGGTCAGATAACCTTTACATTAGCGTATAAAGTCGCTGACGCCTAAGCTTTGTTTGCAAAACTTAAAATATTTTTATCTGAGCGTCCGCAAGAGGAACAGGAAACGGATCATCAAACGGGATTAAACAGTGATGTTAAAGGTCTTCGAGAGCCACTTATTGATGCCGTCATCGATTTTTGATTTAAACGGAGCGGCAAAAAGGCTCAGTTTTGCTTCCACTTCCATTTCCCCTTCGCGGCAAACCAACGTTGCCGTAGCCATGGAGGAATTCAGCCTGACTTCCCTGCGCTCTGCATCGCGTTCGATTTCAAACTTGGCAGGCGCCTTATCAATGAAGCGATCAATCTGTGCTGCAACCGTTTCATAAAGCTGTTGAGCAGATTTACCAGGGATTTGCACTTTTCGGGTATAGCTAGGCATAACTCCACCTTAGCAGAACGCTTAAGTCTTTGCCAACACCTGGAACTCTGCAAGCTCTTGGCCGGCATGTACCTTCTGCTCAGGCAGCACTTTCCAACGCTCAATTCGGACGTCGACCGGCAATGCGTGGGGAATCAGCATTCCCAACGACTCGACAATCAAAATAGGCTCATGTGCCTGAACCATTGCCCCGTCCCGAAACAAAATCGAATGCACTTTTCCAGGAATCAGCGATGAGATCTTTGGCTTGGGTTTTTCGGCTGACTTGCCGGGCGCGCGTCGCACGATCATAACCCAAGCTCCGAGACGCACCTGCCACCGACCCTCAGCCAAGGGATAAGCGCAGTATTTCAGCTGTCGGCCATCGGAAATTCTCAGCACACCCGAAAGGCCCGTCACTGAAACCTCTCCTTCAAGCTTGGACCAAGCTTCAGGAGGCGATACCCATTCGATCAGACTTGAGTCTGGCTTGACCCACTGGTCACCGACTGCCCAGCGAAAACCTGAACGTCCCTCACCCATCGCTTCAAGTGCTGA
The DNA here is from genome assembly GCA_045805065.1 of Bdellovibrionia bacterium. Lineage (GTDB taxonomy): Bacteria > Bdellovibrionota > UBA1018 > UBA1018 > UBA1018 > CAZCBS01. Next base: position 12,760 of record JBJMMA010000156.1, on the reverse strand, counting down.
GGCAAAAAGCTTGATCAACTCAGAAGGAGCTCTGAGAGATGGCAGGAATTCTTCATCAATAAATCCAGTATGGAACATCCCTTCCCGCACCCAAGGATGCTGAAGAAGTTCAGCTAAAAATCTCTCGTTCGTCTGCAGCGACCCTGCAATCCAGATCTGATCGAGTACGCCCTGAGCAATCTTCATCACTTGCGCGCGCTCAGTCGAGCCCACCCAAAGAGTTCCAATCCAGCCTTGCTCGCCGGGACTGACGGCTTCACCGCACTCAACCATCAGATCAAGCTCAGCTTCTCCAATGGAGAAATCCCAGTTCCGCTGCTCAATCATCTGATGAACAACGCCTGGCTGCGGAAGCTGCAGGACCGAGTCTTCGGCATAAAGTCTGAGAGCGACTGCGGATTGCCATTTTTTCTCAGGCTTTTGATCAGGAAATTTGACTGCCTTGCCGCCTTGAAGTGCGGCCAGTTGCCAAGCTACCGCTTGGGTTCCCGCCACTTTCTCCCAAAGATGAAATGCAGCATGAAGTCTTGGCGATCCGCCGATCAGATAGGCACGATCACTATCAATGAGAAATTCAAGCGCGCCAACGCCAACGTAATTGCAGTGCTTGGCAAGGCTCAACGTCCACTGCTCAATCTGAGTTTGAATCGAATCGCTGATACTTGGAGCAGGACAAAACTCAATCACCTTGCGGTGCCGGCATTGAAGCGAAGCATCGATGAGTGGAAAAACGGTCGAGCGTCCGTCAATGAAGCGAGCAAAGGGAACCGAAATCAGGCGGGAGCCTTCGAGATAGCGTTCTGCAAAAAGAATCACTTCCCCGCAGCTGTTGCGGATCTGCTCAAGCCAGAGCGGAAGCTTTGATTCAAGCTCCGTTGCCTCGTGAAATGCGGTCAGTCCAAAACGGCTGCCGCCTTTCGCGGTCTTCATGATGAACGGAAATTTTTGTCGACGGGAGCGGACAAACTTCTCAATCTCTCGAAGGCTATGCATAGGCTCGGGATCAATGACCAGGTTTGGAATCCCAAGCTCCTCGCCTTTTTCAAACAGAGTCAGTTTGTTGCCAAAGAGTGAAAGAACCCGGGGCGCTGGAGAAATCACGCTCATTCCAGCCTGATCCCCAAGAGTGGGAAGCTCAGGCCGCTCGGCCCAGGCGCTCAGCCCAGGATGGAGCCATTGAACTTGATCGCCATAAGATTTCAGGAGCTCGGCCATCTTCCGGGTCGCATCCGGGTCAGAAAGCGATGGCAAGCGGTCATCTGAGAGGCCCGGGACAAGGGGCTCCAGCCCAGCATCTTTCAGCTGGCTTGCAATTCGGAGCGTAACTCCTCGGCTTGGACCAAAAACCAGGACCTTTTCCCTCATATCCGTCCTGAATCTAACGCAGCCTCTGGACAAAGGCCACCGCCTTTGGTCTGTTAGGGGCAACGAAATATGCGAATTCCATCAGCCCTGGCATCGGCTTTTGATGCTTCATTTGAGAATTTTATTGCGGACTTTGCCGTTCGGCAGACGTTGCTTCCGGACGCGCCTTCTTTAAAGTCCAATCGCTACGTGGCGCGCGCCATTGTTCCTCACATTCATAAGCTTTCTTCGCTTTTTAACCGTGAGGAAAAAGAGCAATCGGCTGCCTTGGACCCTTATTGGAAGGAAAGTTCCAATCCCGCGCATCTTCGTGCCGCTTATTTTCTTTATTTCATGCCCTCCAATCTTTTCCGCATCGCCTCGGTTTGGGCTGAGCTCTCACGGCTTGGCTTTCGCTGGAGTGCGGGCGAGACAATCAGAGGAATTGAGTTTGGCGCAGGACCTGCTCCCGGAGCCAGTGCTTCAGCGGTGGCTGAAAAATATGCGCCGATTGGGATGCCCCAAAGCGGCAACTGGGCATTGATTGAGCAAGACAAGGCCATGCTTGAGCTTGGGAAAAACTGGGCTGAAGCCTATTGCGCAGCTCAAGGGATGCCGGATTGGGGAATGCGTCCGTTTCATCGCAAGATGAAACTCAAGGACGGATTTCTGCCAAGAAATGCTCCTAAGTTCAACGCCTGGATCATGAGCTTTTTCTTGAATGAGTTCTCTGAGTCTCCTCGTGAGATCGCGCAACAGCTTCTTCGCTCCTGGGAGCTTCATCTTGAGGAAGAAGGCGTGGCGATTCTAATTGAGCCCGCGCTCAAACTTCAGTCGAGAAAACTTCTGGAAATCAGAAAAGAGCTTCTTGCCGAAGCTGAGCGAAAAAAAATCGACTGGCTTCAGATCCTGCTTCCCTGCCTTGGGCATCAAGCCTGCGGCGCGCTTGCCGCAGAAGAAGATTGGTGTCACGAGGAAGCGGTCTGGTGGCGCCCGCCTTACTTCAGACTCATCGATCAACTCGCCGAGCTGGATCGCAAAACGCTTCCTTTCAGTTACTTGGTGGTCACTAAGAGCCGTCGTCCGCGCGAAGAGATTTTACCTGCCTTGGCTAGAGTCAAAACAACTCAACGCCTGGTGAGTCCTGCTCATAAAGAAGGCAAAGAGCTTGAGTTCTTTGTTTGCAGCAATGAAGGCGGAAAACGTCGCGCGCGCTATCGTCCAAAGGGGCAGGAAGATCCTGCTCGCGAGCTTGAGCGTGGGGATATTCTGACCGATGCTGATCTTCGCGGGGATGCGCGTGCTTCGCGCATTGATCGTTTCGGGTCGCTTAAATAAAATGTGAGCGCGACTCGCCTCGCAACTCTACTCAGATCAGCGCACGAAAACGCGCGCTAGATCTGACCACTAAAATAATTAAACTGAGGAGCCCATTCTGAGCATGATCCAGAGCGGGCTTTGACAAGATTACTAGTGATTAATGACCGGCGTTTGTCGCAGGAAGTTTTTGTATCGGAAAACGCGACTTACATGACTTAGTAATTTTTTCGGTTAATTGCTTCTCGAAGTTCTTGTCTTCGTCAAATTTTCGCATGTCTTCACAGGAAGTCTTGTTGACGAGCTCGTCAGCAACGCAGTCGCACAGACTTTTAGTCGAATTAGCTTCCACCTGCTTTGATTCGATGGCGGGTTTAAATGCACGCATACATCCTGCCTGATTTTTATTCCAGATTTCCTGGGTCATGTTGCTACAGACGGGCTTCTTATTGAAAGCAGCGAAGCCAAGACTTGATGAGAACAAAAGAATGCTCATCGCACCCATGATTCTAACGATTTGATTGGTCATAACGTACATGCTGCAATAGCTCACTGGCTTTGGCAATGCCGTAGGCCTCTGTGACTAGAAACCAAATGTTTACTTGATCGTCGACATCCACAAAAACACAATAGAGCTGATCAAAAACAAACCCATTTAGCAGGACGGAAAGGCCCGGTAATAACGCTCACAATAAGCACGGTCTTTGTTCGAACCTATTCTAAAGTAATTCCCTCTTTTTGAAGGTTCTCCTTGATCCAATTCAGGTGAGAAGAGACTGACTCAGCGTAATCGGTTTGATCAGCGTCGCCGCAGACTCCGCTTCCGCCAGTTGCAGTTAAGATCCCAACAAGCTGAGATTGCGCACCATCCGAAGAAACGCGAAGGAGCGCTCCTCCGCTGTCACCACCACACATGCCCATCCCTGGCGTCACTGCTTTCAAGAAATCAACGCTGCTTCTTTTTTGCTGAAGACGATACGGCGCCGTGCGCCTCTCGGAATTATCATCATCACCTAGGATTAAAGACCTTCCCTGTTTGTACATTCCAAGTCCCACTGCCATCAGAGTTTCGTCTGGAGAAAGCGAAGACTCCTCCGTAATCTTGGGAATGTGTGAAAGGATGTCTTGATCCTCAATGGGCTTCTTTAAAATCACTAAAGCGATGTCATCATTAGCGTTGAATTGACCACGCAAGCTCACCCTGGCGTTGTAATACGGATCCTCGTAAATTTTGCTGATGTAGAGCCGATGATCTGAGTTACGACTTGGATAGGAGAAATGATTGTAGCCATTGCCCAGAAATTCGAGGCAATGCGCGGCCGTCAGAAGTGCCCTGGGATGAATGACTACAGCAGAGCATCCCGACCCGGGTGAACGCCCCTCTATTCCAATCACTGCCGAATAGGCCGGGCCATAAGCAAGAGCACCTTTTACAACCGCCCAACTGGGCGTTGAAAGACAGGCTAAAAGCGGAAAACCCCAGGCAATGATCTTCTTGGTCGTATCCAAATTCATGGGCTGGATTTATATTACCAGACCAATTTAGTCAATAATCGCGGAATATTCCTTTAACTCATCGATATCTATAGTCATTTAATGCCTTTCAGTGGCTCCAAAATGCGCACTGCGCGAGCACACCGCGTATTGCTCTTTCCGTCACGCCGTTCTAATTCAACGCGCAGTAAAGGCGGGGCATCTATGCAATGCATGATGAGACGGGCAATCACGGCAGGTACGGTTTTTACGGCTTTTTTTACACTTTCTCAGTTCAATGCGGGTCACGCTGCCGTTCAAAGCGACTCTGCCAAGCTTCGTCATCATGCTCAGGCCAAGGTAAAAAAAGTGCAGAGCTCCTCGCCTTCTCTCACGGAATCTGAGCGAAGCTCCTTGCGCTTTCGCCTGGAGAATATCTGGAACGAAGTGGATGTGACTGTCCGCAATTCAAACGCGGACAAAAAGGACGTCCAGCGGCAGGAAAGAGAATTCAAAGCGCTTCAGGTTTTCACGAAAATCCCGCTGGCTACTGCCAGTGCGACAAAACCCTCGGCCGTGAACGCGGACATCAAAAAGTCGCTCCAACGTTTTGGACTCAAATTGAACGAGTCCAAGCTTCTGGATTCTACCAAACCGGATCGCCCAATCCCCGCCGTCATGCCACAGGATGCTCAAAGCTTTCGCTTCACGGAAGACCAGCTCGCTCAAAAGCTTCGTCTGGAACTCACCCTGACGGGTTCGAAAAAGCAGCTCCAGGAATGGATGGACAGCTGGAACGCGGCCATCGAGCCAGAGTCACAAGTGAAGCCTGCAGCCACGCCTCCGACTCCTTATATGGAGTGGGACCCAGCGGCGCTCACAACCCTGCCCGAAATGCTTTCCGAGAACCAATGGAAGGTCCATGTGCTGGCTTACTATTTCAGGGATATTCAGTATCCAAAGCTTCAGCCGCAGGACCCCCTGCAGATTTTGCCGGATTGGGCGAAAAAGAATCCCGAACAGTTCAAGGCTCAGGAGCCTTTGCTGTGGGGCTTAGTTGAGAAAACTCAAGCAACCACTCCTAAAGCCCTTCCAGGCTATGAGACCAAGGCCCGTTTTCAGCTCAATGCCGCAAGAATGACCTTTTTCACCTCTAAAGTGGTCAGATTTGAATAGGCTTGCCTGCTCGTATGGCTCAAGTACACTTAAAGTGTGGAACAAGCGGATGTAAAAATTCTCGTCATTGATGATGTGAACGCGGTCCGGATTCAATTCCGGGACCTCCTCCGCTCTTTTGGCTTCAAGAACGTCAAACTCGCAGGCAATGCCCAAGAAGCAAAGGCCGCGCTTGAAGCTGAGCCCTTCCATCTCGTACTTTGCGACTGGCACATGACTCCTGTGAATGGTTACGAGTTTCTCAAGTTTGTCCGGCAGCACCCTGCTCTTGGAAAGATTGCTTTCATCATGGTGACGGCTGAGACAACGCGTGAAATGGTCCTTGAAGCGATTCAATCTGGCGTCGACGACTACATTATCAAGCCGTTGACACTTAACCATATGAGCAAGATTTATAGTGTTTTACTGAAAAGGCAGGTGCTCTGATGGCCAGTATCGAAAACGAGCGTTTGCAGGAGTTCATCCGCGAGCTTTCTGGTTTTGCGATTGAGGCAGAAAACAGCCTCAATAAACTCGCATCGGGTGGCGCAGAGAGCGCAACCGAGTTCACCTCTTTCTGCCAGCGCATGATCGCGATCCGCGGCACCGCTCAGCAGCTCGAGCTTGCCGATATTGCGCACATCGCGGGCTTGGGCGAGGAAATTTCTGTCAAAGCAGCCGCAGTCACCTCGACTCATCAAATGAGAAAATGCATGTCGAGCCTTTGGGACGCTTTGACGACCGTGAAGTTCATCATCGAAAACCCGGGCAAGTCCGATGGCGACGAACAGCAGATCCTGGTTCAGCGCCTGGAGTCCGTTCTCAAGAGCCTGGGTGGACGTCGCCCTTCTGTCAGTGAAGACGAGATTGCGGCGCTTTTGGGCCAGAAATAAACCGTTCTGACCTTCACATCCGCTCATCATGACCTTACAAATTGAATCAGCAGATCAAACTGATTTCGGTCTGCAGCACGCAGCGCTTTGATGTAATCATCTCGCACACTGCCATTACTTCCAATGCTTTGTGAGTCCTTTAGGGCACCCCAAGTAAAGACAGCTTGATCATGCGATAAAAGAAGAAGATCTGTCATAAGTCTCGCATGTCTTCCATTTCCGTTAGAAAAAGGATGAATCGACACCAGTCGATGATGAAACCTTGATCCCAACTCATCCCATGTAAAGGTCGCATTCGAGATCCAGAACCTGGCATCTTCAATTAAGCTTCGAACTTCGGAAGAAATTTGAGGAGAGCTGACTCCGATATTTTTTCCAGACTTTCGATAAGCTCCCGCCCACCTCCAGACGTCCCCAAACATGCGTTTATGAAGCTCTCGTAAGAACTGATCATCCAGCACATCTCGACCTTTTTTCGACATCGCCCATTGACGGGCTTTTAGAATATTGGCCTGTTCTGCAGCATTCAGTTCACCTTGTGTAGAGATGTATGAAGGAATAAGATCTTGTGTCTCATCCGGGTCTAAGGGAGTAGCGCCTTCTGGAAACTCAAGTTCGATCGTCACAAATCATTTTTTCCACAACGCAGGATCAAGCTTTGCTTTCAACTCTTTAGCTAATGAATCGAGTTGGCTGTTAGAGATGTGCTCATCAACCTCCTGTGCTTCTAGACTCATGGAATGTGAAACTGGACCTAAAATTTTCAGAGCAGCTTTTCTCGCCTTTTGGTCTACGAGCTCTTCCAGACTTTCTTCAGGAACAATGGCGTAAACCAGCTTGCAACCCATCGCTCTTGCAGCACGATCTAAGGACTCAAGAGTCACAGTACCTTTCACTTCCCGATCCTCGAGGCGCAGCACCGCGGCTTTATCTGTATTAAGATATTCAGCAAGTTGCTGACTCGACATGCCTAAAGCTTCTCGAATCGCCTTAATCCATCCTCGACGAGGCCGATGAACCTTTTTCAATGATAGGCCGCTGGAGAGCTGACGATCGAGCTGCTGTCGCTGAGTATGCAGTACCGATTTATTGAGCTTCATATGGATCTATGGTGACTTATATAGCACCATAAATCAAGGTTACGACGCCTCATAAGACATCTTAAATGCAGCTTAAGACGTCTTATAAAACACCTTAACAGCCAAGTACTTTTGACTTATTTAAATGATAACAATAAGTTAAGCGTTCTGAGGACTCTCAGGCGAAATGGAGGCAGCCTTCAAGCCCCCCGCAAGCTTCGCTTCCGTAGCCTTATGATAAAGCGCGACCGCGCCCACATAAAGAAGCTGCAAGGCACTGAAGCCTGCAACGTATCCCGTTCCGCCTGAGGCAAAACCATACGAGTGCAGCCCTACTCCCAGAATGAAGTTCACTCCGTACCAGGCCATGAGAACAGACAAAAAGCCCATGACTGACGTCACGGCAAAGGCGAACGGACGAATCCAGTTCGTCATGCGTCCGTGAACAATCGCCAAGTAAGTCAGCGTCACGACAAGCGCCCAGACTTCCTTAGGATCCCATCCCCAGAAACGACCCCAGGAATAATCCGCCCAGACGCCGCCCAAGATGGTTCCTGCAGCAACCAGCACGATACCAAACTGCATGGAGCGATACGTAAGCAGATTTAAGCCTGAAATGCGCTGCTGAGCAGCCGCGGCGCCGGCTTGATCTCCGGCCAGGCGTGCACGGTCCTGTTTGAAGAAGTTCCAGAGCGTGACGTTGGCGATTCCCAACGTGAGTGCAAACGCCGAGTAGCTCAGGGTGATCGTCAGAACGTGGATCGTCAGCCAGTAATTGCTTCTCAGAACTGGCATCAAAGGATGAAGTCCTGGATCCATCATCGCAGGAGCCGAGTCAGCTGCGATCAATCCAACTGTCGCCAAGGCGGACGCAACAATCAGGGTGACCGAGTTCTTCTGAATCCAAAGCAGGATCGCGGCGAAAATCACGGTGCCATAGCAAACCCAGATGATGGACTCATACATATTGGTCACGGGAGGACGACCCGCGATGTAACAGCGGAGCGCGATTCCCAGCGTATGGAAAGCAAATCCACCGACTGTTGCCCAACCTGCAAGCGTCGTCTTCCAGTTTCTCGTGCGGGTGGCATCCTTCACCACATTGCCCGAGCTCTTGGGTGCCATCAGCCAAAGGATGGCTGCAATGAGATAGAGAATCCAGGCGTACTGGAATGGATGGAGCCGGTTATAAAAAGCTTCTGCGCCGATCTGATTCGACTCATGCTCGGTCCAGCCACTGATCTCGCCTTGAACTGCGGCGCGAGTGAGCGTGGAGGAGCGATCAAAGCCGGTCTCATCTTTTGCCTGATAGGACTTCACGACGCCGACAAAGTGACTTCGGACCAGATCCGCTTCTTTTCCTGCGTCAGCGATGGTGAGCCAAGGTCTTCCGTCCGGCTGCGGAACAATGGTCCAGGCCTTTCCGGCCACGACATCACGGAAAATGCCCAAACGTTGAAAGACGTTCTGAAGTTCGGTTTCGCGGGGACTTTCTTTTTTGCCAGTATCCGTTTTGCCGTTCAGGGCTTCAGCCTGGTTTTTTCCACCCGACTGCATTTCGCGCGCGTACTGCAGCAAAGCGTAGTTTCCAAAAAGCTCGGCTGGACTGAAGTAAGTGCGCTTCTCGTCCACTCCAAGCTGGCGGCGCACATCCACGCGACCGATTTTGATGAACTTATAGTTCTGCCAATAGGCCGGATACGTCAGCCAGGAGAACATCAGATCGATGGGCTCCCAACCTTCAAAGGATCGGGATCCGGTTTCAAAAAGAACGATCTCACGAGACAGCGAATCAAAAGGCTTGATCCGACCGCCGCTCTGAACCGGGATCAGACGAAATTCTTTGAAAGACCAACCCTTACGCTGCTCCCCTGCTCCGGCTTCACCTACGATAGGAGCTGACTGTGCTGAAGGAGCCGACTGCGCTGAAGGTGCCGACTGCGCTGAAGGTGCCGAAGGTGCTGTCTCAGCGTATGCAACGCTTAACGAAGAAAAAAGAAGCACTCCCAAAACAGTGTTTTTGAATCTCATACGCTGACTCCTGCTTCATGACTCTCAGATGAGGTCGATGATCCGACAGTGGTTTGGCCCTGTTTGGATTTTTTATTACTGCGATACTTCACAGCGAAAAGCCAAGCGGATCCAAGAACGATCAAAAGCGAGCCAATGTATTTATGATGGCGGCCCGGATCGCGGTTAACAGACAAAATGGAAGTCACTGGACGAGGCTGAGCATCCTCATAACTGGCCTGGTACAGGGTGATGCCCTTGTACTCTAAAGGCTCGTTCATGCTGATGACCTGGCTCAATTCTGAATGATTGGGATCGCCTCCCAATACCGTCACTTTGGATGAGTACGCAGCAGGGTTGTTTGTTCCCTGATAGCGATCCACGGTAAAGTGATCGAGCCTTACGGAAAACGGAAGCATCAGGCGTTTTGGGAAATATCCGATCTCAACCTCACGACCTGCGGCATTGAGAACCGCGCGCGATCCCATTCCCAACCAGACATCCGCCTGGTTTTTAGCCTCGCCTACGACGACATGAACAGCAGATGGCGGGGCCATCTGACCATGCTGAATGCGTGAAAGCTTATAGGTCGTATTGACCCAGGCATCCGGAATGAACTCGTTCAATGTGATCTTCACCATCTTCCAACGAGGATCAATCGGCTTGTTTTTGACTTCAGAAATCGGGGCGCGACCTTGGGTCACTTCTCCTGTCGACGAGACAGAGCGCCAGGAGAGAACGCCGCCCTTCTCCACCTTGAAGCTGAGCTTTGGTCCTTGGGGTCCTGCTCCATCTGGACGAGCAGGCGGAGAGGCTGGATCGGTTGCGTCCGTCAGTTCAAGCCAAGCAGGACCGGCCTGCATTCCTTGGGTAGAAGGATCTCCGGTCCAGAGCCAGAAATCCTGGGTGATCTGCATTGGGCCGCCAGTCAGCGTGATCTTCAGCGCTGGCTTGGGATGGTCCACTGGAGCCATGCGGGCATCGCGTTGCACGAACTCAAAAAGCGGATCGGCGTGAGTAATGTAGTCTTGGATCTTGAGATCATATCCCAGCTCATCTTTGAACGAGCGAGGTGAGAACTGAACTTCAGGCGGAATCCATTTCACTGGAAAGGATTGAACCTTCCCCTTCTCTGTCACGACGAGCATCGGTTCATCGACTTCAACGATGCTTCCGGACTCGCCTTCCGAGATGCGAAGGCTTCCGTCCAGGCCCGTCTTCTCCGTCAACCAGGAACCAAACATCAGGAGAAGGATTCCGATATGGGCCAGAAGAAAGGGGGCGTGCTTCACCTTCCACGGCCAGCGATCCACCATAACAGCCGCAAGATTGATGCACAGCAAGGCCAGGATTCCGCGGAACCAGAACGCGGAATAGACCCAGTACTTTGCAGTTGGCGTATCGTAGAGCGATTCCAAGACGGTCGCTGTCGCACAAGCGAATGCCAGTCCTAGGATGACTAGCACCGCAATCTTGAGCGACGCGAGAAACTTGAGAATTCGCACTGACAACCTACCCTTCAACTCCGAGCTAAGGGCGGGAGCTCGAGCGGCGTGATCTTGCCACGATCCGGGTGAACATCGCCCATGGGGACAAACGCAACGCCTGCCATTTCGAGGACAAAGCGTTGTACGATTCTTTCGCGCTTCAAAAGATCAACGGGCAACGAAGCCTGCTGAGCCTTCTCGTCGTAAACACGATCAAAAAGTTTTTTACGGAAAAGACCGGCGTTCCGGCCAACGGCAACGCGCGCCATCTTGCGAAGCTTGCGCGCGTAAAAGAGCCCTTGGCGCTGGCGCGGGCCAGTGAAATCGATCAAAAGATCGACGCGCTCCGGAGCGAGGGCGCCAATCGGCTTGCCCAGCGTCGTAAGGAAGAAAACAGCAGCCTCTGGGTAAGAGAGAAGAATCTTCTGACGAAGTGACTCGATATCAAAAACCATCCCACGTGATGAGATCACGACGAGAACGGTTTTGACTCCGTTCACTTTATTGGCGCGTACTTTTTGGTACTCGGCCATTTTTTCGAAAAAGGCCTTGGACTCAGGGTCCATTCCGCTTGGATAAACGACATCGTGATTCTGGTCGTGATGATTGTCTTGTTTGTTTGCCATAGTTTGTTTTTTGTCGAGGCGGCCTCGCCGCTACGCTTATAGTCGAGGCGGCCCTGCCGCTACGCTTATCAATGTTTAGGCGCAGATATTAACGTTAAGTGCGTCTTTGGCGCAAGTCTGGTTATGCGTTTGGAGTAACCGGGTCCTGCCCTTTTCGACCTTCGTACAGGTCATATTTGAGCAAACGGCACTCGATCGCACCATTAAAAAGAACGTAACGACGAGAAGCCTTTAATCCCACAGACTTGGCCAGATCTGGACTGCCCGTAAAAATATAGCCCGTCCAACCCTTGAAGCGCCTCTTAAAAGTGTCTCCAAGCTGGACATAAAGCGGCTTGAGACTCTCCACATCACCCAAACGCTCGCCATAAGGAGGATTCACGACAATAATGCCGTGCGGCGCAATCGGGTCCGCACCCGAAAGCTCTCGCTTTTCGATGTGAACGGATTGCCTGAGCCCTGCTCGCTCCAGATTAGCAATGGCTACGCGGACCGCTCGGAAATCCTGATCATAGCCCACAATTTTTGGGAGCTTCTTGCGATCGCGGATCACAAGGTCATTCGCCTCTTCTTTGAGTCTCCGCCAGATCTCAGGCTCATGCTGTTTCCAGCCAATAAAACCATAATATTCACGAGCCAGGCCCGGGGCGATTTTCGCCGCCATCATGGCAGCTTCGATCGGCAATGTTCCGGAGCCGCACATCGGATCCACCAAGGCGAACTCAGCCGGATTCTCTTGGATCACCTGAGGCCATTCCGCATAAGCGAGAATCGCCGCCGCCAGGTTTTCCTTAAGAGGCGCAAACGCTCCCTCTTCGCGATAGCCCCGCATATGAAGGCTATTGCCTGACAAATCTAGGCTCACGGTGGCTTCGTCTTTCAGAACGTAGACATTGATTCTCAGATTGGGCGTATGCACGTCGATCGAAGGACGCGTGCCTTGAACGCTTCTCATCTGATCGACGATGGCGTCTTTCACTTTGAGTGCACCAAAGTGAGTATGAGTAATCTGAGACTGTGACGAGCTGAAATCGACCGCGATGGTTTGATCGGCACCTAAGTGATCAGACCAACGAATCGATTTCACGCCCCCATAAAGCTTTTCAGGATTGGGGGCATGGAACGTTTTCAACGGAAGCAGGACGCGGTTGGCGATCCGGGACCAGAGACAGACTCGATAAGCCGTCTCCAAGTCCCCTTTGAAAGATACGCCCGCTCTCTTTTTCTCAACTTGGGTGGCTCCCAAGTCTTCCAGCTCCTTGGCCAGGAGGGTTTCCATTTCCTTGGCCGTTGTAGCAAAGAGCGAATAAACTGAAGACTTCTCTGAAGGCATGCCCCTTTAAAGCACACCCCGCGTCAAGCTGTCTAGCTCAGTT
>JBJMMA010000155.1:0-6854 GCA_045805065.1 Bdellovibrionia bacterium | reverse complement strand
TGATCAAGCTGGGCCGAGTGAACTTGGAGATCTCGGCAACCGATGATCCCGCTCATGCTGGTACCAAGATTCTCAAAACTGGGGGAAGCGTCGCTGTTTCGTCTCTCCTCAGGCGTTGTGCTCAAGAGGGCCTTGGGGGACTTGAGTTTCTCACGGGTATTCCAGGCTCCATTGGCGGCGTCGCCGTTATGAATGCCGGCACTCATCTGGGCGAAGCCAAAGATGCTCTGAGGAGCGTCGAGATCATTCCACTGAGCGGTGAGGGTGCGGGAACTCGTAAAAAATTCTCACGCGATGAGCTGAAATATCAATACCGAAAGAATCTCTTTCTGCCTGCAGGCTGCGTTGTGTGGCAAACCGAGTGGCAGGTTCGCGCTGAAGATCCTGCGCAAGTAAAAGCTAAAATCGATGAAACACTGGCGCGTCGCAAGTCGACACAGCCGATTGATTATCCGTCGTGTGGAAGTGTTTTTAAAAATCCTAAGTCGTCGGGGATGTCAGCTTGGCAGGTGGTGGATAAACTTGGACTTCGGGGGCATCAAATCGGGGATGCTCAGTTTGCTGAAAAGCATAGCAACTTCATTATCAATCTGGACCGCGCAAAAGCGGCCGACGTCCGAGCCTTGATTGAACTTGCTAAGAGCAGAGCCCAATCGGAGCTCGGAATCACTCTTGAAGAAGAAGTGATGTACGTCGGCCGATTCTAGTTTTTATTTTTCTTTTTACTCTTCTTTTTATTCTTCTGCGTAAGGCTTCACAACGACCTGGTCGACAGGAATTCCTGCGGCCTTGGCAAGAGGCTCCTTAAGCTCGCTTGCGGTGCCTACGACCGTGATTGTCATCTTGTCTGGCTTCAGGAAACTTCCCATGGACTTATTGACCTGATCACGAGTGACCTTGGCAACTTCAGGGCCGTAGCTCTTCATGAAACCGGCAGGAAGATTCAGCGTCTTCTCAAGAAGCGCATTCTCCACGCGCTTGGCTGGCGTATTGTACATGAAGCCTGACTTGTTCACGATGCTCGCTTGAGCAAAGGAGAATTCCTCCGGCCTTACGCCAGTGGTCTTCATCTGATCGATCAAGTGAAGAGTCTCTGCGAGTGCTGGAGCAGCATCTTTAGAAGCTGGGAAAAGATGTGCTCTCCAGTAGCGAGGCTCCTGACCAAACCTAAAACCGCTGTTGGCGCCGTAGCTCCATCCGCGCTTGACGCGAATCTCATCCATCAGGCGAGACGAGAAAGTCGGACCGCCCAGAATGAAGTTACCGACATAGAGCGGGAAGAAATCAGAATCCGTCATCGTCACGCCGATTTGACCTGCGCTCATTTGAGTCTGAGTGCGATCTGGCTTATCGACGATCATCATGCGACGGCGTTCGGCGTTCTTTGGAGCGCTCACAGCCGTTACGACGGGTTTGTTAGCTGATGGAAGCTTTGTCGCGATCTCGTCAGCCCACTTCTGAATCGTTTCCTGAGTGGTATCACCGGATCCTACGACTAGAAGGTTCTTGTCATGAACATAGCGAGTGTATTGGCCCATCGCCTTGGCGCGATTGAAGGCTTCGACGTCTTTGATCTTTCCGTTCACAGGCTTTCCGTACGGATGGCCTTCAAACAGAAACTCCTGGAAGTTGCGGGACTCAAGAGCCGAGTCTTCGCCCAGTTCTTCCAAAAGCTCAGAGACATTCTCAGCCTTCAGTTTTCTGATCTCAGCTTCAGGAAAGCTTGGCTGCGTGACGATCTCGGACATCAAAGCCAGGAACTTGTTGAGCTGTGACGCAAGCACGGCTCCACGAAAAATCATGCTCTCGGCACGAGTCTCGACCGCAAGTCTTGCTCCCATCTGGTCGAGAGCAAGATCGATCTGCTCTTTGGATTTGGAGCGGGTACCACGCAAAAGCATCTCACCCATGAAATTGGTGATGCCAGCCTGTCCTGCGGGATCGGTGACAGAGCCTGCCTTGAGGGCCAGGCTGACCTGGACAACAGGCAAGCTGTGATCTTCCTCAAACGAGACATCCATGGCGTGAGAGATCGATGCACCGATTAGAGGGATAACGGCAACTGCAAACTTCAATGCGTTCAATTTGTGATTAGCGCGTTTCATCGGATGATTCCTCACTTGGTCTTGGCCACGGTTTTAGGAAGTGCCGTGATGATCGTACGGTTGTCAGGGACAAAGTACGTTTTGACGACAGACTGCACGTCAGCTGGAGTGACTTTCGGGATTTCCTTGCGGAACTCGATACCCTTCTGGAAGTCATTCGCGCTTGCTTCGAAATAGCCCAGGAAACGAGCCTTTTCGTAGCTCGTTGAAAGGCCACTGTAAAAGTCGAAGCTCAAACGGTTTTGCGCGCGTTCCATCTCGCGATCGGAGATCGGTTCACGAAACAATCGCTGAATTTCACGATTAATGACAGCCTCGGCCTGCGCAGCCTTTTTGCCTTTCTGGAGATTCACCACGATTGTGAAAAGCGATGGATCTTCGCTGCCTGGGTTGGATGCTTCGACCGAACTTGCGATACCCGTCTCAACCAACGCTCTGTGAAGTCGGCTGCTCTTTCCACCCGTCAGAATGGAGGCAAGAACTTCAAGCTTTGGCGCGTCGGGATTGGTGATGCTTGGAACGCGATAAGCAACCCAGAGCTTTTGAACCTGAATGTTCATGTTCAGGGTCTTGCGACGAGTCTCCTTTGCAGGTGGCTCAGCCTCGACCACGTGAGGAGGCGAAGCCTTGCCTGGCAGGCTTCCGTAGTATTTTTTAACGACACTTAATGCGCGATCCGGAGTCACGTCTCCCACCATGATGATGGTCGCGTGGGATGGGTTGTAATAGTTTTGATAGAACTCAGTCGCATTCACAGCCGACATGCGATCGAGATCTTCCTGATACCCAACCACTGGCCAGTGATAGGGATGCTTTTTGAAAGCTATTCCAAAGAGCTCTTGCTCGATCATGCCGTCAGGATTGTTTTCGTTGCGGAAGCGACGCTCATTTTGAACCACTCCCACTTCGGTTCTGAAGGACTGGTCATTGACCACAAGATTATGCATGCGGTCTGATTCGAGACTTGCAAGCAGATCAAGCTTATCGCTTGGGATTTCTTGAATATAAGCGGTGTAGTCCTGGCTGGTGAACGCATTCAGGCCTTCAGCACCTGCTTCCTCCAGAATGTGCTCGTACTGGCCTTCCGGATGAGCCTTGGTTCCTTTGAACATCATATGTTCAAAAAGGTGAGCCAGGCCGGTGTAGTTCATGACTTCGTCGCGTGAACCGACGCGAAACCAGGTCTGATAGGCAAGGGTCGGGGAAGAGTGATCTTCAACGACCAGAAGTCTCAAGCCATTATCCAGGGTAAATGGATGCACCTTGAATGTGCCGACCAGAGGAACTCCCCCAGGCGATTGTCCCGCCGTTTCGGGTGACTTCGTTGCTTTACCCGCGCAGCCCGCAAGGGCCAGGCACATCGTTAGATTCACCAAAAACCCAAACATCCCTACTGCAAGTCGAGAACTTCGCATCTAGAGCTCCTTATTTTGTCTTCTTACAAATAAAGATGTACCCTAAAAGAAAGGGGCCGACACGCCAAATATGAGATCCAATTCGTTGCGTAAACTGACAGTACTTGCGTTTTCTTTTGCATCGCTTCTATGCATCGCGGCTGGAGTTGGATTTGCGATTCGTTCTCCGCTTTTTCTTGTGCAAGTGGTCGAAGTGGGTGATCAACCTGAGAGCTCGCCCGTGAGCGCGCAGGCGATCTCGGATCTTGCTGCTGTGCCGCTGGGCAAAGTGAATTTATTTGATCTCGATTTAAAATCAGTCGAGAAGCGAATTTTGACGCATCCCTGGATCCGCCAGGTCAATTTGATGAAGCGCTTCCCGCAAACGCTTTCCATCTCAGTCGTTTTTCGTGAACCTCAAGCCTTGATCCAGCTGAAATCAGGAAGCATGGGTTATGTGGATACGGACGGTAAGGTCTTTGGGCGTGTCAATGTTTTGGCGCGATCCAATCTTCCCATGCTCAGTGGGGTCTCCGAAACGGATTCAGCGAAAATAAAACAGGCGCTTGAGCTGCTCGCTCGCTGGGAAAAGTCAGAGCTTCATGAATACTCACGCCTTTCGGCTCTCAGCTGGGACGAGGAGCGAGGATACCGGGCCTGGGTCACTTACTCCGTAGGCGCTGTCAGGGCCAGGACCCAGGTAGAGCTTGGAAAAGATTTTGATGAATCCACATCTGATGTTCAATTTAAGCGTTTAAGCGGAGTTTTACGCTATTTGAGTCAACATTCGATGGTCGCGAATCAAATTTGGGCAGATTCCGGAAAAAAAATAGTTGTCAGGACCGCTCACGGTTCTTAGACTTCTATGAGTAGGCAAAATTTGCAGTCTACGCCGCATCCCATGGGAGGGATCCGAGAATGTCCAAAAAGGACTCAAGATCATCATCGAATAATAAGAATTTCATCGTCGGACTCGATATCGGCACGACTAAAATCTGCTGTATCGTGGGCGAAGTCAGCGAAGCTGGCCCAAGCGGTGAACAAACCATTGATATCGTCGGAATCGGTACGGCACCTTCGACAGGCCTGAGAAAAGGCGTTGTCATCAATATCGATACGACGGTTGAGAGCATCACGAAGGCCGTTGAAGAAGCTGAGCTGATGGCAGGTGTTGAGATCTCCACTGTCTATACGGGGATCGCAGGCGGCCATATCAAGTCCTTCAACTCGACGGGCATTGTGGCTGTTAAAGATAAGGAAATCACCGAACAAGACGTTCAGCGCGTGATCGATGCTGCAAAAGCAGTGGCGATTCCCCTGGACCGCGAAGTGATCCACATTATCCCACAAGAATATATGATCAACGGCCAGGACGGCATCCGCGATCCGATTGGAATGAGCGGCGTACGTCTTGAGTCCAAAGTTCATATCGTCACGGGCGCTGTGTCCTCCGCACAAAACATCATCAAGTGCGCAAACAAAGCGGGACTGAACGTCGCTGAGATCTGCCTTGAGCCGATCGCTTCGAGCGAAGCAGTCCTTACCCAGGACGAGAAGGAATTGGGCGTGATCCTCGTCGACATCGGCGGCGGCACGAGTGATATCGCGATCTTCAAAGATGGCGCAATCGTTCACACCGGCGTTCTTGCCATCGGCGGAAACCATATCACCAACGATATCTCGGTTGGACTTCGTAGCCCTCAGAACGAAGCCGAGAAGATCAAGATTCGTCACGGCTGCGCGATGGCCGCTTTGGTTAAGCCAGACGAGACCATTGAAGTCGCAGGAGTCGGCGGACGCAAGTCCCGAGTCGTCTCTCGCAGGCTTCTTGCCGAAATCATCGAGCCACGCGTGGAAGAGATCTTTTCTCTCATTCAACGTGAAATCATGAAGTCCGGATACCAGGACGTCCTCTCCGGTGGTGTAGTCATCACCGGCGGCGCGACCCTCCTTGAAGGAATGCCAGAGCTTGCCGAGTTCGTTTTCGAAATGCCGGTCAAGCGCGGTCTTCCACTTGACATCGGCGGCCTTCGTGACGTCGTTAATTCTCCAAAGTTCGCAACGGGCGTTGGCCTCTTGAAGTATGGCGCAAAGAACATGCAAAAGAGCCGTTTCCCAATCCGCGAGAAGAACATTTACGACAAGGTTCGGGGCTCAATGCGCTCCTGGATCAAGGATTTGTTTTAAAAACTAGTTTTCAGGCGTCCCGTGGCGGAAACGCACGGGTCTAAGTACAACGGGATCGGATCTGAGAGGTGAGGATCCCTTACATAAAAGAAAAGGAATTTCTTCCTTATGTTCGAAATCGATCAAGCAGTGAGTCAAGGAGCAAGAATCAAAGTTGTGGGCGTGGGCGGATCGGGCTGTAACGCCGTCAACACCATGATCAAGATGGGCCTCACCGGAGTTGAATTCATCACGGCAAACACCGACCGTCAGGCACTCGATGCTTCCTTGGCAGGCACGAAGCTCGCGATCGGACAAGAGCTGACCAAGGGTCTCGGCGCAGGCGCTAACCCGGAAATCGGCCGTAAAGCAGCCCTGGAAGATTACGCAAAGATCTCTGAAATCCTCTCCGGAGCCGACATGGTGTTCATCACCGCCGGCATGGGCGGCGGCACCGGAACCGGCGCTGCCCCAGTTTTCGCAAAGATCGCCAAGGAAGTCGGCGCCCTCACCGTTGGTGTCGTGACTAAGCCTTTCATGTTCGAAGGCAAGAAGCGCATGAAGCATGCTCAACAAGGCATCAGCTGGTTACGCGAAAACGTCGACTCCCTGATCATGATTCCAAACCAACGCCTCCTGGCTTTGGCTGGCGCTACTCTTTCGATGATCGACGCATTCAAGAAGGCCGACGAAGTCCTTTTGAACGCAGTTCAAGGTATCTCGGACCTCATTAACCACACCGGTCTCATCAACAGCGACTTCGCCGACGTTCGCACCATCATGGGCAACAAGGGTCTCGCTCTCATGGGTATCGGATACGGCGAAGGCGAGCATCGCGCTGTTGAAGCTGCGACGAACGCAATCTCCAGCCCGCTCCTCGAAGATATCTCAATCGACGGCGCAACCGGCATCATCATCAACATCACCGGCGGCTCAAACCTCAAGATCAACGAAGTCAACGAAGCAACGACCCTCATCATGGAAGCTGCTCACGAAGACGCCGAAATCATCTTCGGTACCGTTATTGATGAGACCCTCAAAGACGCGGTCAAGGTCACCGTCATCGCAACCGGACTCGGTGGCGCTGCGATGGAAATGGGCCTTCAACGCCCAGACACCCTGATGCAAGCTCAGAGCGTTGCAGCCCAGATGACCCCGCAGGCACTTGCAGCGATTCAAGCTCAAGCTG
>JBJMMA010000154.1:0-7190 GCA_045805065.1 Bdellovibrionia bacterium | reverse complement strand
GGATTTAAGACCAATACTCGCCGCAGGAAGCTTCTCACGGCACACCGCTTTGTCCGGTACTTATCGCAGCGAAATCAGCTTCTGGTGGAAGCTCCAACCAAGCTTCCTGCTCCGCACAAGATTGAGCGTGTTCCTTTCACGGTTTCCCACAAACTCCTGATCGAAACGATCAAAACCCTGCCAGTGACCAGCGTTCTTGAGCGCAGAAACCGCGCTTTGCTCTGGGTTTTGGCTGAAACCGGATGCCAGGTGAGTGAAATCACCCAGCTTCGCTTTGAGCATTGGAGTAAGTCGGGGAGCGGGCAAAACGGCAAGGCGCAGGTCGTGATCCCAGGCAAGGCGACGCGCACGCTAGCTGTAAGCTCTGAGCTTTTTGCTGAGATTGAAGAGCTCAGGGCTGTTTCTAACGGAAAGAGTTCAGTCTTCTTAGGATTTAACAAACACGGCCCACTCGGCGCCCCCATCAGCTCTCGTGGCGTCGAGCTTTTGGTGCGCTTTTATTCCTCAAGGCTTAATATTCCTGAGCTGACACCCAGGACCTTCCGGCACTCTGCAGTGGTCGGCTGGTTTGAGCAGGGAATTGCTCAAGATGAGATTCAAAAGCGCCTGGGCTTGCGAACTGCTTATGCCTTTCGCGCTTACGCCCCACTCCTTAGAACAAGCTAGGGCTTAAATCCAGCTCGAGCGCCACATCCACTTCCTGAACGTATCAGCCGGGATCTGAAGCGCCGCTGAAATCGGAAAGAAGTAGATAAACACGACAAGAGCCACGGCAAAGAACGCCCAACGAGGCCAGTTGACCTTCAACGAAAAGGCGCGCTCGCCATGGTAGAATACAAAGCCTAGCGCCAGGCTCAGGACCATTCCGGCGGGATAGTAATAGTAAAAGAAAGCCACTTTTCGGGGAATGATCGCCCAAGAGAAGTAAAAGGCTGCAAAAGTAGTAAAGATGATGAATGCATCCCGTTTGCGCTCCTGAATCCAACTCCACGCGCAGGTTGCAATCGCAATAAGCCCGGTCCAGAGGATCCAAGGATTTCCAAGCAGGATGACTCCACGGACAAACTCGCTTCGCGCGCCTTCTTTATCGAAAGCATACCAGATCGGCCGCTTGATCGTCGCCCAGTCGGTCCAGGTACTCATATAAGGGTGAGAGTTCACCACCCGGCCCTGGCCATCCCACATTTTATACTGCATGGATGTGAAGATCTGAAAAAAGCCGTAGTCAGGACTATCAATGAAGAGAAACGGGATGAAAGTGACAAAGTAAGCTGCAAGCGGGACGATGCCCAGGTAAAGCACCCAGTCTTTGAGCTTGAGTCCCTGCCAGAGAGCTGGGGAGTACCAGTCATCTTCAGCAGGCTGATCAAAGCGGGTTCTCCAATATTGAAAGAGCCTCACTAAGCAAACCCAGCCGATGCAAAGTGCCCAGGGGATGACGGTAAACCATTTGCAGGCATTTCCAAGTCCCAGGCAAATGCCACAAACCAGGAGCAATCGACGAACCTGAGAAAGAGACAACTCATCGCCAATGGGCCGCCACGTTGCCGTAAACGTCGCCATCGCCCAAACGATGAAGGTAAACATGAACGTGTCGAGCATCCCAATGCGGGCCTGCACGTAAAGCAGCTGATTAAGAATCGTGATCAAAGCAACCCAAACCGCGATCCGCTGATTTCTGAAAAGCGCGACGGCCCAGAAGTACATCCCCAGGAGAGTGAATGATCCGAACAGCGTGCTCATGAAACGCCAACCAATCGGACGATCCCCCCAAAGCCCGATGCCGATCGCCATCAGCTCTTTTGCAAGCGGCGGATGCTCCCAGTTTTGGTTGGGCTTGAGCTGCAGAAATTGTTTTGCAGAAGGGATATAGTGGAATTCGTCAAAATTCGGATTGGTCGGAAACTGAATGTTGATCAAAAACAGAATTTGACTAAAAACAAAGAGGACGGCACAAGTGATTAGTATTTTTCTGCGCACAATCAGCAGATTACACGGCCGCCTGCCAGATTTGAATATAAAATTAGGGGAAGCTCATGTCAGAAGAAACCAACTTAACAACGCAAGACAGCACACCGAGCATTGGACGCAATGAGCCTTGCCCGTGCGGCAGCGGCAAGAAATACAAGCGCTGCCACGGTGTGGATGCGGCTCCTAAGCTGACTCAACCCAAATTTGATCCATCTCAGATGCCTGCCATGCCTCCAGGCATGGAAAACATGGATCCTCAGATGATGACGCAAGCCGCGCAAATGCTTCAACGCTTACCACGTGGTCAGCTTCAACGTCTTCAATCGATCATGCAGCGTGCGATGGCCGGAAAAGATGTGACTCAGGAAGCTGAAGAATTCCAAAAAACTCTGCCACCTGACTTTCAACAAATGATGACGCAGTTTGCGATGGCCGCGGGCCAAGGTGGCATGCTCGGTGGCGCTGACGCGGGTGCGATGGCTCCTGCTGCAGGTGAACCTGCTCCATCCGGTCAAATGACCGAAGAAGAAGCTCGCCGCATTGTTGAAGCCGCTGCAAAGCAAGGCAAGCTCTCTGAAGATCAGGCTAAGGAACTTCTTCAAGCTGAGCCTTCTCAGAATGAGTCCTCTGAAGGAGAAGGCAAAGGCATTGGCAAGTTCTGGAAGAACCTGACCGGCAACAAGCAACCCTAAATAGGCCATCATGATCCGCTCTCATACTGGTGCTGCGATTCCAAGGCTGATTGGGGTGATTCATCTGCCTCCACTGGCGGGATCGCCAAGATCACTGGCCGAGGGTGATGACCCAGCCCTTGCGCTCCAAAAGGCAGGGATTCTTGCCGTAAAAGAGGCAAAGCTTCTGGCTCAGGCTGGATTTGAAGGGATTATTTTAGAGAACTTTGGCGATACGCCATTCTTTAAAACCCAAGTTCCACCTGAAACGATCGCAAGCCTTGCAATCATCGCTGCAGCTGTGCGCGAATCGGTATCCATTCCCATTGGGATCAACGTTCTGAGAAATGATAGCGGCGCAGCCCTGGCCATTGCGGCCGTGACCAGTTGTGATCTCATCCGGGTGAACGTGCTCACAGGAGTTGCTGCAACTGATCAGGGAATGATTGAAGGCGAGGCTGCAAAGCTCATTCGTGAGCGCCAGAGACTGGGATCCAATCAAATCGGAATCCTGGCCGATGTCCATGTCAAGCATGCGCGCTCCCTCTCTTCTGACGATATTGGAATTGCCTTGGAAGAAGTCGCACTGAGGTCCATGGCAGATGCGGTGATTGTCACCGGCGTGACCACCGGCCGAAGTGTTGAGATGGATTCTCTCCGACGCGCTTCTGAAGTCGCTCGTGCCCATGACATTCCGGTTCTGATTGGAAGCGGAGCTAGGCGCGACAACTTGGGCTCGCTTCTTCAATACGCTCAGGGCATTATTGTAGGATCAGACCTTCGCCGGGACGGAAAGGCTGGAGCGCCTCTGGATCCAAAGCGGGTTCGGGAATTCGCGAAAG
The DNA here is from genome assembly GCA_045805065.1 of Bdellovibrionia bacterium. GTDB lineage: Bacteria > Bdellovibrionota > UBA1018 > UBA1018 > UBA1018 > CAZCBS01. The sequence continues at coordinate 3,706 of JBJMMA010000154.1, read as the reverse complement.
CATTCATGAATGCCACCAAGTCTCCGAAGAAGACACGCTCAAAGCCAACTAAGAAAGTAACGAAAAAGCGGAAATGAAATTAGGGAAACTTCTTCTTAAAGGCTTTCAGTCGAGGCGAACCAGGTCAGCCACGCCTCTTAAGAAGACAGCCAAAAAGAGGAAGGTTTCCGCTCGCCCTAAAAAGACTGCTCCGCGACTTCGCGTACGTCCGCTGAAGCCACAGTATCCCGTAGTTTCGCAACCCCAGCCACTCGCGCCACAAAGCCGTCATCAACCCTCGAGCTTTCAAACGTCTGAGCTGATTCGCCCAGGCGATTCGCTCAAACAATGCATTGAAGGGTTTCTTTTAGATCAGCGCTCTCCGCATACGCGAAAAGCGTACGGAAAAGATTTAAAGCGCTTTATCCAGTTCCTGATGCTCAGAAAGATTGAACGGGGAGTGGAGCGGCTCGACCGAAGCGTGCTGATCGCATATAAAGAATCGCTGATCTCAGAAGGCCTTCTTCACACAACCATTGATCGCCATCTAGCGACACTGAGAAGCTTTTTCCGATGGCTTGTCGATGACGGCATCATGGAGAAGAGTCCCGCTGAGAATGTCCGGTTCCTGAATCCCAAAAGACTTTCCACGACCTCTGGCTTTACCGATGATGAGGTCAGAAAGATTTTGGCGCTTCCTGATCTTCATACGCGCACAGGCTCTCAGCATTACGCCATTCTCATGATCCTGTTTTACTGCGGCCTGAGACGCTCGGAAGTCTGCTCACTTCGTATGGCCAATCTCAGCAAAGAGCGCGGCCATCACGTGATCAAGCTTGTGGGAAAAGGAAACTCAGAGCGCGTGATCGTATTGATCCCGCCCGTGGCGAATGCGCTTGAGCATTATTTCAAGATCACGCAGCGAAGTCGCACCCTGGATCAGCCTCTCTTCATGCCGATCCGGAACAACCGGACGGGAGCGCTCTTGAAGGAGCTTGATCCTTCGATGATTTTCTACATCGTCACTAAATATGCAAAGCTTGCGGGAATCGCCCACCGCGTATCACCGCACTCTTGCCGCGCAACCGCCATTTCCAATGCTCGTGACCACAACGTACCGGACCGCGCCATTCAGGAATTTGCGGGATGGTCCACTACCAACATGATCACACGCTACGATAAGCGCAAAAGCTCCATTGAGAAGTCCGCAGCGCACGCCATTGAGTATGGCGCTCAGGATCGCGCAGCGCGTCCAAAAGAAACCCCGCCAGGCCTTTGAGAATCGCCTTGTCAAAGACTTAGCCCTGACATACTGCTTCGCGCCAGGGTTGCTAGGTCCGATTGTCGGGGGAAATAGGGGGAGATTAAGATGAACCAGGGGCTTCAGGTCAGAGTTCAAAAGCTTTTCTCACTAGGCCTTCTCTCGCTTTCTCTGCTTTCTCTCAGCGGCTGTGAGCTTGTTTCAAAGAGCACCGCAGCGCCAGCAGCAGCCCTTCAGAACGGCGGTCTCACATCAGAACTTCGAATCGTTCTTGATCCCGACTTATCCAAAGATGAGCGAACCTCCGTTATCTCTGATCTGAATCGTGCCCAAGTCTTGGATGTCCATGGCAAGCCTGGATCCTATTTTGCCAAGATCTTTGGTACGCCCGATAACTCAGGCGTGATGAGATATTTGTCCGAGCGGGTTCATTATATTTTGCCTCGAGCGATCAAATTGGACTCTCGCCTGAGCCATTCCACCTTTCGTGTCTATACGTTCGCGCTCAATGTCGGAACGATGCTTTGGTTTGAAGCTCTTGGGAACCCTAAAAAACCCTCCTATCTTCGCGTGGGCCAGAGCCTGATCCCGATCCAATCTTCGCGCGTAGGAATTATTCAACTTGGGGAAGGCTATACGCTGAAAGATGCGAGCCCGACTCTGACTTCACCCATCCTCCGGATCGCGACACTGATTCATGAAGCAAGACACTCCGATTGCACAGGCGGGATGAATTCTTCTGACCTGGAAAAGCTTCTCATGGGCGATGATCCGGACAAAAGCACCTGCGGTCACCTTCACGTGCGTTGTCCAGAAGGCCATAAGTATGATGGCGCCTATGCTTGTGATGACGAAGCCTGGGGCGCTTATTCGGTCGAGGCAACCTATCTGACCGGAATCATCAAAGACTGTCCAAACTGCACCGCAGAAGAAAAAACCATCGCAACCACGCTTTTTGCCGATTGCATGGACCGCGTGATTCCCGCAAAAGATATGCTGGCAGGAAAACTCGGGGACCCAGACATGAGCAGCAGCACTGAGGTCCATCAAAGCCCTGAGACTGACTCACCCTTTGGCGTCAATACCTTGCACTCCCTCAATATCCTTCGCTAACTTATGCGCCCACGTCACGCCATCCTTGCCGTACTGATTGCGATCCTCCTGGGGATCATCACACGTTCCAGGCTCGTCTCCCAAAAAGAGGAAATCACGAACCCTGAGCCTGAGATTCAGTCGACACAATCTACGGGGATCGCGACGCCTACTCAAACTCCATCCGCCGTCGTAGCATCGCCGACAGCGGTAGTGGACGCAAAAAAGGGGAGTACTGGAAAGCTTGATTTCCCGACTCTTCGAGAGGTGCGAGAACAGGTTGCTCAAGACCCGCATCACACACCCCCTGCTCTGATCCAATTCGCCAAGGAGCTTTCAGCGCACGCTGAAAACGCAAAGCAATCACCGGCATCAGCGCAAGAGTTCTTTGGAACTCTTGAGGACTGCCTGGCGCAGGGAAAAGATCCCAGCGAAACAGTGCCTGTTCCGGCGCAGCTGGCTTGTCTGACGACGGCAGAGGAGTTCGCAAAGCTCTATCCTAAAGAGCTCGGATCCCGCCTAAAACCGCTTCAGCAAAACTCATCTCCTGAACTTAAGCGAATCAGGCAAGCGCTGGATCGCTTCTGAGAGCTTCGCTTAATTGCACTTCAAGCCTCTGAAGTTCCCACTCTCTTTTTTAGAGACCCTTTGCTCTGTGCAAAAGCTTTTCACGGACCCCAGATGTTTTGCCAATAGGAGTGACTCTCCGAAGCCATATCGACAGGCCACCCAGTAAGTGCCACCTTTAAGTGTCCAGCGCGATGCCTTGGTTTCTGAGGCATCCTCATTGTCTGGAACAAGGCTCGCTAGTTCCTTAGGATGCCCATTAAACATCATGATGCCTGTGAAAGGTGTCACACCCTGTGCCTCGACACCCGGTTTGCTTGGAAGAATCACTTCAAACCCCTTGGGAAATGGCTGGGATCCTGAAAAGCTTTCGGGGCAGGTGATGGTTTCTGCAGCCAGAGATGCCTTGGAATGTCCGATCAATAGACCTGCACCTGTTAAAAGCGAAAGCAAAGCAAACGTTCTGAGTGTTTCAAGCATCTCGAGAGCCCTCTTGAGAAAAGATTACTGCATTTCTTAGGAGCCTTCTCTAAAAAAGCCCAAAAACGGCTTTAAAAGAACCGACCCAGTCACAAAACCGTATTTATTCGCGATAACTTTTCTTATCGCGATTACAGATGTGCAGGTATTTCCGAAATGATTCAAAAACCTGGGTTTTTTTAGGTTTTCTGGAGATTCTTTTCTATGACCCCGGCAGCGATCGCAAGGAAGGAGAATAAGCGAAGGCAATAGACTAACGGCATTTTATCACCCGTTGTTCCAATGGCTTGAATGGCCAGCCTTTCGACCACAAAGAGAAAGAATGCG
>JBJMMA010000153.1:0-30776 GCA_045805065.1 Bdellovibrionia bacterium | reverse complement strand
GGTTTCACTTTTCTTTCAGCGTTTTTGTTAGCGTGGGTTGCACTCTCACCGAGCTTCCTTTCAATTGCGATTGCAAGCCTTGCGCTGGGGCTGGGAACTACCACTCCTCAGCTGATTATCCCTTTTGCCGCGCATTTGGCTCCTGCCAATCAGCGAGGTCGAGTGGTCGGCACGATGATGAGCGGGCTTTTACTTGGAATTCTTCTTGCCCGGACCGTCGCGGGGTTCATCGGGGCAGCATTCGGTTGGCGCGCCATGTTTGGGATGGCCGCAGTTGTCGTTCTTTTGGTTACTGTGCTACTCGCGATCTTTATTCCTAAAAGCGAACCTACTTTTCATGGAAAGTACTCGGGACTCATTCGATCAGTGGGCGAAATTTTTCGCTCAGAGCCTGTCCTTCGGGAATCCAGCTTTTTTGGCGCGATGCTTTTTGGCGCATTCAGTGCTTTTTGGGCAAACCTCATCCACCTGATGGAGACGCCAGCCTTTAATCTGGGAGCTCGTGCGGTGGGACTCTTTGGTTTGCTTGGCGCTGCAGCGGCGCTTGCCACGCCTTGGGTGGGAGCTTTGACCGATCGTCGTGACGCGAGAACCGGATCGGGAATCATGATCATTGTAACGATCATCTCCTTTCTGATCTATCTGGTATCTGCTCAGAGTCTGGTTGGCCTCGCCATTGGCGTGATCGTGATGGATATCGGAGTGCAATCGGGCCATATCTGCAACCAGAGCCGAATCTTTAGCCTTCTTCCGGAAGCCCGAAGCCGAATTCAGACCGCGTACATGTTCTGCTATTTTCTGGGCGGCGCCTTGGGATCACTTCTGGGAACGTGGAGCTGGGGCGCGTTTCATTGGAGCGGTGTTTGCCTTTCCGCGATCCTCTTGCTTCTTCTTGCGCTCGGACGCTTTATCGTAAAGCCTCGGCCCTCACAAAAAGGTGCTCAGGTGCCTTTGAGTAGTACTTAAAGAGCGCAGGACAAAGCCATCCCTCAACTCGGGCATCGCTTGCGCGTCGATACCAGGTTCCGCTGTACTCTTCGCGCACTTTGACAAACTCGTCTTGAAAGCCCGGAAACGGGCTATCTGAGAACAAAAGACGAAAGCCTGATCTTGCGTTGGGAATTGCCGCTACCAGTGCATCCAAAATTTCCGGAACTCCTGAGACGAACGGCTCTTTGACCAAACCAACACTTGGGTCGTCGAACACCCAGGTTCCTGAGTTCCAATAGGGTGCGATCACGAGGATGGAATTTCTGAGTTGAGCAGCTTGAGACACGGAAGTGAGGAGTGCAAATGGCGCGCCCAGCAAAGGTCTGAATCTTGCTGCCTATAAGGATGAACAAAGCAGGAAATCATCCATGCGTAAAGCAGCTCGACGAACAGGCTTATTGATCGGAATAGTGGTCGGGCTATTCGTATTGGCACTGATTTGTATCAGCTTATTTTTTGATGCTAACCCATACAAATCGAAAATCCGGGCTGCTGTAGCTCAGTCAACCGCAATGGATTTGCAAATTCGTGGGGATATCCGCTTTAAACTGTTTCCATCCGCTCGAATTGTTCTTCATGACGTCCACCTTAAAAATCGCGGCACCGAATTGCTAGCCGCTCAGACCATTGAGGCGACCCCCAAGCTCTTCTCCTCCTTAATTCACCAGGAAATCCGCATTGGGAAGATTGCGCTCAATCAGCCAACGGTCCATCTTGAGAAAACTGCGAACGGAAAAATGAACTATGAGCCGGCATCCCCGTCAAAAGGAAAAGCGGGAAAGAAAGCTGATGAATCAACGCCAGCCGGAGAAATCCAATCCATTCAAATCGATAACGGCGAGTTGAACTACGTGGATCGATCAACACAAAAACGCATCCAGGCACGAGGAGTAAATACCCATCTCTCCGGTGTCGACTGGAGCGATCAGAATATCATCCAATCTTTGTCATTAAACGGCTCCATTGAGGCCCGCTCAATTCAGGTAGGCGATGTTCAGGCTACAGATCTGAGAACAAAAATTCATGCCGACCATGGGATCTTGCGCCTTGATTCCACACACGCAAAGGTCTTTAGTGGAACGATTCAAGGTACTGCTCAAGGAGACTTCCAAAGCAAAACTCCCAAGTGGACTCTGGATCAAAAAATGTCTCAAGTTGAGATCAAGCAGATCGCTCAATCATTGAAAGATAAGATTTCGGGACTTATTGATGGATCAATCAAGCTGAATGCCGTTGGATCTGAATCTCAATCAATCATGCGAAGCTTGAACGGAATTGTTTCCATCCAAAGTCAGAACTTCAAACTGAACGCACCAAAATTAACCAATTTGGCCTCCATCTTAAGCTCAATGCCTGGCGCTAACTCTGGCTTTTCGGGATTAGGTCTGTCTGAGATTCAAAAACTTGTCATGGACTGGTCAATCAAAAACGGGATCGCCCAAGCAAAAGATGTAGCCCTCTCTACACCAAAGAGCACAGTTGCTGCCCGAGGCAGCATTGACCTCAGGGATCGAAAGTTTCAAAACTTCTTTGTCGCGACCGTCGATGAGAAGGGATGCTCGAAACGCCAGATGGAAATTGCTGGCCCCCTTGATTCCCCTCACCCGTCGTCTCACTCCGTTGGTAAAGAGCTGGCAGGGATTTTAGGTGGCATCCTCCCGTCATCCGGATGTGATCATTTTTACTCAGGTTCACTTGCCCGGCCCGGATAAAAGTAGTCCGCCAAGCCCATAAAGAGAGATATTGCAGCTACTTAGGAACCTGTTTGACTGGCGCAAATTATGGATATATAATATCCTTAATTAGGAGAAACACTATGTCCGCTCGATTGAACTATTTTCAGCAATCCCCAACCGCAGTGAAGCACTTGACCGATCTCACCCTGGGAGTGAAATCAACATTGGATGCTTCGCTGGTCGATCTCATTAACATCCGCGCTTCGCAGCTGAACGGCTGCGCGTTCTGCGTGGATATGCACGTGAAGGAAGCTAGAATCCACGGAGAAAGAGATCTCCGCGTTCATCACGTCGCCATCTGGCGAGAGTCGCCGCTCTTTACCGAAAAAGAGAGGGCTGCACTGGAGTGGACTGAAGCTGTCACCCGGCTTTCAGACAAAGGCATCTCGGACGAGATCTTCGAGCAGGCCCGTTCTCAATTCTCTGAAAAGGAGCTCACCGATCTTACCTTTGCGATTTCGGCGATCAATGCGTGGAACCGTATATCCGTTGCATTCAGACCGGTTCCGGGATCGGCCGATAAGCTATATGGGCTTGATCGTGCCGGCTTGAAATGATCTAGATAGATAGGAATGATTCTAAGAAATCAAGTTGAGTGGGCGATCCATTGCTGTTCGATCCTGGCGGCTTTACCTCAAGACCATTATTTGGCGACCAAGGATCTGGCAGAGTTTCATGGCGTTCCAAAAGAGTATCTTTCAAAAGCGCTTCAGGCGCTCTCGCAAGCCGGGATCGTACACACGACTCTTGGGCCGCGTGGGGGCTATCGTCTTGCAAAGTCCCTGAAGGAGATCTCTTTTCTCGATATCGTGGAGGCCATTGAGGGTCGCCGCTCGACTTTTGAATGCACTGAAATTCGTAAAAACAGCCCCTGCCGCTCGGCAAAGACTCGTGATACTGGACCCTGCGCCATCGCGCGCGTCATGTATCGGGCCGATCAGGCCTGGAGAAATGAACTCAGCAAGATGACGCTGTTGGATCTTCAGAGAGAACTAGTTCATGACCTGCCAAAAGAGCTGCTTGAGCAAGTTGGGGGTTGGGTTAAATCGCGTTGCGGCGGATCCTGATCGCCTTCCTGAGTTGCACCCAACCCAGATAGATCAGGCTCACGCCGCCAAACAATAAAAAGCCAAGATCCCAATAGAGCTGTGCTGGATAGGGCGCGCGCTGGATGACATGATGAATTTGAAGGACTTCATGATCAATCACTCCTTCAACCACATTGAAGATTCCCCACCCCATCACGAGTGAACCCACAAGTGCTCTTGAAGAGTGTGGAACGTCCCCCCGAGCAGTCGATACCCAAAGCATTGCGATTCCGGCTAACGTGGCCATCCAGGTAAATGCATGAAAAAGACCGTCCCAGAACATATTGATCTCTACGTTGACCAAGGTATCCGGAAACCGACGGTTTGAGAGCATGTTGTGTACTTGAAGAATCTGATGAAGAAGGATCCCGTCGACAAATCCCCCCATGCCGATTCCTAATGTGACTCCTGCTGCAATCAGAGGTCTGAAGTTTGGGCGAGTCATTTGAGTTTCGAGTCCTTTCCGTAGTAAATCCAACCTACAACCAGAGCAAAAACCGGGAATGGAGCTAAAATCACAAGCAGGTTGGAAGTAAAGTCGCTGCCCAGGATCCCTGCTCTTACCTGCTGACCTGTCTCGGTGTGACAGAGCGGGCAGGCAACTGATGATGCGGCAAATAGCGCAAAGGCCAAGAATTCCACCCAGGTTAACGCAAGGACTCTTTTTAGGTTCATAGATTTCGAGTCCGATGGCTGCAAAATCTGAACTTCGATGATGTCCGAATCCAGCCAGACTCTTTGAAAGAAATGGGCTAGAGTCACTTCAATGAATCGCGATGACACGTTTTACAAAGCCATGCAGGCCCGAGATCATCGGTTTGATGGCAAATTCTTTGTCGGGGTAAAGACGACCGGCATCTATTGTCGTCCGATTTGTCCGGCAAAACCAAAGCGTGAAAATGTTGAGTTCTTCCAGAACTCGTTGGAGGCCGAAAAAGCTGGCTACCGCCCCTGCCTTCGATGTCGACCTGAAAGCGCGCCTAGGTCACCTGTCTGGATTGGAAAAACCGCCATCGTTCAACGGGCCCTCAAAGTTTTAAATAACCAGGAGACGCTGCATTTCGATGAGGATCGGTTTGCCGATCAATTTGGAGTCTCAGCGAGGCACTTGAGAAGACTGTTCATTGAAGAGATCGGCAAGACACCCAAACAGCTCGCGATCGAAAACCGCCTGGCTCTGGCAAGAAAGCTCATCACTGAGACCAAACTTCCCATAGCAGATGTTGCCTTTGCTGCAGGTTTCAAATCAGTCAGACGATTCAACGACGCCTTCAAGGAGCGATTCAAACGAAGCCCAAGTGAGATCCGGCGAAGCCCTCTTTCTACTGAACGCGGCTTAAAGATCTCCCTTCCCTACCGCCCTCCGTTCGACTTTGAAGCGCTCCTTCATTCTTATCGCTCCCATAAAGTCGGAAATCTCGAGGCGGTAGACTCATCCACCCTGCATCGGATCGTTGAGCTTGATGGTAAGGTCGGAAGGATATCGATTTCGAATGATGCTCAGAAGTCTCGCCTTGAGCTGAACATCGACTTTCCTGATCACTCAAAGATCGGCGTAATCGTTTCGCGAGTAAGAGCTTTGTTTGATGTGGATTCGGATCCAATCATTATTGCAAATCAGCTGGAGACGGATCCAAAAATAAGGGCGCTTGTGAAAAAGCATCCTGGTCTTCGCCTTCCTTCGGGATGGGATCCGTTCGAAGTCGCGATATCCACCATCTTGGGGCAGTTGGTAAGCGTTGAGCGAGGACGAGCGCTGGTATCTGACTTAATTGAGATGCTGGGCAGAGACTCAGGTCTGTCTATCAATGGAGAGCGCGTTAAGCTCTTTCCAACTGCAAAAGCGATCGCCCAGGCTGATCTCAAGAATTTGAAAACCACTGCTGTCAGAAAGCGAACCTTGATCGCATTCTCAAAAGCAGTGGATGAGGGTGCGATCTCTTTGGACGCCGCGCAAGACGTCACTCTCTTCATGGAAAAGCTCATGGCAATTCCTGGAATTGGTCCCTGGACTGCGTCTTATATGGCTCTCAAAGTTCTCAGACATACCGATGCTTATCCTGCAACCGATCTCATATTGGCTCGTGCCGCCGAGTTTCACTCTCTACAAGTCATCGAGCAAATGAGCCCGTGGCGAGGCTATGTCGCTGTTCTTTTCTGGCGTGAGTACGCCGAGCAGTTGAAAAAAACGAAAAGGAAAAAGGCATGAGCTCCGTTCAACTGATGATGAACTCCGTAATCGGCCCTTTATTTGTCGTAGCCTCTGAGAGGGGATTACTGGGCATTTATTGGAAACAACAGCCTGCACATTTGGTTCACTCGCTCAAATCTCGCTCCCCTGAGGTGCAGATCCTGGCACGTGCTCAATCGCAGCTGGATGAGTACCTCCGGGCAGACCGTAAACGCTTTGATCTTCCATTAGATGTTCAAGGGACCGAGTTTCAGAAAAAAGTCTGGGCCGCCTTAACAGAGATCCCCTATGGCAAAACGGTCTCCTATCAAGAGCTCGCAAACCAGATAGAAAACAAAAATGCTGTCCGAGCGGTTGGAACGGCCAATGGAAGAAATCCTCTATGCATTGTGATCCCATGCCATCGGGTAATTGCATCCAATGGAACGCTAGGAGGATATTCAGGCGGTCTTGAAATCAAAGCAAAGCTTCTTAAACTAGAGCAAGCTTAAGGGAAACTTTTAAGGAAAAAGCTGATCCAATTCCCACTGATCGCCTTTTCGTTGGTATCGTTCGCGATCATGAAGTCGGTCCGCTTTTCCCTGCCAAAACTCAATCACAGTGGGCTTGAGCCGGAAGCCGCCCCAGTTTTCTGGCCTAGGAACATCCGCTCCTTCATAACGATCAGTGATCTGCTGAACCCGATCTTCCAAAGTCTTCCGATCCGGCAAAGGCTGGCTTTGCAAAGATGCCCACGCTCCTAACTGGCTTCCTCTAGGGCGTGTGGCGAAATACTCATCCGATTCTTGTGCACTGACCTTCTTAAGCTCACCTTCCACGCGAACTTGTCGCTCAAGCGTTGGCCAGTAAAAAACGAGCGCCGCAAAAGGGTTCTCACTGATCTCTTTAGATTTGCGCGAGAGATAGTTCGTGTAGAAAACGAATCCTGATTCTGAAACGCCCTTCAGCAACACGATTCTTGCTGAGGGATGGCCGCTTGCGTTCGAGGTCGCCAACGTCATTGAGTTCAAACAAGGATCATGACTCGCTCTGGCATCCTCATACCATTCGGTAAACCGCTCAATGGGTGAGCACCGCGTGTTTTTCATTCTTGATTGCCTCAGCTGCCCTGCTTGTAGCGTATTCCATGGACGGCAGCAAGCTTCAGAAGTGATACCTCCAGGTCACCATCACACCTTGATCCTCCCATGAGATCGTAACGGGAAGTGGATCACTCTTACGCCGATGAAAAATGGGAATGAAAACGCCCGTCACCGTTCCTGCTAATGCCCCCATCATGACATCAGTTGGAAAGTGCCTGCCTGCTGCAACTCTCTCGTAAGCTACGCTTGCTCCGGCGCCCGCAACCACTAGCCAGGGCCAGGCGCCCAGATGATAACGATAATCAGCTGTGATTGCAGCTGCAGATAACGCTGCGAAGGCTAGTGCCGTGTGGCCAGAGAAAAAAGACGCGTATCCGTTAGTGTCTTGGTGCGATAGATCGCCAGAGTATTCCAACGGAATGGGCCTTTGCACCGTGAACTTTGACAGCGTTGTAAAAGCCCCACTGACGCTTAGAACTTCACTGTAGACTACAAGATCCTCTACCCACGCCGATCCTGCACCGACTGTGAGATAGTCCAGAACCGGTGGAACAAGCATGGCAGCACCCAGCGTGACATCACTGATCGTAGCCGCCGTCTGGGAATGATTTCCGATTGTCGGGCGATCAAAACCGTTCACATCACCTGCATTGCAAGGGCAACTTGGGCTAATAAGGTGAGAACTCAACGTCTGTGGAATCACGCTCCCCAACGCCGTTGCTCCGATAATCGCTGCATCCACGGCGGGTGAAATCTCATAAACAGAGTCAGGAGATGCAGCAGCAATCAGACGCCCTGGGCAAATAGTGAAAACAACTGAGACGCAGACCGATAGCCTGAGGTACTGTCGCATCCCAATCTCCTAGACGCCCACGCCGGTCCGGTTTGCAGCCCATATGCCAGCTGGTCTAGGACGCGAATTTTTGCTCGAACATCGGGCAGCTGCTGAGCACGGGAAATAACTTCAAGCAGCATGACTGGATTCATTCGTCCGTGCTTCATCATTTACTGATTGAGGGCTGTCTACGCGCTCAGGATGATCCGGCTGAGATGAACTGCTCTTGCCAAAAATCGTGCGAGACAAATCTTCTACGCTTTGGGCCAATATTTTCGCCTGCGTCTCAAGCCGTTTTGCGGACTCAGATGAACGTTGCGCGGCCTCCGCATTGAGCTGGGTCACTTGATCCATCTGTCCCATAGCGCGGTTAATTTCAGATGCACCCTGATTTTGTTCACGCGATGCGACTGAGATCTCATGTGCCCGGCTCTTTACTTCGGTCACATTTTGCACGATCCGATCGAGCACCTCGCCGCATTTTATCGCGATCTGGGAACCCGTTTTCACGCGCTCTCCAGCTCCTTTGATCAGTAGATCCACTTTAGCAGTCGTTTCCTGGACAATCTCTTCAACCCGCTTTGTACTTGTATCCAGAAGGCTTGAGATTTCCTGAGCAGCTTTTCCACTCATGACCGCGAGATTTCCCACTTCTTCGGCAACGACCGCAAATCCCTTACCTTGCTCGCCGGCACGCGCCGCCTCAACGGACGCGTTAAAACTCAAAAGCTTGGTCTGGAAAACAATGTCGTTAATGACTTTTGTTTTATCCCCGATTTCAGAGATCAACTCAACAATCTCTCCAATCTTTTCGTTCGAGCTCACAATCTGGGCCTGAATCTCGGAGTTACTGTCCTCGATGGAGGACATGGCCTGAATCATTTCACCTACGACCTCTTTACCCTGCTTGCTGGCTTCAGCGCTCTCTTCCGATGTTTGCAGCGCATGCGCTGAGTTGTCGGAGTTCTTAGCGATCATTGCGCTCACTTGCGCCATCGAAGATGAGGTTTCCTGAAGAGCGGCAGCCTGTTGGGCCGTGCTGCTTGAGAGGGAATCTGATTCGTGGAAAATTCCGGCAGACGCCTGTGCGACTTCCTGAGCACCGCTTGAAAGCGTTTTCGCGATTCCGGTCAGTGCCTTTGCCAACGAAGCTGAAAACAAATAACCAAAGAACATCGACAGGAAAAAACCTGTGATGACCGCTGCTGAGATCAACCAAAGCGCGTTTTTTACCGCCTGGACTGCAAGGGCATTCCAGCTATCGATCTGATCTTTTTGAGACTTCATCAGATGATCAAGCACTTTGTAGAAAGCGACACGAGCATCTTTAAAATCCGTTCCATAAATCTTAACGTAATTTGATTTGCCCTCAGGCGAACCTGCGTCCCAGCTTGTTAGCATCAGGTCGATCTGCGTTTCAACTTGCTTCCATTTTTTCTCTACGTCCTGACGGATTGAAGCCTCCTCAGGAGAGCCAACTGAATCATGCGCATAATCCGCATAGTTGGCCTTCATTTTCTCGCGGCTCTCGTTCACCCGCTTTCGAAGGCGCGCGGATTCTTCCTGAGAGATTCCTGCCATTCCCAGTGACGCCAGCATGGATACCATCTCGCGAGAGCTCGCCTGCATGGTGGCCGTATGATACGCGCCTGGCAAGAGCACATCCGTGACTTGTGCATACATCGATTTGACTCTCTCGGCTGACCAGTAACCAATGCTGCCGACAATCAGCAGGCAGAAGGACAAGAAAAGGGTGAAAATAAAGACTTTGGCTTTTAAGCTAAGTTGGAAAAACATCGTGATGTTGCCTCTAGTCACTATTCGACGCCGCTATATTTCGCACGTCACCTCTCGTATCGACCGTATCGCTTAAGACCTTATAGCTTTGCAATTGATTCATAATTAAGCGTCATCGGTCCAACAATGAGTTAAACGCCTGCCATTTTAACTATTTCGCTCAAGACCTTTAACAAACCGACGGACTAAGGTAGGTATCGGACGTCAAACTTTTGAAAGGCTATTTTGCTTCTATGCTCGAACTCTTCAAGCCTGACTCTCAAGCAAACGATCTCCATACTGAACTCAAGCGCACACAAGATGAGCTCAAGCGATCTCAAAATCATCTGCGATCCGTACTGGACAGTATGAGAGACGGTTTTGTCGCCCTAGATTCCGAGTGGCGCTTCACCTTTTTGAACCGCTCCGCCCTTCAAACTGCTCGACGAGTCCGAAATATTGAACCGTTGATCGGCAGGCTACTTTGGGATGCTTTTCCAGAGCTTCGTGGCACAAAGCATGAGTTGAACTTTCGAAAGTCGATGGAAGAAAGAGTTCCGACTTCCTATGAAGTTCAAAACGAGGCAACGGGAGTCTGGAGCGAGGTCAGTACCTATCCTTCTGAAGAAGGAGGAATAACGATCTACTTCAGTGACACGACAACCCGCAAAGAATCCGAATTGAGATTTCAACGCGCCATTGAGATTCGCGACGAAGTTCTCTCGACCGTCAGCCACGACTTGCGGAATCCGTTGGGAGCGATCGTTCTCAATACGTCATTTATTCTTAAAAGGCTCGATAAGAATGAGAGCGAGACTGAGACTTCCACCTACGTCCGCAAGGCAGTGAACGCGATTCGGGGAGCGACTCAGAGAATGGATAATCTAATTGAGGATCTTTTAGAGATCACTCGCATTGAGGCGGGGCGCCTGGAATTGAGATTATCCAATGTCACTCTTGCTGATCTTTTCAAGGAAGCGATTGAGTCCGTAGAAGCGCTTGCAAGTCAAAAATCCATTCATCTAGAGACCGACCATTGCTGTGACACAATCGTCTTGAAATGCGACCGAAACCGGATTCAGCAGGTTTTTTCAAACCTCCTTGGGAATGCCCTCAAATTTACGGCCAGTGGCGGAGTGATCACATTGTCTTGCACCGACGCAGGCGAGTTCCTGGAGATCGACGTCCGCGATACCGGCGCTGGGATTCCAGACGAACATCTTCCCTTTATTTTTGATCGCTTTTGGCAGGCTAAGAAACAACGAAGCGGCAGCACAGGCCTGGGCCTAGCGATTGCTAAAGGTATTGTGGAAGCTCACGGTGGGCATATCTCCGTTCAAAGCAAGGCGGGCGAAAGCACTTCGTTCCGCTTCACGATCCCAAAAGCAAAGACTCTCTAACCACTATGTTAGTGACTGGCTTCAGATCCTGCGCCAGCCTGCGGGCGTTTCGTGAAAAGAACCAGAAATGCCCCGAAATATACCATCAGTGCAATCACCATGAAGCAGTCGCCGAAAGACATGACAAATGCCTCTTTATTCATGCTTCCGTAAACCGTTGCAACTGCCTGTTTGATCCCTGCGACCGGAGAGTGCACTCCTAGCACTTCATGCCGATAGGCCAGTTGCTCCTGCACAGTACCGGAGAAGCGAGACGTCGCCTCCGCAAGGCGGGTGAAGTGCAAGTGATATTGATGATCAAATATCGCACCCAGCGTTCCAATGCCAAGAGATCCCCCTAAGTTTCTCATCATATTGTTGAGCCCGGAGGCGGATCCGATCTCGGATGGTTCGATTCCAAAGTATGCGATTGTTGACAGTGGCGTGATGACAAAGGGCTGCCCGATTGCACGTATGATTTGAGACCAAAAAAACTGGTCATACCCCCAGTCGCGTGTGAGCCCTGAATTCATCAGAGCGCTCGTCGCAAACAAGCTCAATCCGAATCCGAGAAGAGCACGATTGTCAAAGCGTTGAACCAGCTTTGGGATAAAAGGAAGAATGAAAAGCTGAGGAAGTCCCGACCACATGATGATCTGTCCGATCTGTAAGGCATCCATTTTCCTCACAGATGCAAGAAAATAGGGCAGCATGAAAATCGATCCATACAGGCCGTAACCCAATACTGTGGCCATCAGCGTTGCCAATAAAAAATTTCTTCTCTTAAGAAGCCTTAGATTAATGAAGGGCGTCTTTGTCGTCAGTTCGTGATAAACAAATGCCGTAAACGAAATGGCGAACACCCAACTTAGGATGATGATCATATTGGAACCCCACCAATCTTCTCGGACTCCCTCTTCGAGTACGACTGTCAAAGATCCAAGCGCGGCAGCCATACTTGCGATTCCAAACCAATCACCATCCTTTAAAAGATGAAGTTGCATCGGCGCCTCTTCGAGCGCATAGGCAATGAGACCAAAGAGAAGCATTCCCGGAAACAAATTGATGAAGAAAATGTAAGGCCAAGAATAATTGACGGTTAGCCATCCCCCGATTGTTGGGCCGATGCAGGGAGCAAATGTTGCGGAGAGGCCAAAGAGCGCAAGACCCGTAGGCTGCTGAGACTTCGGCAAGTGTGTCAGAATGATTGACACGCTTATCGGAATCAACGTGCCCCCAGCAAACCCTTGAAGGACACGGAAAAGAATCATTGCTGGAAGGCTGCTTGCGAATCCGCACATCATGGATGCAGCGATAAAGATAACAGCGTTCCAAAGAAGGTACTTTTTGAGTGAAAATATTCTCGCGAAGTATCCTGTCAAAGGGATCACAATGATCTCAGCCACAAGGTAAGCGGTCGAGATCCATGCTCCTTCATCAAGGGCGGCAGATAGTCCTCCTTGGATATCCTGCATCGAGGCGTTTGTGATTGAGATGTCCAAAATCGCCATGAACGCGCCTAATAGAGCACCAAAGACAGCAATCCACTGTTTTTTACTAGCGCGCTCGGGCGCAGCTTGAGACGTGGACATAAATCACCTCGTTTCATTTCTGAGTAAGCTTTTTTTCCGTCTTGGCGCTCTGTGCTGAACTTGCCGCTACGCTATTCAAGAGAATCTTCGCTTCGGCCGAGAGACCTGGAACGATTCTGTCCTCGTAGCCATGGATTGATTGAGGTTCGAATCGGATACGCACAGGAACGCGTTGAACAATCTTTGTAAAGTTCCCTGTCGCGTTGTCTGGTGGAATCAACGCGAAAGTTGCCCCGGTGCCAG
This sequence comes from Bdellovibrionia bacterium, assembly GCA_045805065.1. Taxonomy (GTDB): domain Bacteria; phylum Bdellovibrionota; class UBA1018; order UBA1018; family UBA1018; genus CAZCBS01. Next base: position 17,864 of record JBJMMA010000153.1, on the reverse strand, counting down.
GAGCAAAGCTCTCGATCTCACCCTCAAAGACCTTTCCTCCGATGGAATCAATTACGATTTCAGCCTTTTGGCCGATTCTCATTTTCTTAAGCTGCGTTTCCTTGAAGTTGGCAACTACCCAAGGAGTCTGGGAGTCAACGAAGGACAAAAGCGGCTGCCCTGCCGAAACCACCATTCCTGGCTCAGCCAGCTTCTTTCCAACTGTTCCGTCCGATGGAGCGCGAATCTCAGTGAAAGATAGATTAAGCTCCGCTTGAGCAATCTGCGCGCTGAGAGCGTCTCTCCTTTTCTCAAGCTCTTGGACCTTTGTGGCATCGTTATCACGATCTTGCTCGGAGATGGCGTGCTCGGCAAAAAGCATGGAGGACCGCTGGTAGTCTTTCATCGCAAGTTTCAAAGACGCCTGAATTGCGCCGAGTTGCGACTTCAAGTTGTTGAGCGCATTTTGATAGTCACGAGCATCGACTCGCGCAAGGACCTGATCTTTTTTCACCTTGAAGTTTTCTTCAACGAAAACCTCCGTAATCAGGCCCCCGACTTTTGGAGACAAGGTGGCAACGTGAGCAGCAGTGTATGCATTGTCTGTGTCCTCGAATCTCGAGTTGGATATCTGCCAACCGGTCGCCAATATGATTGCAAATCCGATGACGCCGATGGTTGTTTTTTTCTTTTGATCTAGGCGGTTCATATCAGGTCCTTCCCAAAGGTGAGTTCCAGTTTAACGAGAGCTTCTTCAGCGTCGAGCTGCGATTGAACAACACCGGCCCGTGCTCTAAATAGGTCGGTCTCTGCTTCCAGCACATCGGTGATTGTTCGACGTCCTTGCTGAAAAGAAAGCTCAGCGATCCGAAGACTTTCTTGAGAGCGCTTTAAATCTTCGCTTTTGGCGTCGTAGCGGTGTGCGGAATAGAGGTACCTGCGCTTCCAAAGTTCATAGTCCGCAGGCACGTTAAGCACTGCCTCTTGATATTCATATTCGGCACGGCGAGCACTGGCTTGCGCTGCACCAGACCTCGCAATCGTTGCGCCGCCATCCAATATATTCCATTTTGCGAAGACGCCTATGTTCCAGGCATCTCGAAATCCGCCGTATGCTTGTCCCGGGTAATCTGTGTTTTCGTACCTGTCATAAGCTGTAGAAAGTCCAATGACCGGAAGAAGCGCCCCAGAAGCGGCTTTTGCCTCATGGTCTGCAGCTTCACTGCGAAGCGCTCCCGCACGATAATCTTGTCGTTCGTGGACATCAGGAGTTGAAAGATTTTGGACGATCCCTGCCTGCTTCGGAACAGGAAGCTCTCCATTGAGAAATCGGGGATCCGACTTTTTGCCCATGGCTTGAGCAAGAAGTCGTCTTAAGATAATCACATTATCTTGCGTACGCTCGAGCTCCGTCTTCGCATCACTGAGCTGAACCTCGACGCGGAGGACGTCGTACTGTGTAGAACGCCCATTTTGCATGCGCAGGTTGACCTGGCGCATGTTCTCCTGAAGTGTTCTTACATTTTCTTCTGCGACTTCCTCAAATCGCTGGGCGGCTAGTGCGTTGTAGAAAGCGAGCTGGATTCTCTTTTTTGCTTCAAACTGGGTTCGAGAAAGCTGCTGCTCGGAGGCCTCGTATGTGTTGAGGCTTGCTTGATATTGGTGAACGTTGGCAAAACCATTAAAAAGTACCCACTGGGCCTCAATACCAAACGCAGTCTTTGGATAAACTTTAGGAACTGCCGCACTCAAAGAGCCCAAGGTGACGGGAACAGTCTCGTACCGGTTTGAAAAGTCATGCTTTGCATGAAGCTCGATTTTGGGAAGAAGTCCGCTGAGGCCCACATAGGTGTTCCACTTGGACTGATCTCTGACGCTTTGAAACTTCTGGACAGTCGGCGAGAGTTCCAATCCTTCCTGAATTGCTTGTCCCAACGTCAGTCGATCGTCTGCAAAGACCGATAGACTTGTGAGCAAGAAACCTAAAATCCACACACTTGGCCACAGAAGCGAGATTTGATTTTTCATATTTATCTATCTACTAACAGGTAGATTTTACTCCCAAATTTTTTTACTATGCTTTTAATGCGCTGAGAAGCTGCCTGGTGATCGCCCGAAAATACGCAGGACTACTTTGCGCTCGGCTGGCCTGGAGCGCGCCCTGAAGAGAAGCAAAAACAAACATTGCCTGCTCTTCAGCCGTTCCGTTTTTAGCGATCTCTCCTGACTTCCGCCCGCTTTCTAAAGTCGCTTTCACCCATTCGCGATGGGTTGTAAGCAGCTTTGAAACGGCTCCCTGCAGCTTAGGAGGCAACGCACCCCAATCTGACATGAGCGCTCCGCAAGGACAGATTTTCGTTCCACTCGCTGAGAGCATTGCAAAGTAATCAAAATAAGCTTCCAACCGAGTCAGTGCAGAAAGATTTGGATCGTTGTGCTTTTGCTGCCAGGCCTTCAGTCTTTCAATCCCGTGTTCCATGAGACCGATGCCTAAATCCTCTTTGCTGGGAAAATAGTAATGAATGCTTGCCTTGCGAATATTGAGACGATCAGCAAGATCCTGATAGCTAAAGGCGTTGTACCCGCGAGTTTGGATCAAATCCAAACCGACCTGAAGCAATTCTGCCTTTGTATCTTTGCTTTCTTGGAGAGTAGGTCGTCCCATAGGCATTAATCTATCAGATGGTAGATTAATGGGCAAGAATTAATTTCTAGCCCAAGTCAGTGAAATTGCTACGCCTGGCCAAACACTAAATGTGATTCTCTCATCCTTGCTCCTATGACTCGGACCAGAAGAAGCCGCTCGAAACAAAAGACCCTAAATCCTGATAAGGCCGATGATTTAGCTCCTAAGAAAAGTATCGAGCTTGCAGCGAAATGGCCGAAAGACGACGCTTGTCCTTTGTGCGGGCGGGAAGTGATGCCTGGACCATCACTCAATGAGCATCACCTGGTGCCAAAGTCGCTGGGCGGACGCGAAAAGTATGTGATTCACAAGACATGTCACCAGAAGATTCACTCAGTATTTACTGAAAAAGAGCTGGAAAAGGAGTACCACACCTTTGAAAGGCTGCTCTCTCATCCGGAGATGAATAAATTTGTCAGATGGGTGAAAAAGCAGCCTGCGGAATCCGTCCTGAGAAGCCGATGGACCAAAGAGAGGCGCAAATAGAGTGATTCAGTCCACGCCCGTGATCTTGATCCCAGCGTTAGCATGCACTCCTCAAATGTATGCGGAGCAGATTCCTGCGCTCTGGCAATTTGGGCCCGTGACTATTGCTGATCACCGGAAACATGAGACCATTTCCGAGATCGCACGAAGTATTCTTGAAAACGCTCCACCACGGTTTGCGCTCGCAGGGCTCTCCATGGGCGGGTACATCGCGTTTGAAATCCTGCGCAAGGCGCCTGAGCGAGTCACCAAGCTTGCGCTTATATCCACGACCGCCCGTCCTGATACTCCTGAACAAACCAAAAATCGTACGGATCAAATCGCGATCGCGCAAGCGGGAGGATACTCAAAGCTCATTCGGGCCACGATGCCGGCCCTGCTGCATCACGCGAATGACACAGGACTGTGCAATCAGCTCTTCAAAATGGCAGAAGAAGTCGGAGCCGAAACGTATATTCGCCAGTTGCGTGCAATCATGAGTCGACAGGATTCCCGCCCATTGCTTGAAAGCATTCGCTGTCCTACTTGGGTCATTTCAGGATCCAATGACAAACAGACGCCTCCCGATCGCCTCCAGGAGATCGCAAAAGGAATCGCGGGATCTCGCTATATTGAACTATCCGAATGTGGCCATGCGGCCACGCTGGATCAACCCGAGCTTGTTACAAAAGCAATGGTTGAATGGATGAGGAATGGAAGATGAAGCCTATCTCTGTATTAGACCTTTGTCCGATTACCGAAGGTGGCGATGCCGCTCAGTCATTTCGCAACACCGTTGATCTCGCCAAGAAGACTGAACAATGGGGCTATCGTCGATACTGGCTTGCTGAGCATCACAGCATGCCTGGCATCGCGAGTTCCGCGACTGAAATCCTGATCGCGCACGTGGCAAGCAACACATCTTCAATTCGCGTTGGCGCGGGCGGCATTATGTTGCCCAATCACGCGCCACTGGTTGTTGCTGAGCAATTTGGCACGTTGGAGTCTTTGTTCCCCGGCCGAATTGACCTCGGACTGGGACGTGCGCCGGGATCCGATCAAATCACGGCACGCGCGCTTCGTAGAACACTCGACACCAATCCTGACGAGTTTCCACAAGACGTCATGGAGCTGATGAACTACTTTCAGCCTCAAACGCAGGGATTTCGCCCTGTTCGAGCGATTCCAGGCGAAGGGCTCCATATACCGATCTGGATTCTGGGCTCCAGCTTGTTTGGTGCTCAAGTGGCCGCTGAACTTGGACTTCCCTATGCATTTGCCTCGCATTTTGCGCCAGCGATGCTCATGCCTGCGCTCGAGCTTTATCGCGAGCGGTTCAAACCTTCTGCGCAGCTGGATCGCCCTTATGTCATGCTGGGCTTTAATGTCTTTGCAGCAGATACGGATGAAGAAGGAGCTTTCCTCGCAAGCTCCGTCCAACAATCCTTTGTGGCCCTAAGAACAGGACGCCCTACTCGGCTTAAACCACCCGTGCGCGACTACTTGAGCCAGCTCACCCCGATGGAGCACTCAATTCTTGATCAAGCCTTGAGCTGCACGGCTATGGGATCACCAAAAACGGTGCGCGCTAAAATGGATGAGTTTATTACAAGAACCGGTGCGGATGAACTCATGATCACATCACATATCTTTGATCACACGGCACGAGTCCGATCATTTGAGCTCATCGCTGAGATTTGTCGTACCTGATTTATGCTGCACGAATCTCTTGGATTGCACTCTCTCCCTGCGGCCATCGCGTTCGAAGCAAGTCCCTCCAACGCTTGTAAACCTGAGCATGGAATCTCGATGCGGACTTTAGAACTGCTGGGCCCGCTTGATCCATGAGCTCCATAGCCTCTGACCAGACCAATTTCCAATCTCTGAAGCGGCGGCGAATCTGCTTGTCAAAAGCATCAGGACTTTGCACCTGCCCGCCAATGACAAACCTGACACCACCATCCTGTGTCTCGACGGCATAGGCTTTTTCGTTGCCCAGTGAATAGAGCTGACCAAAGTTCTGCCTCTTCTTTGGAGCGCTACCCGAGGACGAATTTCCTGGCGACGCCTTTCTTCTGCCCCTGTGAATGTATCCTTTTTTTGCGGCTTCATAGAAAATGGCGCGATTGAGTGCCCAGCTTTTCGCGGAATCCATATCAAGACCCAGACTTTGCGCTCGTGCGGCCTGCAAAACAGCGTGGACGTAAAATTCACTCACACCTGAGACCAAATCCTTTGTTGGCCTAGGAGGCTCATTACGCACCAATCTAAGCTGGGGTTTTTTCGACTTTGATTTCGAGCTGGATTTCTTTTTTACCGGTGCGTGCGACCGACTATGCACTAGCTTGATCATAGGCTCCATTGTTGCAAGTTGTTATCCAGCGGATCGATCAATAGCCGCTGGCTTTGAGGAACGGCCCTTGCTCCATATTAGAAGACAAACTTATGCCTTCCCGAAAACGCCCACTTCGAATCGTCAAATCAGAGTCTCCTGATTCGCATAGCTCACCGAATCCGATCGAAGATTTGGCTCGAGAGATGGATCCAGTACCGATGCCTGATTCCACAGGACTGATGCTTTGCACTGCCGTGGAGGAGCCCTTTGATGATCCGGAATGGATCTTTGAAACAAAGTTTGATGGTCTGCGCATCCTCTGTCAGTTTGACGGCGAAGACGTCTATCTGTTCAGCCGCAACGGCAATCGCCAGGAGCTTCAATTCCCAGAAATCGTTCAGGCGCTTAAGAAGTCTCTTAAGTATCCTGCTCTTCTGGACGGCGAGATCGTCTGTCTGGATTCGCAAGGCCAATCCAGCTTTAAAGAGCTCCAGCAACGCCTCCACATTGAAGATACAGGAATGGTCGAAGCACGGGCTAAACAACATCCTGCTTTCGCCTACTTCTTCGACATTCTCTACGTGGATCGCTTTGAAGTCACTCAGCTTCCACTTTTCAGAAGAAAGCTGCTCTTAAACGCTGCCGTAAAGTGGGATCAACGCCTTCGCAGGACTGAAATCCATGAAGAGAAGGGAAAGAGCTTTTTCACAAAAACCTGTAAGGCCCATGGCGAAGGGATCGTCGCCAAGAGGAAAAATGGACTCTACGTGGGAAGTCGCGGCGGCGATTGGGTGAAGATCAAGTGCACTCATCGCCAGGAGTTCGTCATCATTGGATACACAGACCCCAAAGGCAGCAGGCCGGGCCTGGGTGCTCTTCTTGTTGCCTATTACTCGGATGATGGAAAGAAACTCATCTACGCTGGAAAAGTGGGCACGGGCTTTGACACTACGATTTTGAGGGACCTTCGCAGCAGGCTGGATCGCATCACCCGACAGAGAGCGCCACTCTCTGATCCGGATACGGATATGGGAACAGACGTTCATTGGGTGGAGCCTCTGCTCGTCGCCGAGGTTGAATTTGGGAGCTGGACTCACCATGGGATGCTCCGCCACCCGCGATTTGAAGGCCTCAGAATGGATAAAAATCCTGAGGAGGTTCGGCGAGAGACTCCGAAACATCTATCCAAAAAGGAACTCGATGCGCTGAATCGGTATCAACAGATGCGTGACTTCAGCAAGACGCAGGAACCTTCTGGCAAGAATCCGAGAGTGCCACCACAAGCAAAGCCCAAGAAACCGCTTTTCGTGATTCAAAAGCATCACGCTACGCGCCTGCATTGGGATTTTCGCCTGGAGTCCGAGGGCGTACTGAAAAGCTGGGCGGTCACTAAAGAGCCCTCACTTGACCCATCGATCCGACGCCTGGCCGTTGAAGTTGAGGATCATCCACTCGAATACGCGCGTTTTGAAGGACATATTCCCGAAGGTCAGTATGGCGGCGGTGATGTGGAGATTTGGGACAAGGGAACCTTTGATGGGCCCGAGAACTTTGCAAGTGCCTATGAGAGCGGGAAGATTCATTTCAAGCTTCATGGAAGACGGCTCAAGGGAGATTTTGCTCTCGTTCGAATGGCGCTTCGTGAAGTAGGATCAAAACCTCAGTGGCTTTTGATCAAAGCCAAAGAAAAGATCATTCAGCCAGATCGAGAGATTGCATTCACTCACCCTGACAAAATCATGTTTCCCGAGAAAGACATCACAAAGGGAGACATCCTTGAGTACTACCGCGCCATCTCGCCTTACCTTCTTCCCTATCTGAAAAATAGACCCGTTACTCTGGAGCGTTTTCCTGAGGGCATAGCGGAAGACTCTCCTCACTTCTGGCAGAAGAACACGCCTGCCTATTATCCAGACTGGATTCCTCGAGCAGAGCTGTCTTCAGAAACTGGAAAACCTGTCCGATATGTCCTTGTAAACGATTTGGACACGCTTCTTTATCTGGTCAATCAAGGAGCGCTCACTTTTCATATCTGGGCGTCGACGATCGATCATCTCGATCATCCTGATTTTGTGCTCTTTGATCTTGATCCAGGTGATGCGCCCTTTCGGCATGTCATCACACTGGCGCGTGAGCTTCATGATCTGCTCAACGACCAAGGCATTCCCTCTTACTTAAAGACTTCTGGAAAGTCCGGGCTCCATATCCTGACATCCTGGACCCAGACAGGAACCCATGATGATGCCAGAAATTGGGCGTTGGAAATCGCCACCGAACTTGAAAAGAGGTGTGGTGAGATCTCAACTCTGGAAAGAGCAAAACACAAACGCGAAGGCAAGGTCTACCTCGATGTCATGCAGAACGCGAGAGGTCATCATTTCGTTCCACCTTTTGTACTGCGCGGAGTTCCTAACGCAACGGTATCAATGCCGCTTGCCTGGGAAGATCTAACGGCTCGCCTGAATCCTACCCGCTTTGACATGAAATCCGTTTTAAGGAAATTACGGCGACTTCGTCAGGATCCAATGAAAAACCTTTTAGAACATGGAGAAAACAAATGGCGCAAGGAGTGAGACGATTTCAGATCATGGCGCTTCTTCAAGCCGCACGAGCTGTGCGACTGGGCCTAAGAGTTGACGAAGCAAAAAGCTGGGGCTTGAATCGCGCCATCTTCTACGCTGCCGCAAGACACGGGTTCAGAAAAAAAAGAGCTCAATACTTATCTCCTGGCGGGGAGGCTGAAGCCGAAGAAAGAAAACGCATCCGACCTGATCAGTTCTACGTATTAGGCGGTGAAAGAGGAAACCTTGCTGCGAGTGGCCCTGGTGGAAAGCTCCGTTTTCAAATGGGAGGAGAAGTGCAGACTCCTTACGAATTCGATCGCCAGATCAAAGCTCGCTTTGGCGATCAATGGAACCAAGCTTGGAAAGAAGCGCGTCACATCATCGAAGAGTCAGATGACAGAGATCTTCAGAACCAACAGCGCTTTTTCAATGCGGTCTATAAACCTAAACGCGATGAGCTTGCTGAAAAGTACACTGAGATGACGTCAGGCACAGAAAAGCGTTCAGCTTCTCGCCCCGCCACTCAACCCACTAAAAGACCAGTGAGACAGACTACCGGGTCTGGTCCTATTCGACTTGTAACTAAGAGCAAAACCAAACGAGCCGCTTAGTTGAATCTCAATTCAGGTAAGTCCGGCCCAGGAGCCCACTATGCTGAAACAAGCCTCAGTCTCTGACTTGATCATGGATCGCGTATCTCGCGGCAGAAATACCTACATCGTCATCACGATGCGAAGGTATCCTCGATTTGTGAATCGCTCTTATCGTGATGAATACACGCCCGAGATGTCACCGGAACCCAAGCTCCATGAGGACTGGCTTTCGGCCAAGCGCAAGTACGATGATCATGATGGCGCGTTTGAGCGCGTTCACTATGATAAGCGATTCACGATTAGCGAGAAAGGCTACGAACTCCTCAAGCACTTCTCAGAAATGAGCAAAAAGAAAGACGTCTATTTCATCTGCAGCTGCCGAGTCGGTCAGCGCTGCCATCGTGAAATGGTCCTTCTCCTTGCTAAGAAGTGGTTCAAAGCCAAGACAGATAAAGTTACAAACAGCTATCCGGATTTTGAGAAGAGAATCGCCTCACCCACGGCTTCCAAAAAGCTCGTCCGCCACGAGTCCAAAGGCCCAGCTTCTGCAGGAAAGAGGAAAGCCTATATAACCTGAGTCATGAGAGGCAATCCGTATGAAAGCGCTCTGCTGGGAAGGCATCAATAAGCTTAAGGTCGAAAACGTACCTGATCCTCAAATAAGAGATCCTCGAGACGCCATCATTCGAGTCAAGTTGTCGTCGGCTTGCGGATCTGACCTTCACATCATTGATGGCCTTATTCCTACAGTGCGGCATGGCGAGATTCTCGGTCATGAGTTCATTGGTGAAGTCGTGGAAATCGGAAAGGACGTTCGTAAGTTGAAGAAGGGCGATCGGGTTGCCGTGGCCGCAATCATTGGGTGCGGAGGCTGCTATTTTTGCCAGCACGATCAATGGCCACTTTGCGACAATGCGAACCCTGCCGATGTACCTAATGCCCCTCAGGCCTTCCAAGAAAAAGTGCTCGGGCAAGAGGTCGGCGGAGTTTATGGTTACACGTATGCGTTAGGAGGATTTACCGGAAGCCATGCAGAATACATCCGCGTTCCGTTTGCTGACCACGGAGCCTTTGTTCTTCCTGACGAGATCAGTGACGAGCAAGCAGTACTTCTGACCGACGCCGCACCGACAGGCTACACCGGTGCATCACTGTGCGATATCCGTCCAGGAGACACCGTAGTTGTTTGGGGATGTGGAGGAGTTGGCCAAATGGCCATTCAAAGCGCAAATCTTCTGGGAGCAGAAAGAGTCATTGCGATCGACCGCGTACCCGAGCGTCTGCAGATGGCACGCGACTATGGTCATGCTGAGACTCTGAATTATGAGCAAGTCGATATTCCAGGAGCTCTGTTGGAGATGACCGGCGGTCGCGGGCCAGATGCATGCATTGACGCCGTTGGGATGGAAGGTCATGGCACTGGCATCAGTTACGCCTACGACCGAGTCAAGCAAGCGCTTCGAATGGAAACAGATCGCGCCCAAGCTCTTCGTCAGGCGATTCACTGCTGTGCAAAGGGGGGGCGCCTTTCGGTTGTCGGTGTTTACGGTCTCGCCGACAAATTCCCATTTGGCGTCCTGATGCATAAATCACTGACCCTCAAGGCCTCTGGCGCATATGCTCAGAAGTACATCCCCACTCTCATCGATCTAGTCCGCCAGGGAAAGCTCGACCCCAGCTATATCCTGACTCATACGATGAGTCTGGAAGAAGGTCCTCACGGCTATTCACTTTTTAAGGAAAAGAAAGAGGGCTGCGTACGCGTCGCATTTGATCCGCAACGGGAGGCGGCCTGATTATGAAATCCGCAAGTAAAGCAGCTTTAGTCTTTGTACCTTTTGTTTCGCTCAGCGCGGTCCTTGCCTGGATCTATCAGTCCGCTCTGAGAGTTTCTGGACCCATCAGAATTCGTCACAGCCTTACAATTGCACGCCCCATGGAGATCGTACTCAGGAGTGCCCAAGAGTTTGAGAACTTTGAAACGAGCGAAAATGGCGCTCTGATTCACCTAAATGGCGTGGACGCCACGCTTCGATTTCAAAATGCGCCAGCCGATCGGGGAACAGAAATTAAGGCCGAGGTGCTCTGTCCGCCAGGAACCACTCGCCTCGTGGCACAGATGATCGATCGAGCGCTGCTCTCGACATTGCGCCGTTTTAAGCAACTCACCGAGACCGGAGAAGTCATCAGCACCGCTGGACGAGGTTCGTCAAAAGCGGCTTGAGTCTTTCTCAAGAACTACATTTTTTCCGCGACTGACTTTAGGTTTGAGATGCCTTTCTCAAAATCGCCAGCGACCATTTTTTCGCAATCGACAAAAAGGGTGAACATCTTTCCGATGAAGCCGCCGTTCCCTTCCATCTCCCAGGAAAACCGGGTCTGGGATCCTTCTGGAGTGAGTCGGTAGCGAACCAGATTCTCTGCATGAAATGGCTTCGTCATGGTCAGTTTCAACTCTACAAGCTGATTGGGCACGATTCTCAAGATCTCAATTTTTCCAGATCCGGATTGGCGATTTCCTTCAAACTCAACAATGGATCCAACTTGGGCATCTGGACCACTATAAGTCCGCTTCATATTAGGATCGCGTTGATCATAGGGATTCCAGAGAGTGCCCTTTTTAAAATCACTAATATAAGGAAAGAGTTTCTCGGCAGACGCATTGATGAGTCCGCTTCGTTCATAGCGAAATTCACCTTTACGGGTCATTACAAACCCGAAAAATGCCACCAAAACGGCCAGTACTATGAGTGCTACTTTCATCATGTCGAGGTCTCCAGAATTAAACTCGTTGGATAGCTTTTTTGTCTTTTGTCGTTTGTTATTAAGTTAACATACTAAATAGTATGTTGTCTAGTCGTACCTTCTTATTGTAAGGTGACCTCATGGCAAGTCGTGCCCCTGTGAAAAAACAACGTGATTTCGAGAGGTCCCGCCGAGAGATTCTCGACGTGGCTTTTATGGAGGTTTTCACGCGCGGATTTCAGGGAGTCAGCGTGGATGATATCGTCAAAAAGACCTCGCTGACCAAGGGTGCTTTCTACCACCATTTCCAAACCAAACTGGATTTAGGTTACGCCCTGGTGGATGACGTCATCAAGCCCATGATTATTGATCGTTGGATTGCGCCACTTGCGCAATACGACAATCCACTCGAAGGCATCTTGGAGCAGCTGGATGAGTTGATTGGAAAAGCAGACCCCGCTATTCTGAAGTTAGGATGCCCACTGAACAACCTGGTTCAAGAAATGGCGCCAGTGGATAAAGGCTTCAAAATACGCTTGCAGGCATCCCTCAATTTTTGGATCGACGAGATGGAAAAACAACTCGGTCGTGCCAAGAAGAATGGTTTTATGAAAGCTGACGTAAACGCGCGACAGGTAGCTCACTTTATCGTCATGGCTCACGAAGGTTTTTATGGAATGCTGAAGGGTCTCGATGACCCGAAGGCATTCGATGCGCTTTATCAATCGCTGAAAAGATATTTTCAAACGATCGCCAAGTAAAACTTGATTCAACGTCAGCGCTTTGGCCCGGTTCGATCAATGAGTGCGTAGTACTCAGGGTCTGAGAGCACCGTGGGCTTAAGAGCGGGACGATCTGTTTCTGGGTTTGTAAATGGAGAAGGCAATCGAAGCCCCTTCATCTTGCCCACAAGCATGAACTTGATCACGTAAAGGAACACGCGAAGAGGGGTATTCTGGGAGGTTCCCTTCGCAAGTGGGGGAATGCCATATTTACCGTTGATCCGTGCAAATACAGGTCCGAGCGCTGAATCAAGCTTTGCGGAATCGTCACCCAAATCCAGAATTTTCGTCACAATACCTGCGTAAGGGTGTCGTCCCTGCGGTGTGTTGGCAATCGGAGTTTTGCAGCAGCCTGCATACCATCGGTAGACTCCGTCATCGCTCAATCGAACGCAGGCAAGATTCTCAACCCCATGAGTGAGGCGAATCTTTGCAGGATGAACCGGGATGATATCCGTCCCCCCATTCGCATCCAGCATCTGATCCACCCGGTCCAGATAGTGAGCGTATGCCTGGCAGTCATTGCACAGACATACGATTCGCTTGTTCATGGAACGTGAGAACTCGACCTGTCCACGGAGTAAGCCGCACTTACATTTGAGAGGGATCAGCATAATGGCGTTATATATCGGCCTTCCCGTCCGTTACAGCCTTAAGAAATTTTTCGAGCGGGATGCGTATTGCATACTCTGCTTTAAAATAACTGATCCGGGACTTCATATGAATTTTAGCGTACGTGTCAAAGGTGCTCTGGCACTCGTGTCTCTAGTTCTCTTAAGCCGCCCAATATCAGCCCAGCAGTTTGACTGGGACTCCGTCACCCTGAGCACGACCACTCAAAATGGAGCCGATCAGACTTTCACAATCGATGATGATGGGAACTATGTTTCATCAGCCCCTTCAGCAAGCGCAGGACAGATTACTAATTCTGAGCTCGCCACTTTAGATAGCCGGATTGATGCCATCAAAGAGGAGGCGCTGGAGCCTCTCAGTTGCAGTGCTGATCGTTATGTTTCCAATGCCGGAAACGAGATCTCATTGACGTTCGCAAATGCTCCAAATGCGATTGTTTATCAGTTTCAGCCCAGCAATGGATCAACGGGGCAGGTATGTACGAGCGGAGATCCCACTGCTACTCAGGATCTCTTAGACAACCTGCTTGAACTTCGAAGCCGCTATGGGTGCTCGCCTCGGGCAGTCTGGTCATCCGATGCCACAAGCTTTGTGCTGAGCTCATTTAACGGGCTGTTCGCACGACGTCCTGGCGATGTTTGCACTGAGCGCTCCCTGACTTATGAGTTTAATGTGCAGGCACAAACCCTGTCGGTCTACGGATGCGGTATCTCAAATCCAAGTTCAAGCTCGGCTCATCTTGCTCCAATTGCAAACTCCGTCCAGCTCACCCCGAATGCGACGGCCCAAATCGCAATACAAATGTTCCAACTCCAGACAAGCTGTCCACTCAGCCGCTGTACGGCAGATGCGCCTTTGAATGAGCTCACCATTCACACAGGGTCAGGATTGCCTTCGGTCTATCATGGAGACTCGTACTCAGCGTGCTCAACCAGCCCTAATCCCCCTTATATTGCGGACCGAAGTCTGACCTCCCTTGAAACGTTCCTCGACGGTTTGATTGCCAAGGCCTGTTCAACCCCGGGTGATTCCAGTACCGGGACCTGTGCAAGCGGTTAGACCAGAGCTTGCCCCTGAAAAGACCTGGAGCTGTGAATCAAAGTTAAGTTACGATGATCAGTATGATGATCGGCGTATTTGACTCCGGCTTCGGCGGTCTTACAATTTTGAAGTCTCTTCTCGAGCGCTTGCCTGAATACGATTACCTCTATTTGGGTGACAGCGCACGCAGCCCCTACGGCGGACGAAGCCTGGAGATTGTGCATAAGTTTTCTCGCGAAGCCGTGCAGTGGCTTTTTGATGAAGGCTGCAGCCTTGTGATTTTTGCCTGCAATACGGCATCCGCTCAGGCACTGAGAAACATTCAACAGCTCGATCTTCCGAACCGTTGGCCGGACCGCAGGGTTTTAGGTGTGATTCGACCTTCGGTTGAAGCACTGGTAGGAATCCCCCCAGCGACGCCACCTGCGCTCAGACGTCCTGACATCACAGGAGGCGCTGTTGCAGTGTTAGCCACGCGCGGAACCGTGGCTTCCAATTCTTACGCTCTTGAAACCGCAAAGCTTGCCCCAGGTCTCAAACTCATTCAGCAAGCCTGCCCGCTTTGGGTTCCACTCATTGAAGCAGGAGAACTCAGCGGGCCTGGCACTGAGCATTTCGTTCATCAGTATCTTGATCCTTTGTTCAAAGGTCCTGATGTCCCTAAACGCATACTTCTTGGATGCACGCACTATCCGCTTCTTTATCCACTGATTCGAGCCGTTACGCCTCCCGAGATTCAAGTGATTGCCCAAGGCGAGATCATCGCTGAGCGCCTGGAAGACTGGCTCAGGCGTCATCCCGAAATGGATACGCGACTCAGCCGCGGAAAGCCCATAGGCCAACGCCGATTTGCAACAACTGACGATGCGGGCTGGTTTGGCGAGCACGGTCAGCGCATTCTAGGACAGAAAATCCTCGTGGAAAATGTCGTTCTGAGTCCCGTATTGGCCGCTGATGAAATGAGCGTATCAGGCTAAGCGGCTCTCAAACTTCTGCCTGCCCACGAAACTATTCCATCTTCAGCAAATCCTAAAGCCGTATTGGCGATACGGCTCTTTGCGCCAAGCCTTGTTCTGATTTGAGTCGCTGCGAAAGTGCAAATGATAGCACTCAATGCTCCGACGGTGGCATAGGTCAAACGCTTGCGCTTTTCGTCTGCAAGCAAAGACGCGGCATATCCGCCAAACCCAGCCCGACCCAAAAGCGACATGACCTGAGTTCGAGCAGGAATGAAGGGCAACTTATCCGCAACGCTTTCTAAAAATGTGACGGTCCTTACAACTCCGTTGCGATCAAAGATCTGACTAAGTGCCGCCGTACTTCGAATTCCTGTGATTCCTCCGACGATGGCTGCCTTTCCCAATCCGTTCGATCCGTTTTGCTTCATCACCTTTTCCTCCTGCTTGATCGATTCGTTCTACACCATGGCTCTTCTTCCCACCCAAAATCCCTGCCTGCATCGCAGGCCGATGGGTTCTCAAGATCCAAAGATCAGAGTCCGCATCATCTGCATCTGTGTGCACAAGCTCACGGCCGACGGGAACGGGCGCAAGCTTGTACTGATTATCGGAATCAAGAAAATGCCTGAGCCTGAGATACGCAAGCCTGTGCCATGCCAGTTGGTAATGCTCTCCCATGACAAGAAAGCCCATGCGGCTCCACCAGTTTGGGAAGACTCCCAGCTTCCAAGACGCGTGAATGCGAAAGCGAATCTCTCCGGTCTGATGAAGCTTTGTCAGCATGAACCACTCAGAGCCCGCTTCAATATGACCTTGGAGAGTATCGTAGCGATAGCCTAAGCTGGTTTCGCTCTCCTCATTCATCGACCGATCGAAAGTGACCCGCGTTCCACACAAAAATCGAAAGCCCATCACCTGAAGCTCAAGGAGCATGGTTCGACCCACCAACGGATCTCGAGGATCATAATGCGCTTTCACGATCCCTGGATCGGAGAATTGGTAGCCCTCGATCAACTTCCAGGCTTTCTCAAATGCTCCACCTGGCTCAGGAGGGCCCGGTTTCTCGTGCGCAATGATTGCTTGCGTGTAGTAGCGCTTCCACTGCGGTCCAGTGGGGATGTGCGATCCTTCAGCATGGAAATTGACGTCCGCATGGCGGTACTTTTCGAGTCGTGATGCAAGCTCACGCTCCGACCAGCCTCGCCCAAATCGCCATTCTGCCCGCAGCTCCTTGCTCATTACGCTCAGTCTCCCTGGGCTATAAAGGTAGGGCTTTCGTCATCGTCTTCTCGGGTAATCTTTTCAGCCTCTTCGCCTCTCACCACCGAGAGGTCTGCATGAATCGCCTTCATGGGTCCATCACCCACGGTGAGCGCAACGCGATCTACAAATTCGGTCCACGTATTGGTCTGCATCGGATCACCCACGGTCGTAAACCCAAGGTAAGTCAGCGCGTCTTTTGAACGAGCGCGACTTCGAATATGAAAGATCACGTCGCCATGGGGGTTGCGATAGGCACCAAATGTGATTTTTCCCGCCTCAGGATGCCCCTTTAAAGTTCCTAAAGTAATGCTGCTTTTATCATGTCCAAGAACCCGCACCTGGCAGTGAGCCGCCATCCGAATTCGAATGTGCAGTATGTCACCCACGCTAAGCCTGCCCTCTTTTCCTTGGTCCTGCGCGAACAGGCAAAGACTATCAGGAGCGAACTCAGGAAATTTGTGTGCAACCAAGTCCATGATCTCAGATGGCCTGAGACGACTATTGCGGATCACCGTCCAATAATCTCGAATGAGTACCGGGCCAAAGCCATCGGCGACTTTTTGAAGCTCGTCTTCTGAATTTTCCGATGAGTGCTTTGAGTGGCCCTTCAGTAATTCCACGACTCAAGTCGTTGCAAGTCTGACTCCGAATCAGCTCATGGCATAAGAATTGAGAACGCTAAGCTTATCTATGAATGCCCCAATCAATCCAGTCGGCCAGCTATCAGAGAGAGAATACCTTGAGATCCCTGTCGTCCGCGCGGAACATCGCGAAGACACGATCACGCGTCTGATCGAGCAGCAGACGGCCAAGATTCCTTCAAACTATTTCCTGATGCTTGCGCTGGCAGCAATGGGCGCTTCTCTTTTTCTCGAGCTGTCGAATAAAGAAAAGACAGCCCGCTTTGTTGGAATGTGGCCTGCGCCCATTCTCTTGCTTGGAATTTATAACAAGATCGTAAAAACCAGTTCTTCAGTTTAGGAATCCGATCAAAGCACCTCATGTAGCGCAACGCGTTGGCTAAGGCTCATTGGCTAAATCATCTATTCTCTGTTAAGACGGGGTAAATTGCTTCATGCGTTTTCAAGCAGTCAAACCTTTACGTACGACTGTCTCGTCACTCGAGATCTATTGAATTCAAGACAATATGAGCCAAAAAGACCAAATCCAAATTTTTAAACGCGTGCCCACCCATATTCCCGGGCTCGACGAAATGCTCTGTGGAGGCTTTCTCAGGGGCGGAATCTATCTTGTGATGGGAACCCCAGGGGCAGGAAAAACCATTCTGGCCACCCAATTTGGATTCAAGCACTGTGAGCGCGGTGGACGAGCTCTTTATGTATCGCTTCTCTCTGAAGGTCATGGCCGCCTTTTCGGACATTTAAAGCCATTAAGCTTTTTTGACGAGGCGCCGATCTCTGAATCTTTCAATTTCATCAGTGCCTATCAGACTCTTGAGAAAGAAGGGCTGGATGGCCTGCTCCGCTCACTGGCGCATATGGTTCGTCAGTACCGCGCAGACCTGCTTTTTCTGGATGGCGTTGCTTCGGCTGAGGATCTTGCCAAGTCACCTGTGTCCTTCAAAAAGTTTGTGCATGAACTCAGCACCGTACTCTCAACCTCAGGCTGCACGGCTGTGCTTCTCTCATCGTTCACAGACAGCCTCGCGCATCCGGAACACACGATGGTGGATGGGATTATCTCCCTTTCCGCGCACCATGACAGCATGAGAAGTGTTCGCGAAATCGAAATCATGAAACTTCGCGGAAGCGATCATTTCCGCGGCAGACACATCTTTACCGTCACGGATGAAGGCATC
>JBJMMA010000152.1:0-50646 GCA_045805065.1 Bdellovibrionia bacterium | reverse complement strand
TGGTAGAGCTTAAGCTGAGCAGTCTGTGCATCGATTGCGCGCTGAGCGTCCAAGTCGCGATTCGGTCCCTTTGGCTCGAATAGCCTATCCAAAGTTAGGATGAAAAAGCTCAAAATAGCGCGAATCAGCTTCATAGGCTTTATGTATAGGACACGCGGTGATGGCCGGACAAGAGGATAATCCGTGTTCCAAATCAGGACGAATGTGTCAAAGGGCTTGATGCCTGTTGTCCATACTGATTAGGCCCTTGAGTCCCAGCTTTGACACAAAGATAAATGATCACGAATATATTGAGTACAGGCGCGAGCCCAATCAGGATCCACCAACCTGAACGTCCAAGATCGTGCCAGCGCCGGACATTTGCAAACAGACTGAGTCCGAACGAGACAAATGCAAGGAGCAAAGTCAAAAAGTAAAGGGATGAAAGGCTGTGCTCATCGCAATATCTAACGATTGCCATGAGTGCTGCTGTCAAAATAGAGATGAGGATGAACTCCTGTCGACCAGAACGTCCATCGGTCGTGAACCAGCGTGAAGCGACTTTTTTGAACTTACCCATTTGTGGTCTCCCTATTTAAATTAAGTTTACAATACAAAGGGTCGCTCGCTACTATTTTATTATATGAGCAATATATCCAGCGAGACACAAACTCCTCCAAGCTTTAAGAAAACTCTGATTTTTATCATTCTTACAGTTTTTGGGTTTGGGATGGTGCCATGGGCCATTGCTCGAGCTTCAAATCTTATGTTTGTTTATGCACTGATAGGAGTCGTGCTGACGAATGTGGGATTTTGGGGCGCGATTGTCCAAGCTTCCAAACATCTGAAATGGATTTTCAGGGATCGGAAGCACTCGCTTTGGATCAGAGCTCCGCTTTTAGGGCTCTTTGTAGTTCTCTATATGTTCAGCCTCAGCTATTTCGTGTCCCAGCTCGTGATGCCGCACAAATCGCGCGGAATTGCCACGAAGCCCGAGTGCTCCTCTAACCTTGACGAAGTTAAGGCTTCTGCGGGCAAGCTTTACGCAAACGAAGCGATTGTTGAAATCAACGATATCGTGCCTTCGAGTTATGATGACTCGCCTCAAGGTGACGTTCTTTGCAAAGGCGTGGTCGTTACCTCGACGGCAAAGCATAAAGTCGATATCTACTGGAGCTACAATAACGGCTATAGAGTTTTGGTGACTGAAGCCACTCACTGATACGACTCAGTTAAGAGAGGACCAAACAATGGTCAGCTCGTCTGCATAATAAGTGAAAAGAGGTCAGGATGCTCGCTGCACTGAAATACATAAGCGCATCCCGAATCTCCGAACTCCAATTCGCTTTTTTCTTCTTTACCCGAGTTGAACTGCATTAAAAATTTCATCAGGCCTTTGTCTCGGGGACATTGTGGGCACCGGGGCGTCTCGTCTGATTGGAGCCAGCTCGGTGCCCCTCCGATCTTGTCCGTTTGCACGGGGTAGTGCTGTGCGTACGCCTCTTCAAAAGAAACATTCGCCACTAACGAGCGGAGCTCAGTGGGCAACTTTTCAAGCTGGTTCTGAGAGAGAATGTTTGGATAGTCGAGTCCGTCCTCCTGTCGCTTCCACGCTTTGATTCCTCTTTTTTCTAAGAGGGCTTTCTTTTCTTTCGTTTGAGCCAACTCTGACCGAGGCACAATCCGGCAAAGATATGCATAATGGTCGTCCTCATCAGATTCGCCCAAGCGATTTAGACACGACTCTTTTAGACAATGAAAGATCTGAAATACGCCCTTTCCGGTAATGCTTTTACGGACCGATAGCGGCAGCTTCTGCAAATCCACCTGGTAGACTAACGCGAACGGAGAACTGCAAGACTTGCAGTTTGGCCAAGGCTCATCCTCTTTAAGCAAGGGGGTTCCGCCATATTGAGTGTATGGGATCGCTTCAGCTGACTTTTTCGTAAAAACCGGATCCACGCTGACCAAAGCTACGGTTGGAACACTGGTTTTCAGCTGTTTCCAGGCCTTCTTAAATTCAATTTCAGATAAAGGTTTCGCCTCATAGAATTTTTGAGGAGGCATAAGCTGGGATTTTCACTGAACCGAGTATAAGCAGAGCCAATCTGATTCAAGATCCCAAGAGAGCCCGTACCTTGGAAAAACTAAGTTCTTTCCACGATGAAACCCGACTTCCCGAGAATCTGGGTCGCTGGCCATAAGATAGTTTTTTAACTCTTTCGACCCGGGAGGAAGCTGGATACTTTCTCCTTCAATTTCAGTGGTCATTTTCGCGTTTTGAGGAAGTACTAAATACTCAAACTCAAGATTAGGAGTGAAAACGGCTTTCATTTCGCCTTCAGCGGTTTTGAAGACAAAAATAATTTCTTCGTTTTTGCCTTTCTCTTCTCGGCACGGCTCTCCAAGAGCGTCTTCCAGATCCCATCGCTCCACTTCCTGATTTAATTGAAGAGGGCCAAAGCTTTCGTAAGGAATGATGTCCCATTTTTGAATTGAGATCATAAGCATCTACCCAGTTGAAATCGATGTTGGCGTCACGGGCGCGTGGACCGCTAATATTAAGAAAACTGCGTTCAGTTCATTCGATAATGTAATGCGTGCGTACGCCACGGAGTTTGATTAGAGGTTTCATGGTTCGTACTCTGCTTAAGAGCGCGAATTCAAATAACCGTAAAGAAGCTGAAGCGGATTAGGATCGTACTCGAAATAGCGCTTCGTGTTCTCACATTCTACTGCGCGAAACTTATTTGCGATTGGGAGCGAGTCGAATTCATCAAGGTCTGCTCGTAAAGAGAGCGGGGCGTCCTTATTAACGCTTCTCAATACGTTGATCACTTCCTCGAGATCCATTGCAACTGCGGCCGCATGCAATTCTTTAAAGTTGGCTATTAGCTCTTCAAATCTC
Organism: Bdellovibrionia bacterium; assembly: GCA_045805065.1. GTDB lineage: Bacteria > Bdellovibrionota > UBA1018 > UBA1018 > UBA1018 > CAZCBS01. The sequence goes on along the minus strand of JBJMMA010000152.1, from coordinate 47,759 downwards.
TCACCATTTTGCTGATCTAGGAATGACTTGATCCCGCCGTTTCTCACGCTGGAATCATAAGAGTAAAGGAGATAAATCATTTTTTCTTCTTTGGAGAGGCCTTCGTAATTCACTCGTTCTTTTTTATCAAAGATGCGCTCCATTTTTTTATCTAACCAATCAAAAGCGACTTCGAATGTAACCAGTTTATTTTTCATGGGATGCCCTTTGCAGACACCATTGTTAACGAATCGCGAATTCTTTCAAAGCAAAATGGAGCCACAAAACGCATCCAATGCTTCAGTGAGCGTCACTCTATTAGCGCTCATAAGATTCAAAACAAGATTTGGAAAGAAGCTACCGCTCTGTCCGAAGCGATTCAATTCAGATTAGTATCCGCAATTCGCTGCGCATTCAGCAGAAGTGCTGTACGAGCCCCAGACTTCGTAGTCTAAAACTGCGCTTGAGCAAAACGCGGTTGTTCCGTCGTTATAGCAAGTGTAGGTGGTGGCCAGAACAGGACCTTGAAAAAGCGAAAACAAAGCCAGAGCCGAAATAAAAGCCAAACCCAAAATAGATTTTGTCATGACGAACTCTCAGAAGTTATTAGGGTCATCAACTATTTTACTGTACACATAGAAAAAGACAAGTCCGCGCCTAATTTAAGACCGCAGAAGGGCGTCAGTTTTCAAACGTTAAGCAGGCAGGGTCATGATGAGCGGTTGCCCTTTGGTAATGACCATCGTGTGCTCATACTGGGCTGTTAAATGCCTTTTGTGCGTTGCCAGAGTCCACCCATCACCCGTATCGAAAACTTCTCGAGCGCCGGTGGAGAGAAAAGGCTCGATCGTAATGACCTGGCCCTCTTTCAAGACACGTCTGTCTTTAGGGTCATAATAGCTTGGAATAAAGCCAGGCTCTTCATGAAGTGCTCTGCCTACGCCGTGGCTTCCTAGATTTTCAATCACGCTCAAACGGCTTCGGCGCGCTTCTAATTCAATCGCTCGTCCGATGGCGTTCAAAAATTTGCCAGCAGAAGCTTCCTTCATCGCGGCCTTGAGCGCGCGCTTCGTTGCAAGGCAAAGATTTTTCTTCAGATCAGACTCAGGCGGGATGATAAAAGATCCCCCCGTGTCGGCAAAATAGCCATTGAGCTCAGCCGAGACATCAATGTTCACTAAGTCGGAAGCGCGTAAGACTTTGCTGCCTGGAATACCATGTGCCGCTTCTTCATTGACGCTGATGCATGTCGTTCCAGGGAAATTATAAGTCAGCTTGGGAGCTGAGCGCGCTCCATGAAGCTCTAAATACTTTCTACCGATCTCATCGAGCTCTTGGGTCGTCATACCTGGCTCAAGCGCTTTGCTCATCGTCTGAAGGCAATTTGCCACGATACGGCCGATTTTCTTGAGAGCAATCAGGTCTGCTTCTGATTCAATTGACATAAACCTACTCTATCACAAAATCGGAAGATGAATTGAGAACGTAGTCCCATGTTCCGGTGAACTTTCCACAGATACCCGCCCCCCATGGGCTTCAGCCACTCCACGCACCAGAGTTAAGCCCAATCCCCAACCTTTTTTTCCACTCTGCAGAGCAGATTGAGTGCGTCGATAAGGATCAAATAGAGTCGCCTGATCGTCCGGCGGAATCGGATTCCCCTCGTTACGGACTGAAATGACTGCTTCATCCCGCTCGTGGACCAAGCTGACATAAATCGGAGTCCGCTCGCCGCCATATTTGACGGCATTATTACATAGATTTTCAATCACTCGACGCAAGGAGCTTGAATTACAGAATAGATTAAAATGAGCTGGAGCATTCAGCCTAAAGCGGTCCCCATGAATCGTTGTAAGATCGTTCACGACCTCGTGAAGCTCAGCTCCCAGATCGCAATCTATCAATTCAAGCGGGATGATCTCGCCTGCACGAATCCGGTTTGCATCGAGCAGATCCTGAATCATTTGATCCGCGCGGCTGACGCCATTTATGATCCGAACTGCTTGTGTTTGAACGATCGCGGGATGATCCGTTTTTCGCAAAATCAACTGAGCGCTCATCTTTACGGCCGTGATTGGATTTCTCAAATCATGCGTCAGGGTTGCGACAAACTTCTCACGCACGCCTCGTTCCTCTTGGAGCTGACTTAAAGTCTCATTGAGCTTCTCTTCTTCTTCATGCTTTTGCGTTATGTCTCGGAAGACTAAGACAACTCCATACATTCCGCCCTTTTCAGACCGAATCGGAGCAGCGCTATCCTCGATAATGATGCTTGTTCCATCCCTCCGAAGTAGAGCGGTATTGTTAGTCAGGCCCGCGATAACGCCTTCTTTAAGCACTTTTTCAACCGGATTAAAGGCGGGCCCACGCGTTGTCGCGTTAATGACATGAAAGACCTCATCCATCGGGCGCCCTTTGGCTTCTTCCGACGTCCAGCCAGTCAATTGCTCAGCAACGGTGTTCAAAAAAGATACGGTTTTGTCCGTATTGACCGCCATGACCGCATCCCCAATACTCTTCAAAGTCGTTGAAAACCACTCGTGACTGACGCTCAACTCAAGATGGGCACACTGGGTTTCTGAATGAAGCTGCGCGCTTTCAAATGCCGAAACGCAACGATTTGCAATTTCATTGACGAGCTCCAAGTCCTCTTGGACAAAGCGCCTGCGCATCTCGGTCATATAGATGCCAATCAATCCGATCACTTTCCCTTGATGCCGAATCGGTGTCAGGATCATGGAATCAGGATCGAATTGATTGATGAACGATTTTAGCCAATCTGCGACGGATACTGAGCCTTGGCTAAAGTGAGCAGGTTGCTCCGATAGAAGCAACGGCTCTGTCAAGATGGAGGTTGCCGCATCCTCGCTAAACTGAGGGATCTTTTTCTCAATCACTCGATGAGACTCAGCCACCCTGACCAGGCGATTACTCTCGATCAGATCGATGGTGCAACCGTCACAAAAGTCCTGAGTGGCTGCTTCAGCAAGCTCTTTGAAGTTAGCAGCGTAATCAAAAGATCGTCTCAGCAATTCGCTTGCCCTGGCAAGTAGCTTAAAGCGCAATTCTGAATGCTCGGCTCTTCGCCTCTCAGAAAGTAGCTCGCGCTCGTACCTTTTCCGATCAGTGATGTTAAAAAGGGTGCTTCGAATGAAAAGGACTTTTCCAGCCTCATCCCTTTGCTCGTCGGAATTGATCAGAACCGGGACATTGCGACCCTCTTTTCCATTTAAGTCCAAAGTAATCTCATTTAGAAAACCTTGCATCCGAAGAAGAGGTGCGTAATTCGTCTCATAGTAAATTTTGCATCCGACAGTCAGAACATCCTGGAAGCGTTTTTTAGAAATGAGCTCTGTTTCAGAGTATCCGGTCCAGTTTAAGAATGCGCGATTTGCCTTGATGATGAGACCATCGGGCAAAGTAAAAAGATATCCGCACGGAGCGCTTTCAAAAAAGCTTTCTGCGTTCTTTGCGATTTGAGCCAATAGTGCATGCGTGCTGTCATCTGAAGTCAATGAGAGAATACCTCAGATAAACGATCGAATCGCATCAATTGTTTCTTGCGGTGCACTTAGGTTTGGGCAATGCCCAGTCGCTTTCATATGGACAAAGGAGCTGTTCGAAGCAGCGCGGTGAACGTACTCACCCACTGACGTCGGTGCGATGACATCGTCCGAGCATTGAAGAACCAAGGCAGGCACTTTAAGTTTTGGCAAATCGGCTCGGTTATCAGACAAAAAAGTAACTCGAGCAAAGTGTCGGGCGATCTCTGGGTTCGTCCGGCAGAAGCTATTGGTCAACTCTTCACCGAGTGCGGGGCGATCCGAATTGCCCATGATCACAGGTGCCATCTGTGCGGACCACCCGAGATAGTTGCTATCCAGAGACTCCAATAATCCCTCAATGTCCTTTCTCTCAAATCCTCCGACATAGCCATCCTGGTTAATATAACAAGGCGACGGCCCAACAAGAACCAGCTTTGAAAAGCGCGATGGATCATTGTTTGCGGCTAGAACGCCAATCATTGCGCTCACCGAGTGGCCGATAAAAATTACATTTCTGAGATTCAAAGTCTCGCAAATTTCAAGCACGTCATCGGCGTAGCCCTGAAGAGAACTATATTTTTTCCGATCATAGGCCCTCAGGTCCGAACGACCTGCGCCCACATGATCAAATAGGATGGTGCGGTAATCGTTCTCAAAGGCGGGGGCAACGAACCGCCACATATTCTGGTCGCATCCGTATCCGTGGGCAAAAAGCATTGGCTGCTCGCCCTTTCCGTTTAATTTTACATTATTTCTCTGAAGGATATCCATGACTTGAGAGGTCCGCGTCCTAATGACTCAACAGCTTAAGTCCAAAGTATTTTCTCGCGACATAGCTAGCATAGTTCTGAGAAACTTTGAAGCAGTCCCTCTTGCCTATTGATAAGGAACATTTGCGGGGTTCACAACAGGGCTGCTCGTATAGTTCAGATACGTGTTACCCGTGAAAGTCGCTGCGGTCGTTGGATTATTCACCGCAAGAAAAAAAGACAGAGCAGGACCGACAAACGTGTTGTTCGAAAACACATTATTACTCATGACTGGTGTCGCTGATCCGTCATCCGAAAAAAGAATATTTCTTTGAAGATTACCTTCGAAGCGATTCCCGGTGATGGTGTTATTGAATGCAAAGTGGAGCTGCATTCCGGAATCACTTTGAGTCACGGTGTTACCGATGACAGTCACTCCGGTCGAGTAGTCATCCAGATAGATGGCATATCGTTCAGGGTTGGTGGATCCTGGGCGCACCGGATCGCCATTTATGTTGTTCACCACGTTATTCTCAACACGCGTATTGAGCGAGACCTTGCCACGATCGAATAAATAGATTCCGCCGCAATCACCATGGATTCGGCAGGCTCCGTTGATCACATTGTCTTTCACAAGAGAGTTCATGCTCTGTCCTATGAAGATCCCGGTCTTTCCGGAATTGGTGATCGTGTTACCTGTGATGGTCGCTCCGGTGTCGGCATTGATATACATCGAGCCATCTCCGCCCTTGTGCATGCCGACGGTATTGACGTTGGTGAAGCGCGAATTTCTTACGACGATCCCAGCACTTCCCGTTCTCGCATAGATCCCGGTGTGCAGAGCCCCGATCACGTCGGAGTTATCAACCGTCATGTTCTCCACGTTGGATGCGTAGATAGCTGACCAATCACTGTAGGCAATCTCGGAATTGAGAATCTGAAGACCCCTCGCCGACCTTCCCACAGTATTGCTGTAGCTTGCATCAACACCGATCCATCCGCCCACGATCCGCACATTTTGGATTGTGACGTTGGTCGAACCTTGGACGTTGATGACCGAGTTGACTTGAGGCGCAGCAAGAACCCGCGAGCCAGGAGCCTGGCCATCTGGCATCCAGAGATAAAGCTTTCCACCGCTCCAGGCCCACTCGCCCGGAGTGTCGAGCATCCAGAGCTTTCCTTCGAGGTAGAACTTCCCAAGCTCGCTGTCTTCGGCGTTGAGATTGAGATTGGTGTTTTGCGGCAAGGTCATCGTCTGACCGTCATAAGCGGTCACGGTTCGTGTTCCGATCTCCCAAGGGTAACGTCCTCGGTAGGTCGCTTTTGCGCCGACGATGTCGTTGTTCGGTAGACCCGTGAAATCCATGCTTGTGGCGGTCACGTTGCTGGACTGCAACCACCCGGTTTCTTTTATACTGTTTGGGTAATGCGCGATCCCTGTGATCTGGCTATCGACAAAAACTTGCGCGACTTCGGTGGAAACATCCGCCACATAAATACTGCCGCTATAAACTCGCCAGCCAGAGACCGGCACCGCTGGAGTGATGACTGCGCGTCCGCAGTTTCCGTTGGTCTCAATGGTGACGTTCGAAAGGGTCGCAAGATTCAGCGAGCCATAATAGGTTGTTCCACAATTCAAAGAGAGCGTTGACCCACTGGTGATAGACGATGGCAAAGCAGCAGACCGAGTGGGAATAGCCTGGATGGTGCCTAGTGATGCCGGCGACGAGGGTGAAGCCGCACCTTCTGGCGGAGCGATTGAAATCGCTCGGGTCGAGTTTAAGTCCGAAAGAAACCCAGGCACGCAGCTTTGCAGCCCAAGCAGTGAGACTGAAACGATCCCTAAGTGTGAGAGTTTGAGTTTAGTTTTCACCCCATTTTATCGTACCTAAAAACTCGCAGACTAGAAATGTGTCTGTTTCGAGGTGGGTCAGAATTGACCCGCCGGGCCGCTCGCTTGGACAAACTCTTTCGCTTAAATCAAATGGAGCGAACCATGATGAGATCGGTTTGATCATCCGTGCCCAACCTAAAAACATGCTTACCCACCGTCGTAAACCCGTACTTGCCATAAAACGCCTGCGCTCTGAAATTTCTCTCCCAGACACCTAGCCAGAGCGTTTGAAATCCTTCTTCACGAGCAAGCTGAATGCATCTTTCCATCAGGGCAGCCCCGACCCCTTTTCCGTGCCATCGTGAATCAACGTAGAGCCGCAAAATCTCAACCGGATGAGGGCCTGCAACAGACGGATCAGGCGCGCTTTTCGCCAAGTGGAAAAACCCGGCAGCGACATTTCCTTCCCAGGCAATCGCGATGTATCGGTTTGGATCTCGGATCTCTTTGAGCTGCTTATCGACGCCAAAAGTTTCAGCAAGATAGAGATCCATATCTTCCTGGCTGTTGTCTTTCGCGAAGGTATCGACGAATGTCGTTCTTCCCAATTCAGTCAGAATCTGGGCATCAGATTCCAGCGCTCGCCTGATTTCGATCATTCTTGGAAAGTTATCACTTTCACCCAAAGCCCGCACGCGCTATAAACAGCTCTCTTCAACTATGAGCGCTTTTAACGACAGGAAGCTAGAAGGCATCCCAGCACCGACCCGACGACGCATCTCCATTCTCGTGGACTTCCCCGAGGAGCATCTTGAGTCCGTCATCATCCAGTGGGAGAACCTGCCGCCCACGGTGCTTGTACAGCTCAAGAAAAACCCTCAGGAGCCTCTCCAGTTTCCGGGCAAGCGCCTGGACATTCCAGGAAACGATGAGCTTCCCAAGGATCAACCCTTGGCTGTTGATCGTCCGCTGCTGGATTTCGTCGATCCACTCAGTGGTCGGATCTTTGGAAGAATGGCATACGAGGCCGATATTCTATTCTCGCAACGCGCTTTTATCACGTTGCAACCAGAACCCGACCTCGTCTTACCTCCTGAGCCTCTTTGGGAGTGCCGCACAGAAGCGCTTCGCGCAATCGGCGCGGCAGACTCCCCATTGAACGCTCAGCCTGCATTGTAACTCAAGCCATTACGGAGCAATAGCAGGAGCCAGAGGCTGACGTGGAGTTCCGCCACCGCCAATGCTCGTTGGACTGTTGTTATCGACGACAGACAAGACCTTCATGAGTCTTTGAATGTCACGCAGCCAGGCGTTCGGAGCATTAACCCTCTGCAAGAAGGCAAAGCCGTAGTCCTTTTGGAACTCATCGACTTTTCTTCCGGCCGGACCCACTTCGGTATCAAACAGAATTCCAGGAGAGCCGTACATATCGTCGTCGATATAGGCACCGTAGTTCTGCAGCGTCCAGGCCAGTTGACGTGCTGGTTCAGTCTCCAGGCCAAGCGTAGAGAGATTCACCGAGGCAGGAATCGCCAGCAAGGCTCCCATTCTCATGGCATAGTTGGAGTTGCCATTATTTGACCCGTAAAAGCCTACTGCATAGCCGTCCCCATGATAGGCAGGCCAGCGGTAGCAATCGCTCGAGGTCTTACAGTTATACAGAACGGATTTAGCATAGACCGCCACTTTCAAGGCATGTCTTGGTCCCTGTTGACCAGGTCTCAGTTCACCCACACGAATCGTTCCGCCGATGGCCGAGAGTCCTGAGCCACCATGAGCGCCCGCACGGCCATCGCCGTAGAGATCCACGGCACTCCAGAAAGCATAGCTTGTAGCGTAGCCGCCAGACGTGCAGCGAGCAACGGGTTGCATCTGAACGATCGAGCGCTTGTCTGGCATCAAGAAGGCCGATGAGACGTTTCCGTTTCCATTCGGGACGATGTAGTTGCTCGGCATCGGCACGGAAGTCTTCAGGCTTCCCGTAGGCGTGCAGCGATTGGCTCCGCTCCAGCCAGCACTGCTGTAGTAGACCTGAGTCATTGGAGCCGTCGGAGTCAGAACGATGAGGTCTTCGTCCATGCCCGGAAACGGAGCCCAGATATTATTCGAAGGATTTGAGTTCTGGGCAAGATTGGATGGCACATAGACAGCGCCGCTGCCGATCGGCATGTTCCAGATGCTATTGCTTGCGAAAGGCTGCTTGAGCGGATCGCGAGCTGCCACGGTCGATGATGGACTTGGGCTCGGCGAAGGTGATGGAGACGGTGAAGGACTTGGCTTCGGTGATGGGCTAGCCGATGGAGACGGGCTCGGTGCAGGCATATTGAAGGCAACAAGCTTGAACTTCTCCGCACATGCTGTCGAATCACTGTACTGCTCAAATAGAGTTCCGTTCGTGGTCACCGCTTTGACGAGGTTGACATAAAGACCACTGTTGACGCTTTTCAGGCGAGAATAACCATCCGAGGTTGCTTCGATCGCGAAGATTTCGCTGCTCACGCCGGTGAATTTATACTGCTCAAGCGCAGCATGAAGCGCAGTGGACGCATTGGCGATATTGAGCGCCTTTCCACTATTCGCCGCGGTGACTTTATAGCCGGCTCCATAGGAGTCGAATTTAAAGACCTGGGAGGATTTCGTGTCGTTCCTTGCCGCAAGGACAATCAAAGCGTTATCCGCCAGACTGTCGTTGGCAACGGCCATGACTTGTCCGGAAGCGCTGCAAGCTGAGACGATTTTGTAAGTCTGCCCCGAGGTCACGGCCCCTTGCGCGGTTAGTGCGGCAAATCCGCTCATGAGAGCGACTCCCGCAACCCCAGTGACTTTAAAATTTACCCTGAATTGTCTGCACACCATGTGTACCCCCAAATACCCAGAACTGTCCGTTCTGATGTTTTTCGTGAAATGAACGTCGAGATCCCTATACATTTAGGGTAACGAAGATATTTTGACATTTGAATGTGTCAGCTGAATGTAGCTATTTTTTACACACTCATTGCAAATATAGAAACAAGCAAAAACAAAGGGCATGATCGGTTTCCCAATCATGCCCTGTTGCGAATCATCGAAGGGGTTCGATGAATTACAGCCTCATTACGGAGCAATAGCAGGAGCCAGAGGCTGGCGTGGAGTTCCACCACCGCCAATGCTCGTTGCGCTGTTGTTGCTCACGACTTGGAGAGCCTTGACGATTCTTTGAATGTCACGCAACCAAGGTGAGGTCGAGGCGCTGGTCACCCTCTGCAGGAAGGCATAGCCGTAGTCATTTTGGAACTCGTCGACTTTTCTTCCTGCAGGGCCCGCTTCGGTACTGAAGAAGAAGCCTGCCGCATACGTGTCATCCACGATGTAGCCGCCGTAGTTTTGGAGTGTCCAAGCGATCTGACGGCCTGGATCGGTTTCTAGACCCAGACTGCTCAGATTGACCGAAGGTGGGATGGCAAGCAGGGCTCCCATCTTCATTTGGGTGTTCTGGTTGTTACTCGCAGCTCCATAGTAACCCACGGCATAGGAATCGCCCGTGACCGCAGGCCAACGATAGCAGTTTGAAGAGCTCGTGCAGCGATACAGAGCTTCTGTAGCGTAGACGTTGATCTTCAAAGCGTGTCGCATGCCTTGCTGGCCTGGACGCAATTCTCCGACGCGAATCGATCCACCGATCGAAGACAGCCCGGATCCTCCGTGCATCCCCCGCAGGCCATCCCCATAGAGATCGACGTTGAGGAATCTCGTGTAAGTCGTCGCAGGTCCTCCGGACGTACAACGCGCCAGAGGCTGGAACTGGACAATGGTGCGTTTATCCGGCAACAGAGCAGCCGTGCCATTGTTCCCATTCCCATTGGGAACGATGTAGTTGGAAGGCATCGGTACGCTTCCGTATAAGCCACCCGTTGCACCGCAACGATTGGCTCCTGACCAGCCAGCGCTGCTATAGTTCACGTCTGTCAAAGGCGCCGTAGGAGTCATAAAGATGAACTCATCGTCCGCGCCTGGCATTGGAGCCCAGATATTGTTGCCTGGCGTAGCGGAAAGGTTTGCAGGCGCAAAAACAGCGCCGCTGCCGATCGGCATGTTCCAGATGCTATTGCTTGCGAAAGGCTGCTTGAGCGGATCGCGAGCGCTCGTGGATGCCGTCGGTGCTGGAGACGGACTTGGTGACGGCGACGGGCTAGGTTTTGGAGCAGAGCTAGGCGATGGCGACGGGCTCGGACTAGCAGATGCTGAACAGGCCACCTGGACAGCAAGTTTTTTAGCTATGCCACTGCAAGGATCGCCAAAGACACTGTTTGAAGCACTGACTTGGCAGGAAGCTTTACCAACGCACGCCGATTGCACGACGCTCTTGGAAGTACTTGCATTACAGCTGCTCACAGCGAAGCTGCCGCACGAACCGGTCGGAGTTCCGTAACTCGCAAAGCTGATACTCGAAATAACCTGTCCTGAAGGACAAGACACTTGCACTGCTTGATTTTCGGCCGCACTGCCGCAAGCACTCGAGGTTGAAGGAGCTGAACATACGGCTTGAACAGCAAGTGTTTTACCTACGCCACTGCAAGGATCACCAAAGATACTGTTTGAAGCACTGACTTGGCAGGAAGCTTTGCCAACGCACGCCGATTGCACAACGCTTTTGGAGCTGCTCGAGTTACAGCTGCTCACGGCATAGCTACCACACGAGCCGGATGGAGTTCCGTAACTCGCAAAACTGATACTGGACATGGTCTGTCCTGATGGACAAGTGAGTTGAGCGGCTTGGTTTTCGCTTACTTTGCTGCATATATCGGCAAAAGCCGGCTGAATTCCCAATAGCGCGATGCCTATCAATAGAGAGTGAATTCTCATATCTTCTCCTTTTAAACGTTCCTCATTGAGAGCTGGATCTTAAGATGCTTATTCACCTAGGATATCGAATTTTTTTCGGCATCTACATGTGTCGCAGGGGTGTAGCTATTTTTTACACACTGCTTGAAAAGATAGAAACGACTGGCCAACTTTACCAGCCCGATTTCAACATGAGCGCTTAATACAATTTGAAACAAAACACTTATTTTTAAGCACTTTTTCCCGCACTCAAGCAGATTCACACGATAGCGATCAACCAAAGGAACACGGTCATTGTGTACGACGTGACACCTACACTTTTCCTCAAAAACGCCGAACACTAGAAAACAACAAGTCGATGAAGTCCGTCAAACTTAGACCTCAGCAAATCGGCTTTAGCTGTACGTATGTGTGAGGTTTGGGAAAATGAAAACATTGCGTAAGATGCAGTCTCAATCAAAAGTGATCAAAACCAAACTCTTGTTTGCTTTTATCGCGGTCTTCGCATGCTTGCCTTTTGACGCCTACTGCTTCGAAGAGAATGCGCAATCCTTTACATACCAGGGGCAACTTCTGGGCAGCACGGGCTCCGGGTTGATCGATCCAAGCGTCGCCGTCGTTCTCACCATTTACGACCCGACCAAGACTTGCCTTCTTTACCAAGAGTCCCAGACCATCAGCACAAGCAGCAGCAACGGCATGTTCTCGATCCAAGTCGGATCGGCAACAGGAAATGCCAAGCGCACAGTCAATGACCCAAACTTGAGAATGGCCACCCTATTTAGAAACGACGGCACCCAGGTTCGCGCAGCTGGCGCTAACTGCGCAAGTGGTTACACTCCTGCGCCGGGAGACGCCCGTCTGATGGAAGTCAAGATCACGCCTAGTTCTACGGGTGTTCAAGTAACTCTATCTCCTGACGAAGTCATTGATGCGGTTCCACAATCTTGGTCGACTGAGACCTTCCAAGGCATCCCGCTTGGAAACTTCATTCAACTCTCGGGCTCTGATGCCGTCATTCCAACGGGCAATGGTTTGAAAGTGAATAGCTTGGAAGTGATTGATTCAAATGGCAACTGGGTTGGACCAAACTCTGGGTTGGTAGGACCTACAGGAGCAGCAGGAGCCGCAGGCGCGACAGGCGCCACGGGCGCAGCAGGTCCTGCCGGCGTAAACGGTGCGACAGGAGCTACCGGCCCGGCTGGCGCAACAGGCGCCACGGGCACCACTGGCTCTACCGGCGCTGCGGGTGCAATGGGTGCAACAGGTTCGACAGGCCCTGCGGGCGCGACAGGGGCCACCGGCGCAGCAGGCGCCACTGGTTCTACCGGTGCGACAGGAGCGACAGGCGCTACGGGAGCCACGGGTGCGACAGGTGCAACAGGACCTACGGGCGCAACCGGTGCTACAGGTCCTGCCGGCGCAACGGGCACCACTGGCTCTACTGGCGCCACCGGTCCTGCTGGCGCGACAGGAGCAACAGGTGCGACGGGTACCACTGGTCTCGTTGGTGCGACTGGAGCAACAGGCGCAACAGGTCTCACCGGAGCAACAGGCGCTGCTGGCGCAACCGGTCCTGCCGGCCCCACGGGTGCGACAGGCGCCACGGGCGCAACCGGTCCAACTGGTGCGACTGGAACGACCGGAGCGACAGGCGCAACCGGTGCGACGGGCACTACCGGCGCTACAGGATCTACTGGAAACACAGGTGCCACTGGAGCAACGGGCGCTACGGGTCCCACCGGCGCTACAGGCGCCACCGGTGACACAGGCCCGACAGGTCCAAACCCTTGGACGACCACCGGATCAGACATCTATTACACTGCAGGCAACGTAGGAATCGGCACCACAAGTCCCGCTTCCTCGCTGACTGTAAACGGCAGCGGAATCAGATTCACCGGCACCTCATCCTCCAGTGCCACGGCTTCCGTGTATATCAACGATCAATATGCAGCAGGAACGGCCCGAAACAGCTTCCAAATCGCTCCTTTTTTGAGTGGAAGCATCACAACGGCCAGAGGAATTTATGTACAAAGTCCAAACCAAGGCGCTAACACGCTGACCGACTGGACAGGATTGTCCGTCGATGCCTCGAACGGTGTCGGTTCCGGGACCAACAAAGGCGTTGAAATTGCCAACATTGCAGCCGCCACGAATAACTACGCTCTTTACTCTAGCGCTGCCGCGCAAAGCTACTTTGCCGGAAGCGTCGGAATTGGCGTAACAGCCCCTGCATATAAACTTGACGTCAACGGAAGTCTCAACCTTTCGACAGGGAACGCGTTGCGCATCAACGGAACTTCGATCTGTACAAGCTCGGGTTGCACTTCTTCATCTGACCGCAGACTGAAAAAGAACATCTCCCCTCTGGAAGATTCACTCGAAAAAATCCTTCAGCTCGAAGGCGTCCAGTATGACTGGAAAGATAAACAGAGATTTAGTGACAAGCATCAAATCGGATTGATCGCTCAAGATGTCGAAAAAGTTTATCCAGAAGTTGTCGTCACCGACTCCAAGAGCGGCTTGAAAGCCATAGCGTACGACCACTTGATCGCTCCAGTGATTGAGGCGATCAAAACTCTCCATTCGCAGATCCATCAGCTTTTCAATGCTTCTGAAATCAGAAACACGGAAATCGAGAAGTTGAAAACCGAAAACGCAAAACTCAAGGCGCGTCTGGACGGGTTTGAAAAATCCATTCACTCAAAATGCGGCGGTGAGATATGAAAACATATCTTATCCGAACATCCTCAATCACAGCAGCTTCGTTGGCAGCGGCTGCCTTGCTGGTTCTGCATCCTGCATCTGCCTTTGGCTATGCAGAGAACGCTCAAGATTTTACTTACCAGGGACAGCTGCTTGATAACACCAACTTGCCGCTTCTTGATCCTAGCGTTGTTTTCATTCTATCCATCTACGACCCCGGCAAAATCTGTCTTCTATACGAAGAGACCCAGACTGTCAGCACAGCCTCTACTCAGGGTATTTATTCCATCTCTGTGGGATCGGTCACCGGTTCCGCGAAGCGCACGGGAAACGACCCAGGCTTGAGAATGGCCAACGTTTTTAGAAACGATGGATCCCAAATCAGGGCTGCCGGCACCCACTGTACAAACGGTTATACTCCCGCAGCTCGCGATGTTCGCGTCTTGGAAGTCAGGATCACTCCAAGCTCCACGGGCACGCAAGTCACTCTCTCTCCCGACGAGATCATCGACGCCGCGCCACAGTCGTGGTCAGCCGAAACCTTTCAAGGCATCCCACTTGGAAATTTTATTCGACTTTCAGGCTCTGATGCCGTCATTCCAACAGGTAATGGCTTGAAAGTGAATGGCGCGGAAGTCATTGATTCAAACGGCAACTGGATTGGACTCCCAAGTGGTTTGATAGGTCCAACGGGTACCACCGGCGCTGCCGGCGCTACAGGACCCGCAGGACCTATCGGTCCCAGTGGCGCAGCGGGTGCAACGGGCGCAGCCGGTACTCAAGGCCCGACTGGCGCGACAGGAGCTGGCGGCGCAACAGGAAATACAGGCGCTACAGGGAGCAATGGCCCGACTGGCGCAATTGGACCTATCGGCACAGCAGGCGCCATGGGAATTGTGGGTGCTACAGGCAGCACAGGATTGAACGGTAGCACTGGCGCTGCAGGCCCCACAGGATCAATTGGACCTGGAGGAGCCAATGGCAATACAGGTCCAGCAGGCATCACGGGTACAGCGGGTGCAAATGGCGCCATTGGCGCGACAGGAGCAAATGGTTCTGCGGGCGCGACTGGCGCTGCAGGCTCAACAGGCGCTGCGGGTGCGACAGGAGCGAATGGACCTGTGGGCTCTACCGGATCCACAGGCGCAACGGGTTCTACTGGATCCACGGGTGCGACGGGAGCAAATGGTTCTGTGGGACCTACAGGTGCCACAGGGGCGACGGGCGCGAATGGCTCTGTAGGACAGACAGGCTCTGCAGGCGCCATAGGCCCCACGGGTAATACGGGTGCGACAGGCGCTACGGGCGCTACGATTACCGGTGCCACGGGCGCAACAGGTCCGGCCGGCGCCACAGGCGCGACCGGAACAAGCCAATGGACCATCAGCGGCACAACCGCGTATTACACCACTGGCAAAGTTGGCATCGGCACGACAACCCCTTCGATATATAAACTTGACGTTGTCGGAGGAGGAATCACGCTCACCGATACTCAAACCGATTCGACCCCCCCTTCTCTCTACTTGAACGGTGGATTACCCGCCGGGACAACCCGAGGCGATCTCCAAATCTCACCTAGCTTAGGAGGAAACGTCACGACCGCTACGGGCATTTCCATCAAAAGTCCAACTGCTAATAGCTACACGATGACCAGCTACGTAGGAATCACACTCGACGGCATCACCGGTCTTGGGAGTGGCACGAATAAGGGGACCGAAATTGCTGGAATCTCCGCGTCCACCAACAACTACTCCATTTATTCGAGCGCTACCGCGCAGAGCTACCTTTCCGGAAGTCTTGGGATCGGCGTCACGGGATCCGCCTACAAGCTCGCCGTCAACGGCGATCTGAATATCTCCACTGGAAACGCGTTCAAGATCGCGGGAACCTCGATTTGCACCAGCTCAGGCTGCACAGCCTCGTCTGACCGAAGACTCAAAGAGAACATCTCCTCTCTGGAAAATCCTCTTGAGAAAATCCTTCAGCTTCAAGGCGTCCAATATGATTGGAAGGACAAGCAGTGGTTCAGCGAGAGGCATCAAATCGGTTTGATCGCCCAAGACGTTGAAACGATCTATCCGGAAGCCGTTGTCACTGATTCGGACACCGGACTCAAGGCTATCGCTTATGATCACTTGATCGCCCCAGTCATTGAAGCCATAAAGAACTTGAATGAGCAGGTCACGCGGCTATTTGGCGACGACGAACGCCAAGCCAAGGCGATTCAAACTTTGAAAGCTGAAAGTGCCGACATGAACGCTAGGATGGATAAACTGGAAAAAGCTCTCTAATTGTCGTTGAGCTTTTTTTCAAGTTTCGAAAGTCGGGCCATGATTTCAGTGTTTTGTTGATGAAGAGCGTCGATCTCTTCTTTCCTAGAAGCTAAGTCACGATGAAGCTTCTTGGACGCTTCGATCAAGACAGCACTCAGTTTGGGATAATCAACAGTTTTGAGTCCGTCGCTTCCGGTATTGACAAGCTCCGGGAGAACTTTCTCAACCTCCTGTGCAATGACGCCGATTTTGCGCGAAGAGTCTCTCTTGTCCCTCCAATGGTAGTAATACCCATTGAGTCGATCCACTAATTCGCAAGCGTTCGGGATCCTTTCCAGATCTTTTTTCAAGCGAATGTCGGAGAACGTATTCCAAGCATTGGCAATTGCAACAGAACCATCGCCATTTGTTCCAACCTGAAATTTTGGGATGGGGTTTGCGGCTGTTCCAAGAGTGATAGTTCCATCTGCCGCGACACGCATTCTTTCCAAAGAGCTGGTAAAAACCGCAACCCAGCCAGCCGGAACTGATCCCGTGATCCGAGTCGAGTCATCTCCAAAGCCGTAGTCCGCGAAACCATTCTTACTTTCAGACAGGAAGACGGACGAGGTAAAGAGAGCTTGCGTAACGTAGAGACTGTCTGGCGTGATATAGCTCGGCACGGCAGCGTTTCCAACCACAACGGTACCGCTGTTACCCGTTCCTGAACCCGCTCCCGCCTTCAAATAAATGCTGCCACCCTTCTGATTTCCGGAGCCAGCGTTTTCTGCCTGCAGAATGATGTCTTTGCCATTTGTATTGGCCGTTGCTGTCCCGCCTTGCACTTCCAGAGTCCCCACTGGACTTGTTGTCCCGATACCTACAAGTCCTGTTGAGGATTCATAGACTGAACTGGAAGCCAGCTCCGTATTCGACACCCATTTTGCCAGCATGTTGACAATCCCATTCATCCCACCAGCAAACGGGATTGAAGTGCTTACATTGGCAGCCATAGGTTTGAGAACGGGCCCCCCATTTAACAATGGCACGTTGCCAGCTTGACTTAAATTGTACTGCACATCTATCGACGCGGCCCGATCACATGCATCCTGGTTGTTTGCGCAGATGGGTGTAAAGCTTGCTGTCGCGATGATCGGACAATTCTTTGTAGGTGGAGAAACTGAAGCGTTTCCGCACATCGCTCCGGTGATATCGTAGACTGCTGCTGTCGTCGCATCCGGCCCTGCGATCGGTGTGGAAAACGAATCAGTCAGCGTAAAGCCATAGGAAATGGGATTATGCGTGGTAGCGTCCCTGGCTATGCACCCGTTGGGCACTGTCCCATTTGCACACTTATCCATCATACTGCCAGGCCCATTGACTGGAAATCCGGGAAAGCCCGCGTTACTTGCGAACTCCACGCTCCTTTTTAAAGAAATGGGATTACCAGCCTCGCGGCCAATCCTCGTGGAAAGCTGATCGCGAGAAGACACCGTCCTCGTCCCGCGCACGGAGAGAGTCATCGAAGTCATCAAATGGGTCATGCTCATCATCACGACGCTTCCGATTCCAACAGCCAGAAGGACTTCTACTAAACCAAAACCACCCGCGTCAGTTCCGTCATCTTTGACCATTCCAATACTATAAAGTGCCAATTCCGCTATGAGCGGGTGTTTCCAAAATATTTATAAACGCTAATAAATCTTAAAATAAACGCTGAGAGAGAAACAGACAGCAGTTTTGTTTCCCATTTTCGAATGACATGTATAGAAATAGAAACATCCCGCGAAGCTCTTACGAGCAACGTGACATCTCAGAATGTTTAGACTAGTTTTCACTCTCGGATCATATGAACGGAGTCACTGACTTTCAGCTTAATTTCACAGTCGACTATCAGTTGCTTGCGCGTGAAATCATCCAGCAGCTGCGACGAAACTTAAGCCAACGTGAGCTCAGCGACAAGCTCGGCTACTCATTTAATCAAGTCGGAAAATGGGAAAGCGGCGCGACTCAAATCAAATGGGATGACTTTATTCTCCTCTGTCAGATCCAGGAAGTGCCCCTTGAGAAGGCGTTCCGGGACTGTTTCTGGACTCCTAGCTCCGAATTCAATGTCGCGATAACGCTCAAAGCATTGGAGGACACCTTTTCGACAGGGCATCACGCTGATGACTCTTTTCAAACGGTCTTCAAAAAATGGGCATGCGGGAAGTACACCCCAGACTTGGCCGAAGTGCTGAGGCTTATTGGGACTGTCCCTACGGCATTAATAGGATGGCTCTCCCTGTTTGTTGACTGCGAAAAGCTCCAAGCTCTTTCCGCCCCATATAAAAGACTTCCTGTCGTTATCAATACTCTTTTTGAGCGTCCTGTCGCGGCTTTTGTTTACGCAGCTCTGCAACTTGAGGCCTATCAATCGCTTTCCTTTCATGGTGAAACCTTGCTTGCAGAACACTCCGCTTGCACCCGCTCTGAGCTCAGAACCACGCTCGAGCACTTGCTTGCGAATGGGCTGATTCGATTCGATGGTCGCAAATTTTATCCCCTCTCAATTGGGATGGACATCTCATGGCTCAGCCACCCAAAGTACAAACCTGTCACCCAGCATGCCACTCTGCATGCGGCTCGACGCTTTACGGCAAATCCCAACCTCAGGCCGCCCAACTTGAACAATAATATATCCTATGCCTCCGAGAGAACTGCTTGTCTTTCGACCCAGGCTGTCCTCGAAATCTCAAAACGGGTTTTGAGATTCCACAACGAGGCCGAAGAGATCATCAGCAAAGACGCTCATCCCAAAACCAATGTCCAAATCATTCTCTCTCACGCATTCTTGCCAGTCGCGAGCGCGCATAAGTCCTCAGGCCAGCCTGCCGCCAAAGAGAAATCACACCCGAATACGATCGGAACAAGCGCACCACCCAGTCTCATGGAATTTGCTCAAGAGCCCGAAGTAAAAATCGATTTCGCGACCACCTCCCGGCAAATCCTCCAAGCCATGAGGGGCGAATTGAGCCAGCGGCAACTCAGCGACAAACTCGGCTTTACGTTTAACCAGGTCGGAAAATGGGAAAGCGGCGCGACGCAGCTTAAATGGGATGATTTTCTTCGCATTTGCAAGACACTCGGCATCTCCATTGAGAATTCATTTTGGCACGGATACCTCACTCCGGAGCCTGAGCTCACTCCCTTGAGCACGCTCAGGATTTTAAGTCATTATTTCGCTGCAGGAACGAGCTTAAATAAACAAATGCACAAATCCATGGAAAGGTGGCTGAGCGGAAAAGCCGTTCCTGACTTTGCAGAGGTTCTAAAGTTCATGAGCAATCGCATGGCGCTCATGTTGACCTGGCTCTCCGAGATAGTCGACTGCAGCAAAATCCCGAGTCTCAGCGAAGCCAACGATTTCTATCTCGCACGCTCACAAGCCACGTTCAAGGCCTCTGACGCCATGTTGATTTATTCGGCATTGTATCTGGATGCCTATCAGCAGCTCGAACATCACAGTGAAGAGCTCTTGGCCGAGCTCACGGCTTGCTCACCCCCTCTAATCCGACAAGTCCTTCACTCAATAAATTTGAACGGATTCGTCCATTTCGACGGAAATAAATACATCCCACTTCCGCACTCCGAAGCTCACTCACGCAATTGGGACGCCGTATGCCGATCAACTCAAAGAGCTGCTCTCACCTATTCGACGCAGTCGCTTTCACTTGGCCAGAATCCGGATCTTGGCCTTGATTTTTCTGTCAGCAGGGCACGAGTCATCGCGCTCTCCGCGCCGGGATCCCGCCTGATCCGTAATCTCATATGGAGATATCAAACTGAGCTGGGTGAAATCATTAAACGGGACAAATTCCCAAAGCAACATCTCATGACCGTCATCCTCCACAGCTACCGATCCAACACCAATGCGCCCGACGATCCCGACAATGAGGCGTATTAAGATTGTGCAATCTCCAATTCACTTCACGCGGTGAAGCAAACTCAGCAACGCTTCCTTTGAGTAGGGCTTTCTTAAAACTTTGATGGCTATCTCGTTGGAGAGAGATTCAAGCCTATGTGAGCCGTCAATATCCCCAGAGATCAAAACGATGATCGGGATCTTGATTTGCCTTTCGTGAAGCTCGCGAATGAGCGACACACCATCCAGGCATGGCATCTTAAAATCAGTCAAAAGTGCGCATACTGTCTTTTCTTCTGCCGATAGTTTTCTTAAAGCCGACGCCCCGTCCTCAAACGTGATGACATTGTAGCCACTGTCCTCCAGCATTGCTGCTGTCAGGTTCCTAATGTCCGAGTCGTCTTCGACTAAAGCCACAGTGGAAATCGTCATCTCGTGGGACTACTTTCAGACGCCATTATTTTGCCAAAAATACCAAATCTCGTAGAAAAGCATATTCCCCAACCTGAACGGCCATCTTCATTCCGAAGAACCGACGCCTGACTCATTTCAGGGCATCAGTCGGCAAGTTCACATTGGGGAGTCTGCTCGCGATCGAATTCTGCTTCGATACAAAAGCTTAAAACTTTGTGCGATTAAAAATAATAATCATTATTTTACTTCTGATGGAATGATTGAGGCTTGATTACCGCTCAGCACCGAGGCAACTTGACCGGTATTGATCCAATCCTCCCAAGCTTGCCCCTTCTTTTTCGTGCAATGCTTTACTGAAATGATCACTCCGCCCCATTTTGCGACATACGCCATGTATTGATCGATTTCATCGTTGCACTGTTTCAATAAATACTCGGCAGTGCGGTCTCGCTCAAAAGACTTGCCAAAATATGCGACAGAGATCGGTGGATCAACATCCGCAGAGGCTGCGCCCTGACTTCCCGGAGCCCAGGATTGACCACAAGCAATACTCGCTCTCACGTTAACGCCGAATTGACCGAGTTCCTTCACAAGCCGATTATAGATACCTTTACACTCTGAAACCGAAGAAGCCCAAATGAGAACATTGCTCCCGCTCCGCCATTCCACATTTTCTGCTTCACAGGCTGTAAGTATGATTGCGGAAAGAATTCCTACTACAACTCGCATCCAGTTTTTCGAAATCATGTCGCCCCCCCAGATTGAATACTCTCACTGTAAAGGGCCACACGCAGGTGTCAAAGACTTGAGGAACAAACCGTTCGGAGACATTCGGACTTCTCCGAATGCACCCCAGAATCAGGCTTTGAGACGATTAAGCGCTTTTTCTTGGGCTTGCGACCGCTTCCAGCACTGGCATCAGGATCGGCATTTCGATCGCTGGTGCAACTTCAGCTGTTGCAACTGGGGCTGGCGGTGCTTCCGGAGCCGCTGGTGGAGTCGGAGGCGCAGGAGGCGCCAGCTCAAACGCTGGAGCAGCTTCAAGCGTCATGGGCTTAAGCTCAATCACCGGTGCTGCAGGTGGCTCTGGCATTGAAAGCGTTGGAGGAGCTGGTGGCTCTGGCATTGAAAACATCGGAGGAGCTGGTGGCTCCTCCAGGACAAAAGAGCTTGGTGCTGCTGACTCAAGCGACACTAGCATTGGCGCAGCAGGTGGTGCCGGAGGCTCTTCACTCACAGGGCTCAGGGTGTTCCCAAAGCTCTCCAGGCTTAATGAAGGTTCGGCAGAACCAGAAGCTGCAGCAGCTGCCGCCATCGCAACAAG
Source organism: Bdellovibrionia bacterium (assembly GCA_045805065.1). Lineage (GTDB taxonomy): Bacteria > Bdellovibrionota > UBA1018 > UBA1018 > UBA1018 > CAZCBS01. Next base: position 26,231 of record JBJMMA010000152.1, on the reverse strand, counting down.
ATCCATGCTTGCGGTTGGTTCTTCTTCTTCAACTTCTTCAGCGGCCGTAAATACTGGCATGTTGACCAGGACAGGTTCATTTGAAGTAACTTCTGCAACTGGCACTTCACCAAGTACAGGAGCTTCAACAGCAACAGGCGCTTCAAAAACAGGAGTGACCACTGAAGCAGGAGCTGCTTCAACAGCGAAAATCGACGCGCGAAGCTCCATCAAAGGCTTCCAACCATTGATCGTGCTTTTTTCGCAGACATAAGAGTCACGAGGAAAGACTTTCTTTCCCATGCCGGTCTTCAAGAACTCTTCGGTCAAAGGACCATGAAGCACATCTCCATCAAAGACCCAGAAACGAGCGTGCTCATCAGCAACTCCGCCAAACATTCCGCTTCTTTCGATGGAGACGCGATTGGCGCCGCCGGCTTCCCAGCATTCACAATCAAAATCAAGATCGAGTGAGTACAAAGCACGACCGACATCCTTTGCGCACAATGGGCCCAGGATTTGAGAGCCGTTATTGACATGCCAAAGTTTCGTAGGCTCGTTCTTTTCAATTCTTGGAGCATCCGCATGGCAGCTCTCCGGATCCATGTAATGATCCGAGCCACGCATCCAGACCTCTTTTCCCTGCTCGTCGTAATAACCCTGAATCTTGTAACAAGTCGTCAGATTCTTAAATGCAGTCAAAGTGGCCGATGCCACTTTCTCACCGAGGAACTGACCCGACACGCTCGACCAGAGAGTGTCACTTGCAAGCAGGTTCGTTCCCACCGCAAGCGAGATTTGCGAGAGTGCGCGCGAGCGAGCGGTCACTTCCCCAACGATTGATTCTTTGCGATGACCATCAGGTCCAATGACTGCCCAGAGCGCAAGCCCCAGGTCAGCGCCCATGACCACCATGAATGGAAGATAGCCTTGAGCTTTTCTAACGTCATTCCACTCCATGAACTCCTGCCTGAGCTCAAGCGTGATTCTGAGTGCGTCAGCGGCCTTGGACTCATCGGTCCAGTGAAGATAAAACGATGCACCTGAGCTTCGCTCATAGATGACTTGGTTTCTTTCGGCCCAGCTCACGCCGATCCCGTGAAACTCATTCAAGGCTTCAAAGGCATGATCCGGATTGAGTCGCTCGAGAACACGATCATAAGGCCAGATTGCGACGTGAATGGAAGTTACTTTATAAGAGCGATGCGCAGAGACAGGCGCTTCGACCTTTTGCACAACGCCCGAAGGATCGACCGGAACCTCTGGAACGATTACCTCTGGCTCACTCGTAGCAAGAGGAGTTAACTGATTTTGCGATGAAGCCAGAAGTTGCGGAACAGAAACTTCGACGGCAGCTTTAGGCTCAAGATCGAACTTGAACTCGGTGCGCGTCTCCACGGTCTGCGCCCCTAACGCATCCTGAGACGCATCCTGAGGCGCATCCCGAGACGTATCTCGAGGTGTCTCTTGAGGCGCAGCCTTGGCGGCCACCTTTTTGATTTTGGATTTCTTTTTCGGAACGACTTCTTTGATGTCCTTCTTGAAGTTCTTCCGTAAGAGAAAGAGCGCAAAACCACAGCCTCCGAGAATGAGGGCAATGCTTGCAACGATTCCACTGAGATGTCCCAAAGCCATAGGTTGAGCCTTTCAACGGCATATCGGTGCAATCCACCTGAGGCTCAAGATGTGTCAGGACTTACTCACCCCGGATTTTCTGTATCCCGCGGGAAAGAATCAGGAATCCGCCAGCAACTAAAGTGATGCAAGCGCCGGTTGGGAACGAAAACAGGAACGAGACCAGATAGCCCAGGAAGGCCGAGAGCGCCCCTAAGATAGCCGAAGCCCAGAAAGTCTTACGTGTATCCTTAAAGAGCGTCAGGCAGGCTGCCGCCGGCAATACGGATAGACTGAAGATCGGAAGCGCACCAATCACGCGCGTTCCAATGCTGATCACGATCCCCAGCGTCACCAGAAGCAGAACGCGAAGAAGGCCCACTGGATACCCAAGCGTCAAAGCCATGACGGGATCGAATGAGATAAAGAGAATGTCCTTCTTGAAGACGAGATGAAACAAGAAGACCGGAATGCATACGGCCAGAAGAAGCATCAAGTGGCCGTTATCAACAATGACGGTATTTCCAAAGAGAACGTTTGCAACATCATGTGCGCCTTGCGTAACCCGGTCGCCAATCACAATCAGGCCCGCGGTCGACAAGAGATAAACCGCGCCAATGAAAGACTCCGCCGACTTTGAGCGGTCTGCGATACGGGCTGAGGCCTGCCCTGCCATGGCGGCAGCAAAAATACCGGTGAAGAGTGCTGCAAAGATGAGTGGCAGAACGTCTTCGGTATGCTGCTCTTGATTCACGGCCTGCATCTGCGCAAGCCAGAACGCAACCATGACGCCTAAGGATGATACTTCTGACATCGCGGCAGAGACAAAAACGATGCGATGAAGAATGATGTACACGCCTAAGAATCCGCAGACCCAGCCTGCAACCATTCCCGCAACGACTGCCCCTCCCCAAAGCTGGTAGGAGGCCATGAAGAGCTGAAGTTTATCAAAGAGAGAAGCACCCATTTAAGCACCCCCTCCGGAGCTACGAGTTGCGCGATCAGCAAAGATCTCCTGAGGAGTTCCGACCTGAACGATCTGGCGATCGCGATCTAAAAATACGACTTGTTGCGAGACCTCAATCACGAGATCAATGAAGTGATTGACCATGAGAATGGCAGCATTTCGCTCTTGAGCGACTTTCAAAGTCAAGCTCATCGCCTCATGAGCACCTTTCTCATCCATCGAGGCGGTCGGCTCATCCAGGATAAGGATCGTAGGCTCAGTACAAAGGGCTCGTGAGAGAAGCGCCCGCTGCTGCTCACCGCCTGAGAGAGTTCTGAAAAGATTCTTCTGAAGAGCGGTGACTCCTGTCTTCTTCATGGCCTCATCCACCTGCTGGTGATCCTCGTGAGTCAGCCAGCGACCTACTCCTCGGATCCCGTAGCGCCCAGTCTCCACAACATCTCTAACCCGAACCGGGTAGATCGGATCCATCGCTTCGCGCTGCGGCACGTAACCCACCCGCTGGCTTTTATCGAGTATGATCTCGCCCGATACCTTGGGTTGCAGGCCCAGAAGGGTCTTGAGCAGCGTCGATTTTCCTGAGCCATTGTGGCCAACAATTGAGGTCACCTGGCCGGGCTGAAGCTCAAAGCTGATGGCCGGCAAAATGACCGTGTTTCCATATCCAATGCGCAGATCTCGAACGGAGAGCAATGAGGCCATAGGGTTTCTCTTTTCTCATAACCTATGCGAAACTGCCACTATGACGTCACACGTGACCACGGAATGGCAGGCCCACTGGATTTTCAGCACATTAAAAAATCTTCATCTCGTGCAGGGCACGCTCCCCTCGGAGTTTCAAAATCTTACCTTCCCGGCGATTGTGACAGATTCTCGCAAGATTACCCCGGGCTGTCTTTTCATCGCGATCCCGGGTGAAACCTTTGATGGCCACGATTTTATTCAAGCTGCGATGGAAAAAGGCGCCAAGGGAATCCTCTCACGCCAAGGCCACCCAGCACTTGCCAACGCTCCCAAGGAAGTTTGCATTTTCGCGGTGCCCGACACCCTGACCGCTTATCGCGAGATCGCAAAAGCCTGGCGCGCGCGTTTTAAGATTCCTGTCGCCATGGTCGCCGGAAGCAATGGCAAAACAACGACCAAGGAACTCCTTTCCGCTCTCTTCCAAGGCAAGTGGGAACACGTCCTTAAAACCCAGGGAAGCCAGAATGGTTTTGTGGGTATTCCCCTCACCTTGCTTGAGCTCACGAGTGCTCATCAGGCTGCTGTCATTGAAGTGGGAATTGATGAGCCAGGCACGATGAAGGGACATGTCGATGTCGTTCACCCCGATGTTTCCGTTCTGACTGTCATTCAGCCTGAGCATCTTGAAAAGTTGATCGACATTGATACGGTCGCACGTGAAGAAGGATACGCTTTGAGCGAAACTCTTTCTCGCAGCGGAATGATTGCGGTCAATCTGGATGACACCCGCATCTTTCCTCATTTCAACACCTCCCAGGGAACGAAGCTTGGCTATACGCTTGATCCTGCAGCTGCGCTTCCTTCTCCAAACATTCTCCATGGAAAAATCAGCGCAGATCTTAAAACCCTTGAAGTCAGCAGTGCGGGCTTCAGAACCGTTGAAAAGTTCCCGCTCCCGCTTCCTGGAAAACACAATGCAACCAATCTGCTTGCCGCGATCGCAGTCGCAACTCTTGTAGGGCTCACGCCCGATGAAATGAGAAAGGGCCTTGCGCGTTTCAGCGCCCCCGAAGGTCGCTCTCAGGTGAAAACCTTGAATGACGGCACAAAGGTCATTTGCGATTATTACAATTCGCAGCCAGCCTCACTTAAGGCTGGAATTGAGCTCTTACGCGATCTCTCGACACAATCTGAGCGCTGGCTCTGCTTGGCCGACATGCTGGAACTTGGCCCAAATGAAGAGACTTTTCATCGTGAGCCTGCTGACTGGATTGAATCCTTGGGCCAGGCCAATGTCCTACTCTATGGCAAGAGAATGGGCTGGCTCCAAGATGAGCTTAAAAAGCGCGGCTTCCGCGGAAAGCTCATGCACTTTTCAACTCACGCGGATCTTGCTAAAGAGCTTGCTCAAGACGCAAAACCTGGCGCCACAGTGCTCATCAAAGGCTCCAACAGCATGAAGATGGGCGAAGTCTGGAAAGCGTTTGAGCAATTGAGAAAATGAGTAACTCCCCTTCTGCAAAAATATTATCTGCTACCTCCGAGAACATCCGGACGGTAGCGCAAGCCCTTCAAAAAGGTGAAGTTGCAGGCATGCCGACCGAGACCGTCTACGGTCTCGCTGGCAATGCACTGGACCCTGATGTCTTGGCTAAGATCTTTGCAGCAAAAGAGCGCCCGACTTTTGATCCTTTGATTGTTCACGTTTCGGACGATGTATTGTCTGGCGGACTTAAATCGCTTCATCAGATGAAACTTGTAAACATCGACGCCATAAGCGTTTTAGCTCAGGAGCGCGTCGAAGCTCTCATCAAGCGCTATTGGCCAGGCCCTCTGACTCTCGTTCTGCCAAAGCTCCCAACCGTTCCAGATCTTGCGACAGCTGGATTAGGATCCGTTGCGATCCGAATGCCCAAGCATCCTGTCGCGCAAGCGCTTTTGAAAGAATCAGGACTTTCACTCGCTGCACCCAGCGCCAATCGTTTTGGAAGAATTTCGCCGACTCAAGCAAGCCATGTTTTTGAAGAACTCGGCGATCGTATCTCTTGGATTTTGGATGGCGGGTCTTGTGAGATTGGCGTTGAGTCTACTGTTCTATCCGTTGCTCCCGACGGCACGCTTTCGCTTCTGAGACCCGGTAAGATCTCTCGCAATGAAATTGAAGCTCTTTTTAAGACCCAAGTAGGAACAGGCGTTTCAGGCGAAAAACAAGGCGCCGCCATTGCTCAAGGCCAGACCGCAGCTCCTGGTCCCGGAATGCTTGAGTCGCATTACGCGCCTTCCAAGCCTCTTTATCTTTTGCCAGCGTCTCTTAACAAACTCACTCATGCGCCAGAAGCCTTGAAGCAAAACCCATCGCACGTGGGTGTTCTTCTCATGTCTGGAGATCCAACGCGGGCTCAAGAAATCCTCTCTCAATGGACGCGTGCAAAAGTTCATGCCGTAAGTCTGAGTCAGTCAGGCGATCTTGCTGAGATCGCAAAGAATCTCTTTTCTGCTTTGAGAGATCTGGATCATTCTGACGCTGAAATCTTGATTGCTGAACCTTGTGAGACAACCGAAGGACTGGGTCACGCCATTTCCGATCGCATCAAAAGAGCTTCAGCCAAAAAATCTTAGTCATCGACCGTTATTCAAACCTTTTTTGTACAACACTTTACATTGCATAGTGATTACTTACCGTATTCTCGGCCAGAATCTGATCATCAACCATTTGATTACCGACCAAACAGTTTCTTGTGGGCCTCAGGATCACAAGGCCCTCCCAAAATTCGGCATTCACCTTCGTTTACCCAATGACTCTCACATTCGCCTTTTTTGGTTTCGACCAAAAAGGTGTGCTTCGGAGAGGATTTGTCATACCGCATTCGTTTGATGTTGCTGCCATGCCATCTTAGAAACTCACACTTCGCTTCAAAAACGGTTTTACAGCTACTGTCCGTATAGTCTTTACAATTTAAGTCGAGATCGTTTTTCGATGACGAGACCGAATTTTTGCCCAAAGACGTTGCGGGACATAAGACTTGAGATGGAAAAGACAAGAAACAAGTAGCTGTTTCATATTCATCTGATTTTAACCAATCGCTTATAGCGGTCAACATACACTTACCTTCTGAGCAAACTTCGTTCAGAAAGAGACAACGAAACTTTCCAAAGACTTCACTGATGCACACAAAGGCCATCAGCCAAAAGATCTTAAAAGTTGACCCATAGTAGTATTCCTACCATCATGACAATATGAAGGCTCGGTTCCTCCTCTTCATTCTGATCTCAACAGTATGTGGGTACCTATGCCCTCTTCTCTTTGAGCATTATTTCCACGTCAATTACCCGAGTGCACGAAGCATAAGCGATGTGGGATTTAGCAAGATTGCCCGAGAGACCCTTGGTTACTACTGGCTAGATCTCATCCCCTTTCTGGCCGTTGGAATCGCGGCCTCTTTCTTAAAGAGAACGTCGACAACCTTTTTCACGATCTCGTTGGCACTTTTAATCTGGCGAGAGTGGCAATCAGCAGCCGATTTTGAAAAAGCAATGCAAGCTCACGCCTGGACTGCAGGAGCCTTAGGTAAAGGATTTAGTTTCCTACTCGACCTACTTCTCGTCGGTGCTCTCATCATCGGGTTTCGAATTTATGAAGCTCGAAAACTAAAATAACCCAAGCTTGCCTCAAGCCCCCGGATTAGGATTGCTCAGCTTTTTGTTCTGATCGATGATCCAGCCATCAAAAGCCGCTGCAGCATGAGCGGTTGAACGTAATGCATTAGGGACAGGTGAAGTCCAGTAGTTAGGCGCCCTGATTGGAAAAACGCAACCCGCCGCGCCGAGCACGAACGTATCTCGTGTCATTTTTGTATCAAGACCTATCCCACCCCCCGAGGAAGGGCCAACGAAAAGCCCATACATAGGCTTGTAGTTAGCATCCGCTGAGGCTGTGGCTGAATACATAATATCCGAAGCACCAATCGGAGCAGGCCACTGAGGAGTTGTGTTGGAGCCGTTAAAGTCCAGTGCATTACAACAGTCTGGATTAGCGGTGGCACAGTCCGCAGTGTTAGTGAATTTGACCTTTCTGCAGTCATTATTGCCCGTAGGCCCGCAGGTATTCATCGTATGAGCATAAGTGGCTGATCCAACCAGGTAATACCGAACAGAGCTGTCTGGAACGTACCCAGCTTGTCGGATGCACATGGTATAGCTGCCAAATTCAGAATAATAATTGAGTTCGGCGATATACATCGCCGAAAGAGCAATTTTGGCTTCAGCCTGCCGAGCTTTGGCAGTGTGATGATGATAATTCGGTATTGCGATCGCGCTCAGCACTCCCACCATGGCAACAACAATCATGAGCTCAACCAGCGTGAATCCGGTATTAGACCTGTGCAATGCAGTTTTTTTCAAGAACATGTCTCGCCTTATAAAAGTGGATGAGAAAGTTTAAATTCATGAGTTGCTGGTCTGCACAAATCATAACAAGCGATTTTCGTAATGCACCAACTATTTCTGAAGACAGCAAAAACACGAAGGCCCTCGGTATCGGCGAAACTCAACCGTTACCGAAGGCCTTGTATGTTTTAGACGGTCCCGAAGGTTACTTCAGGAAGCTTGGAAGCGGAAGAACAGCGATTGCCGAGTCATCCATCATTCCTTCGCCAAAGGCTGCCTTCAGAGCAGGCACCTGGCGGTTAGCTTGAGAGACTGCGTCCGTGACTGGCATTTGAAGCGAGAGCTTCGCTGCGTAGACAGCGCGATCCGGGTTTGCAATCCCTTCGGAGCGAACTTTCTTTGCCAGGAAGGCCTTCTTGTCGACAGTGCCCATCAGGATGTTCTTCACTTGAAGCGGAGTCAGGTGCGGATTCGCATCGAGCACACGACCTGCCAAGTTGGCAACATATGGGGATGCCTGGCTCGTGCCGCTGAGAGGCATATAGCCTCCGCCTGGGATCGTGGACACGATTCCAACGCCTGGAGCTGCGATATCAACCATCGTTGCGCCGTAGTTGGAGAAAGAGGCAAGCTTTGAGTGTCCAAGCGTTGCAGCGACCGTGATCGTGTTATCCGTCTTCACGTTTGCTGGGGACGCAGGAGCAACATCGTTATCCGTGCCGTCGTTACCGGCTGCGATCACGAAGAGCGTGTTCTTTGCTGGATCGATGAAGGTCTTCTTCATCACGTCAACCACCTTATTCAGGAAGGTGGTTGAGTAAGCATGAAGCTCGTCGGCCGTAAGCTCCCTGCCCAGGATCTTCTCGATCAAAGGCTTCAAGATCGGCTCAATCTGATTGCGGCTTGCGCCGAAAGAGCAGTTGGCGACCTGAGGCTTCTTCGAAGCGAGGTACTTGCCGACTGGAGCAAGGCCTTGGCCCTGAGCCAGCGCGAGACCCGTAAGCGCCATATTAACGAGCTTTTCTTTCACGCTTGGAGCAGCAGTCGCAGGCACTGCAACCGACTGGAGTCCGTTGATCAGCATGCTTGGAGAGCCGCCGCCGATCATGCGAAGAGCCATGACCTGAGCTGCGTCCGCATCACGTGCGGTGATGCCAGAAACGTGCGTTCCGTGAACGTGATTACCGAACTTCTCAAGCTCAGCAATGAAGGTCTCATCCTTCACATGAGACTTGAGCCATGCGATATCAGCTTCGGAAGCTTCGCCATTGAGCATCTTGGTTTGAAGGTCGAAATATTTATAGACGTCTTCAGACCAGGTACCGATCAGCTTGCGATCGACCAGGCGGTTGTTGCTGTCAGCGAAGTTCCATCCATGAAGGTCGTCGATGAGGCCGTTGTTGTCATTATCAACAGCATCGTCCACTTCGCCTGGATTGTTCCAAGTTTTGGAAACAAGATCCGGATGTTTGAAATCGGTTCCCGAGTCAACAACTGCGATCACAGCAGCGTTTGAGGTCTGTGCGGCAAATCCAAGAAGAGTTGCAGCAGCAAGAATTGCTTTTGAGTGTTTTTGAAGTTTCATCGTTTATTCCTCAAGAAGAACTGCCGTTTCGCTATCGTTCATCATTTGACTTTCGAAAGCCTGGTAATCCAATTCAGCCGAGTCGTCCTTACCCTTGATCATCGAAAAAACACTGTCAGAGATATGAGGAGCAACGTGCTTGCCCATGAACTTTTCAAGATAGCCTGCAGCATTTCCGCAGTATTTCTTGTACTGAGGCATGTAGTATTCGCAGGTCTTCTCGGATGCCCAGTAGGTCACCGTGTTCGCAAACGGAATGAAGTGCTTGCGATACTCGATGCGGTCATAATCCGAGTGAAGGCGCCAGGAGCCGTGCGGTCTCAGAACCACAGCAAGAGCGTAGTTCATCAGATAGACGTCGTGGATCACGCGGATCCCCTTCACCATGCCACGGGTCTTGTAATAGAGCGTGTTGTAGAAATTATCGAGCCATGCATTCAGCGGATCGAAATCGCCAAGCTCCAGCGTTCCAACGTTTCCGCTCAGAGAGTAAACGCTGATGCGCTCATCCAGAGCCGTCGAGATCTGACCAGCCCATTCGCTTTGCAGCTGAGCTGCAAGCTGCGTTTCGCCAGCCTGACGAAGACGATCGCAGCCTTCGGCTACGAGTACATTGAGGTTTTTCTTAGCGAGCTTTTCAAGATATCCACTGGCGAGATCTGACTTCGTTTCAATATATTTATTGAACGTGGCATGAATGCCAGCACGAAGAGTCTCTTTCTTTTTTGCAACTACTGGGACTTCAGCAAATGCTGAGGTACCTACGCTCACAGCAACAGCTGCGATGGCCAGATGGGCCCATACGAGTTTCTTATTATTGTTCAGTCCAAAGATGTTCACGGAACTGCCCCCCACTAGGTTTGAGATCAAAAATCCCTAACGACCAGCTCATCCTAACGCAGATTCCGGAAAGCGCAAATTTTTTGACGATAATTTAACTTGACGCCGAGCGATTCAGCACGGAGATCAGACGCCGAGTTTCAAAATCTTGAGAATTTTATCGAGCTTTTGTGGATCGAAACGGCGGTAGTGTACTTCATCGAGTTGCTTCACTGCTGCGCGTTGACGCTCAGCAAGCGTGCCGTGTCCATCAGCCACAAGCTCATCAAAAACGTTCGCAACGCTCACGATTCGAGTGAGATCGTAGATCTGGTTTCCACGCAATTTCTTGGGATAACCCGTTCCATCGAAGTTTTCGTGATGTTGAGCGACGATCATTTTCACTTCGTTCGGAACCTTTTGCTGAGACTCGAGAAGCTTGAGTCCAAGCTCAGGATGAATCTTCATTTTCTCTTCGACAACTTCCGGGCGATCACCATCATCGATCTGCACCTGAGTTTTCCCAAGGTCATGCAGAAGCGCGCCCATTCCGACATGTTGAAGAATCAATCCATGTGTGTAGCCCATCTGCATCGCAAGATAGACAGACAGCACACTGACGTTCACGGAGTGATCCACCGTGCCTTTGGAATAGGTCTGAAGCTGCGCAAGGCTTTGCACGGCATAAGGATACTTCATCACCTCATCAACGAGTTTCTTGCTCGCGCCCAGAGTCTGCTCAATCACCTTATCAGGATGTGAGGACATGAAGATATCGAGTGTCTTGCGATGAGCGTCTTCGCGTGCTTCGCGGAGATCATCTGACATCGTAGGACCAGGGCCTCGCTCCTCGATTTCCTTGAAGCTCTTCTCGCTCCATTCGCGAAAAGCTTTCTGGTCCTCTTCGCGAATGAAAAGCGTTTTCATTTTCCCGAGCTCAAATCGATCGAAAGTCGCGCGATCAAAAATGTCGCCTGCAATCCGGTAAGTGATGAAGCGAAAATTGATATAGATGTAGATGCTCACCGGCAGCGGTTGCCCGACGATGATTTCATCCAGATTGCAGCTCACGAAGCGTTCACCCATTGCCATAAAATTAATTGTAAGCGTTTTTCAAGAACGTCCAAGCCGATTCGCCCTCGCCGCTCCGTGTCATATTAAAGAGAATGGGATCATGGTAAGGTCCCAGGCCTCATGACGATTCAAAACTGGAGAAACGCACTGGAGCAAGCCTGCCTTCAGGCCGAAAGCTACCGAGGAGCCACATCTCCCAATCCTCCCGTTGGCGCCGCAGCCATGAATTCTGAAGGTCATATTCTTTCAGCTCTGGCTCACCCGAAAGCCGGAGAGCCCCACGCCGAAGCTCAAGTCATCAGAGACCTCGCCCGGCGCGGACTTTTGGATCAAGTCCATTCCATGGTTGTGACGCTCGAGCCCTGCAATCACACCGGCAGAACTCCCCCATGCTCCGAGGCGCTTTTGAAACTTCCAAACCTCAAACGCGTCTATTTTGCGGCCTCAGATCCCAATCCGAAAGCTCAAGGTGGAGCCGAACGTCTTTCTCAAAACGGAATTGAAGTCTTTGAGCTTGGAAAAATCGCTCCGACTGATGCGCTGGTTGAGCGAGCCCTGGATCTGACTCGCCCATTTTTTCACTGGGTCAGAACTCGCCGTCCCTGGGTCACCGTCAAAACCGCCTGGCGGATGACGGACGATCCACAGAACAATCCGTGGAGCATGATTCCTCCCCAAGGTGAGAAAACCTTTACCTCACCCGAGTCCCTTCGCTTGGCCCACGAACTGCGAAAACGCGCCGACGCCATCGTCACAGCCAGTGGAACGGTTCTTTCGGACTGGCCAGAGCTGACCGTTCGGCATGTTCCAGATCATGTCGGCAAAAGCCGCTGGCTTGCAATCATGGACCGAAGACGTCAAGTTCCAATGTCCTGGCTGGAGCAGAAACGCGCTCAGGGATTTCAGGTTGTTTCAAGTCAGGATTTTAAGGATTTTCCAACACTTTTGGAGTTTTTGGGAAGCCAAGGCGTGCTAGAAGTCATGATTGAAGCAGGCCCGACTTTTTCCGAATACGTTCTTTCAAACGGCCTATGGGATGAAAGCTTTCGGATCGAGAGTCGCCAAAATCATCAAAATAGAGTTCAGGATAAGGTTCTTCATGTTTACAGGAATTATTGAAACCGTCGCAAACGTTCAGTCCGCAACTCCTGCTCCAGAAGGCGCATCGCGCGTCTTATTGCGAACACCCTGGAAGGCACAAGACATCGCATTAGGCGAAAGCATCGCCGTCAATGGCGTCTGCCTCACCGCTGCTGAAATCACCCACGCAGGCAACCAGAGCTCCGACGTCCTTTTCTTCTTAAGCGCTGAAACCCTGTCGCGCTCCAACCTCACCTTGCTCAAAGCAGGAACGAAGGTGAATCTTGAGCGCGCACTCCGTGCCGATGCAAGACTTTCGGGCCATATCGTTCAAGGACATGTGGATGGTCTGGCACGCCTCAGTCGCGTTGAAGAACAAGCCGAGTGTCATTTGATGGAATTTGACCTCCCCTCTTCTCTTTCCCGCTATTGCGTTGAAAAGGGATCCATTGCCCTCAACGGCGTAAGTCTCACGATCAATCGTTTAGAGCCGTTAGGAGATGGCGCCCGCATTTTCATCACGCTCATTCCTCATACTTGGGCACACACCAGTTTTTCAGAATTCCAACCAGGCGATCCGATCAATGTTGAAGTCGATGTCCTGGCAAAATACGTGGAGAAGTTATGTCAGCCTTATCTCAATCGCTCGAACGTCTAAGAAACGGCAAAATGGTGATTCTCGTTGATGACGAGGATCGCGAAAACGAGGGAGACCTTGTCCTGGCTGCTGAGCTGGCGACGCCTGAGGCCATCAATTTCATGGCCATGCACGCCCGTGGACTGATTTGCCTCTCGCTCGAGAGCAAGCGCATCGAAGAGCTGAGGCTCCCGATGATGGCCCCCAAGAACAAGTCTCCACGCCAGACCGCGTTCACGGTCTCGATCGAAGCTCGCACAGGCGTCACTACTGGGATTTCAGCGCATGATCGCGCCCATACCATTCGTGTGGCTGTCGATCCGACCCAGGGCGCCGATGATCTTGTTTCTCCCGGACACATTTTTCCACTTCGCGCGCAAGAGGGTGGCGTTCTGGTTCGCGCAGGCCACACCGAAGGCTCGGTTGATCTTTGCAAGATGGCAGGCCTTCGCGGCGCTGCGGTCATCTGCGAGATCATGAAAGACGATGGCACGATGGCGCGCCTCCCTGATCTTAAGGTCTTTGCTCAAAAACATGACATTCCAATCATCTCGATTCGCGATGTGATTGCCGCAAGAATGGAAAATGAGTCCCTCATTGAAGAAGTGGCAAAAACTCGCTTTCCATCTCAGTATGGCGCGCCAGGAACTGAGTTTGAACTTCACGCTTATCGCTCTCGCATCGATGGCGAAGAACATCTGGCGCTGGCTTGCGGACCCCTTAAAGATGCGCCCCTTGTACGCGTTCATTCCGAGTGCCTCACCGGCGATGCCTTAGGTTCCCTTCGTTGTGACTGCGGACCGCAGCTTCAAAGCGCTTTGAAGCAGATCGCTGAAAGCGGAAACGGCGTTCTGGTTTACATGCGCAAACACGAAGGCCGCGGAATCGGTCTTGCCAACAAGATCCGCGCTTATGCTCTTCAAGACCAGGGAATGGATACGATCGAGGCCAATCGTCATTTAGGGTTTCAGGCCGATCTTCGTCACTACGGTTTGGGCGCGCAGATCTTGCGGGATCTGGGCGTTAAAAAGCTCAAGCTTCTCACCAACAATCCCAAGAAGATTGTGGGACTCGATGGCTACGGGCTTGAAGTGGTTGAGCGCGTACCGATTGAAGTTGCTGCCAACAGCCATAATATGAATTATCTTCAGACCAAGAAAGATAAGATGGGCCATCAGCTTGGCCTCATCACCGGAATTTCCGCATCTTCTTCTACACCTCAAGGAATCTCAGAATGAAATTCGCAATCGTCGTCAGTCGCTTTAACGCTGAAATCACCGATGGGCTTCTTCAAGGCGCACTTGAATACCTAGGCGAAAAAGGCGCGACTCCTGCTCCAAGCGATGTTTTCAAGGCCCCTGGCGCTTTTGAAACGCCTCTCATCGCTCAAAATCTGGCTCGCACCGAAAAATACAGCGGCGTTATCTGCCTGGGCTGCGTAATCAAAGGCGATACAGCACATTTTGAATTCATCAGTCTTGGAGCCACGATTGGGATCATGCAAGCTTCTCTGGCTACGAACACCCCCATCAGCTTTGGCATCCTGACCACTTATAACGATGAGCAAGCGGAAGTCCGCTCCACTCCTGGCGCTCACAACAAAGGGCGCGAGGCTGCTGCAGCTTGCTTTGAAACGGCTGAGCTTCTTGGTAAGATCAAGTAAATGACCGATCACAAGCACGACCACGACCATTCACCTCATCATAGTCATGATCATGATCACGACCACGATCATGATCACGCGCACTCACATTCTCATGGCGTGAGTCACTTTGCGGGCGCTGCTCCTAAAGTTCTGGTTCGTGCGATTGTGATCACAGCGCTCTTCATGATCATCGAGCTTGTGGGTGGCTGGTACGCCAACTCGCTTGCGCTTTTGACCGATGGCGCTCACATGCTCACCGACATTGCAGCCATGGCGTTCAGCCTTTTTGCGATCTGGGTTTCGAGAAAGCCAGTGACCGCGATGATGAGCTACGGCTATCACCGCGCCGAAATCCTGGGTGCTCTCGCCAGTGGCTTGGCCATTTGGCTTTTGTCCGGTGGCCTGGTTTACGAGGCGATTTTACGTCTTCAAAGCCCGCCTGAAGTTCAGGGTCCGATCGTTTTCGTCGTCGCAGCTATCGGGCTTATCGCAAATCTTCTCAGCATGAAGATGCTTCACGGGAGCATGCACGAGAACATGAACGTGCGCGCAGCCTATCTTCACATGCTCACGGACGCCTTAGGAAGCGTGGGCGCTGTGATCGCAGGTGTCGTGCTTTGGCTGACGGGCTGGCGCCCGATTGACCCGATCGTCACGATCCTTGCCGCAATCCTCATGCTTTACAGTTCCTGGGCACTCGTGAAAGAAGCCGTTGGAATTCTCATGGAGTCCACCCCCACGGGCGTCAATCCTGAGAAGATCCAAGCCGATCTTCAGACGATTCCAGGCGTCAGTGAAGTCCATGATCTTCATATCTGGACAGTCTCCACGGGGCGCCTTGCGATGAGCGTGCATCTCGTTGCTGAAGACGCCACTCAGACTCTCAAGCTTGCTCATGATGTCCTGGCGCAGCATTTTGGAATCATTCACACAACGATTCAGATCGAGCATCCGAAAGATTTCGCATCCGAGCGGTGCTACGACTGCGCCCACTAAAGGTCTCCCGACCTTTGGGTTTAAGTCTGCGTCATTTCTTCCGCTTCGATGATGGGAATGCGGGTATTGCGGTCCCGCGGGGGCTTGAACTCACTATAGCGCAGCCCTTTGCGAATACTTTTAACAGCTGCCTCAACTACGGGTTCATTTAGCCAATTCAATAGCTGCTCAGTTGTTTTTGATACAAGTGAACTTCCATGTCCGCAACGTGGGTAATAGAGCGGAAACGGGAGATGCTTCATTCCAAGCAATCCCTGCAGCGTTGAAAATGGGTAGTCCTCGACTTTCGAGCAAATGAATGCTCGCACCGGATTTTGATATACATATCGGAACGCGTGACAATAATAGCCCCCGGAATTAATTAACGACCAATAATAAGGCCCACCAAATACGTGGCCACTGCGTCCGGAATTCAGATTGATCATCCGAGTTACGTTGCTCATGAATATGTCCATCACCTTCCCCAAGTCGTACTGAGGCACAGTAATCAGCATATGAAAGTGATTTGGCATCAGAGTAAAAGCGTGAATTTCAGCGCCATAAAGAGCATGAAGAGAATAGCATTCATCTGTGAAAATCCGCCAAGTTAGGGCTGGATCCACGGGAAATGCTTCACGGTTATTTCCGCGACCGGTGACATGATAAGGAATAAAATCAGAGACCAACAATCGTTTACGAGGCATGCCGCTCTGTGTGCAAAAGGTCGTCCCGACCTTTGGGTTTAACCTTGCGTCATTTGGCGCGCTTGTCGGCTTTTGGAATCGATGGTAGCTTTTGAGCAACGCACTCGTAGCTCAGCTGGATAGAGCATCGGTCTTCGGAACCGAGTGTCGGGGGTTCGAATCCCTCCGAGTGCGCCATTTTCCAATCTTATTTACAGGTCCGGTCTTCTTGAATTCGATAAACGACTGAGCCGTTATCCCATTTGTATTTTGGACAGTTACCGGAAAACGACCGCGCAAAATCCGCAATCGATGCAATTCCGGAATAGCCGCAAAACAAGATGCCAATCAGGCCGATCACCCAGCGCTTCGATGGCTCACTTTCACGAGGATTTGCTTGAATGACTCTTGTATCGGCCAGCAGATCGAACACATGTCTGCGGTCTTTTCTCAGAAGCGCCACAGCCAGAAAGGCGTTGACGGCATTGAACGTCAGAAACTGAGGAACGGTCCGACTCAATACCTGATTCCAGGTGAGACGCGCCTCACCTGTTTCACGATCGACAACCGTGAGACCCATTGCCATTTTTCCAAGCGTTCTCGAGAACCGCTTCAACATAACGGACGAATAGATCGGCCCCATCAACAGAGCTACGGCGGCAAGAACGGGAGAGAACCTGATTTCTCCTTCCTTGAAGTGTTCGAATGAGACAGAAGGCAGCCAGAAAAGCATGAGAATTGAGCCATCGATAAAGAGTGCGGTTAATCTCTTCCAGGTACTTGCGACATAACCGGGTTGACTTGCAACCAGGCTGAGCTGCGTTTGTAAACCCTCAACAAGTACCTGAGCTGTATTCTGACTCATATCGCATTTTCCCTCTTAAGCACTTATCGAGCTCAAATGTCGATGCCTTGATCACCTTAATAATTGAATCAAACTTAAATGATACACCCCCAGATGCCACATAAAGTCTGTCTACTTTTCTTGACGTACTTGGAATTTGTGCCACGATTGACACATGCGACAACCCTCTATCCATCAGATGATCTTGGCTTTTGCTCTTATCGCTGCAAACTCTGCGACCGCAGCATGGAAGCAATCAAGTCTGGCGGATAAAGAGAAAATCAATCAGCTCTGTCATGGCGAAGGCGCATATAACGTTTCGACCAATGAGTTTGAGACTGCCGATATTTATAAGAACAAGGCAGCAACCTTCATTGTCTGTCACCAGAAAAGCGAAAGTCCGGAATACCTGACGAGTGAGTACATTCTGAAATATAACCCAGGCTCAAAGATGAAAGCTCTTCATATGGATGCTGAAGTGATGACCTGGGGCACGGAAATCAAGCAGAAAGAGGACACGCTGACCGCAAGTCTTTATTTTCCATCTAACAAAAAGCTTCGTCGCAAAATCAGGGATTTTCAAATCGACTGCACTGGAAAATGTCAGCTCAAGGACACTTGCGTGGTCGAGCACCTCGCCAGCGACATCGATCCTGAAGCCTTGATCAAGAAGATCGAAGCTCAATCTCAAACTGTCGAACAACGGGTAGAATTTGTATTTGGCGACCACAGCGACTCAAAACCCTTGGACCAGCTTTTTGCAGAAGCCCTTACAGGAAACAAAAAGGCTGTAAACCTCATGAACAAACTGGATGAAGGACTGGACGCAGCTCCCGCCGAAATCATGGGCTCTTATCTAGGCTTTTTAGAGCAACTCAAGTCCAAGAACTGCCATTGGAGCAAGTAAGCCTATTTCAGTTTCCTACGCCCAAGCTTAAGCACATAGACAACTTTGCCTTTGATATTGTCATAAGCAACAGCACCAAAAGCGCGGCTATCGCCCGACATGCAGCGATTATCACCTAAGACAAAATACTCGCGTGCGTGCGTTTGATAGACACCAGAGAAGCGGCACTCAAAGGGGCGATCTCCCCAGGTGGGAGGCGTCAGAGCCGATTCGGCGTAGACCTTGGAGTTCACCACGACCTTGAAGTCATTGATCATGACTTCGGAGCCTGGACCTGCAATTAGTCGCTTGATGAAAGTCTCGGTTTTGGAAAAGGGTGGCTGAAAAACGACGATATCGTCTGGCTTGAACTCACGGTCCCATTTTTCGATGAAAACCAGATCCCCCTCATGAAGAGTTGGACTCATCGAATCTCCACTCACTCTTGAAACTGAGAACACGTGTTTGCGAATGGTAACGCCCGCAAAAAGAGTCGCAGCAATCAAAAATATCGAGACAACTCCAGGCTTTTTCACCATACTTCTAAGGTATTGATACGCTTGGAGTCTGTCGAGGTTAATTTATGTTGATGCTTTTCAAGAGCCCAAAAAAGCCTTCAAAAAAACCTTCCAAAAAACCTCTAAGACGCAACATGCTGTTGGCCCTCTCTGTGCTTGCCATACCGGCAATGGCAGAATCCCAGGTTTCACAAATTTCCCAGATTTCAGGAAGCCCCGTAGGCTGCAAGACCGGTACGGGCTCCTATCAGCGAATTGAACTTCAGGGAAAAGTCCTGCTCAACACAGCCTTTCTCCCCACTGACCCAAAAGAGCGATCCGAGCTTGTTCGCAATGCCATCGAGCTTCAGCTCAAGCATCTGGTGGGTTATTTCAGGACCACTTCTAGTGGCGGAATGAACGCAGCAATCGCTTCCTACCGTGGCGCACCCAGGATTTCTGAGCCTCAAACCGTAACCTACGGTAGCTCATTTCCGGTCGATAACTTTCTTGCTGCCCGGGGAGGCGCGAACTCCGCTTACACGCAAAAAGCGCTTCAGCGCGGCGAAGTCAAAGCAGATGATTCTGCCCTTCTGATCCCGTACCAAAGCGAGCTGCTTATTGCGGATTGTACCCCGAACGGGTTCCAAAAGGCTGCCCCCGTCAAGTTACCCTTGGATCCCTTTCTCTCGTTTTGGCTTGAGAAGAAAGAGGCCAGAAAAAGTAGAACATTCAACCGTGGCAAACTGGACGCCATGCCTAACTGCCTTTCGAGCGAGCTCGTGGAATTTGGAACCTCGGATATCAATTGGTTCTTCTGGAGCCCGGTCATGCCTAAGACCGATTCAGCAGGAAAGACCGTCAAATGCCAGATCGATGGCCCGATGAAGATCTATCAGCCAGAGATCCTGGCGTCCAAAGCGGTTGAACCAGCTCCCGCTCTCGCACCGGAGTTCTTTGGCAAGCTCAAGGAATTCAAATCCACCGCGATCTTTGGGATCATCAGCCGCAATGAATATTTCGCAAAGCTTGATACTCTCAAGCTCAAGGACCTCATTCAAAGCACCGAGAGCGTTTGCAAGAAAGCCCAGAATGTTCCCTCTTGTTTGACCGCGTGGGAAAAAGCGCTGACGCCCGTAGAAGGAAAACCCTTTTACGAACCGGGAACCTACCATTTCCTGACCTTCCTGAAATACCTGCACACTCTGGTCTCACTCGATCAGCTGAGCCTCGAAAAAACGAGCACACCCGATCAAGAGATCGTCTTGAAGTATCGCGGGCACTTCATTGATTCGACGATGCCTGCCTCCGGAACGGTTTATTTTGGCACGACCACCCTCGATTACGGTCCGCGCGCCTCCAAGGCTTATGTGTCGACGCTTCACACGGCGCTGAAAGATTCGAACGCGATCTTCTACGTCGGCCATGCGGGCCTGGGCCACAATTTTCTGATCGAGGAGTTCACAAAACTCTGGAAGCAGGATCACCTTCCGGCCTTCAAACGCGAGCATCCGCTTTGGGTTGGAATCTATAACTGCGAGGGCTTCTCGTATTTTGGATTTGATCAAGAGAGCCTGTTTAAGCCAGGGAAATTTGATCTCTACATGACGGCATCCTCAGGAACGGAAGCCGGCGCAAAATATCCCCTGGCTCAGCTTTCAATTCTCAATGACCTTTACGCGGGCAGAAAAGTTGACGTTGCTAAGACCATGGCTCTTTACGTTCAGAGCCGGGAATTTTCAACCATCACCCGGCTGACGAGTGCTTCAACTTCTGCGGGAGCGAAATAGATTGAAGCATTCACAAAAGCGTTTACAAATACGGGCCATCGTCATGACACCCAATGCGCCAGCTTACTGGCCAAGTGTGTCGACCATTTTTCCCGAGTTCATCCGTCTTCTGGAGAGCATTTTCCCGAAATTAGAGCGATACGATCTGCTCTCAGAGAAGAAGCTTCCGAAGAAATCCCACGTCTGGATTTTTCCATCGGGCGCGGTTCAATCCTACACTTTGAACTGGCTCAGAGCCCATTTTCCGAATCCACTTTCCCGGCCTCCTGCCATTTTTCTATTAGGCGGCGAAGGAGCAAAGCTCGGGTATCATCTTTTTCATTATCGGAGCATCTTCAGGCCTGATGATCAGTGGGTGGTCGCGTGCGATGCGGAGAAGGCTCTGCTTGAGGAGTTTTTTCCAGGCAACGGACGCACTCACGTCATGTACCATCCCGTAGCCTCGCAGTTCCGTCCTGCAAAGAGCGCAAAGGCAAAACAAGAACTCAGAAGGGCTCTGGGCCTTTCAAGCCGTGATCCACTCATGCTTTACGCCGGACGCTTGAGCCAGCAGAAGAACATCCTCTCGCTCGTTCAGCTCCTTCAATTTGCTCCAAAACTCAAACTCGTCATCTGCGGGGACGTGGATACGGTCGGAGCCTCGCATCTGCAGGGGGCAAAACCTCAGCACGTTCCAAGCGCTGTGATCGATCAGATCCGGCGTCTTGGCATGTCCAGGCGAGTGGAGTTCCGCCCCTTTTTATCCCAGAATGATCTTCGGGCCATGATGCAGGCCTGCGACTACCAGGTCTCACTGAGTGCGCATTATGGCGAGGACTTCGGATACTCCATCGCTCAAGGGCTTTGCGCGGGCCTGAAGACCATCCTTTCAGACTGGGGAGGACATCGGAATTGGATGGAGCTTGCCGATCAAGGGCAAGTCTCTTACGTTCCGCTGGATTGGTCCAACGGGGCTGAGATTGGTCAGCCTATCTTGGATAAAAATCTCAAATTACCCAAGCGCGCGCTACCCAGCGATTTCCATCGCGCTTATCAGCGCATGATTCGAGATCAATTTCTCGGCATTCTGCAGAGTGCATTGGCTCTGGATCATCGGAGTGATTCGCAAAACGAACTTCGCATTGATCCGGAATTAGCCGGCTTTTGGAATGAGGTTGCAAAAAAGCCTACGGCTGCGATGTACTCGTCCACCGCACACCCGTTATTCAAAAGAGTCGTCAGGCGATATCAGGGCCTTAAGTAAACTGGATCACGTAAAGTGAATCCACGGCGGAGAGTTCGGATAATCCAGATCAGATGCTGCTGATCTTGGAGATTCTGAGCCCAGATACTCAACCGAAGCAAAAACATTGAGTTTAGAAGAATTGAGCTTAGAAGAGCCCTTGGAGCTTTTCTTCTTTTTATTCTTCAACTGACTCTTCAATTGATTCTTCAGCCGATTTTGAAGTTTTTTCTTTAGGCTCATGTTTGCCTCAGATTAATCGTAACATCCCTATTTTAAAAGAAGATAGAAAATTTATCTCCTCATTTATTTCAATAGAGGGTGTTTCACTGGAACGCGATTAGACCGCATTTCAGGCTACTTCAATGCCCCGTCGAGACTGCCACAGTGTCGGGCCTGACCCAGTAAAAACCTCTGAAAGCGACCTTCTCAAAGCATCAATGACGCGGCGCTTTGTTTCGTGCTTGATTGAAGTTTCGGCATGTGAAGTGATAAAACGTCTTGAGGCCTGAAGTGCATGCGAGCAAAACCCCAAGAAGCCGTCCGATTAGCCGTTCAATCCATCAATCAAGCAGGCGCCCTGCTGGTTTTCCCGATCGATAATAAAAGGGATCCGGATTCGCTTTGGTACCGCTTTCACCCGAAATCCGAGATGCGCTGGGAGTGGGACTCGGATGGCGATCACCGAGTGGCTGATCTCTGGCATTTGAAGACCGAACTTTCCACCACGGGCAAAGTGGTTTACACTAAGTGGTACCGCGGACGAGCCACTTACTTTTCAAAACCTCTTTTCACGGCATTTCTCAAAAAACTCAATCCCGCGCTGAACGACACTTACAAGAACCAGGCGACCCTTTCTCAAGCTGCGCGCAAGATCCTTGAAATCCTTCAGGCCGAGTCCCCACTTTCGACCAAGGAACTCAAGCGGCTCGCCGATATGCGAGGACGAGAAAACGAGCGGGCTTATGAGAAGGCCCTGAAAGAGCTCTGGACAAGACTTCTGATCGTGGCTTACGGCGAAGTCGATGACGGGGCCTTTCCCTCGCTCGCCGTCGGGGCTACCGAAACGCTTTTTGAGCAACTTTGGAGTGATGCTTTGGAGCTGAGCCCTGCAGAAGCAGATAAAACGATCTCAAAAACACTGGATCAAACCAATCTGTTTTATAAGTTTTACAAGAAGCTTGAGGCCGAGGCACCGCTCAAAACCGAGGGCAAGCTGGGAGGCGCCGGAGCCCGCGCCAGAGCTAAAAAGCAGGCATCTCAAAAGAAACTTTCTGTCGTCGATTTTAAGGATCTTTAAGCGCCCAAACCTAGAATGGCCCCTTGAGAAAGAACTGCCGTTTAGGCTAGTCTGCAGGACATGATTTTGAGCAAGGAACCGCTTCTGGCCTGGACCCAAAAAGGCCTGTATTGCGCGGCTGGAGATTTCTATATCGATCCCCATCGCGTGGTTGAAAGAGCGGTCACGACTCACGCGCACAGCGATCATGCGAGGCGCGGTGCCAAGAATTATTTTACGGCAAAGTGTGGAGTCGGGCTTTTAAAAGCAAGACTTGGAAAAGATATCAACGTCCAAGGCATTCCCTATGGGGAGACTTTCAAGATCGGTCCGGTCAAACTGAGCTTTCATTCGGCAGGACATATCTTAGGCTCCGCGCAAGTGCGCATCGAGCATCAGGGAGAAGTCTGGGTCGCCTCAGGCGATTACAAACGTGATTCTGATCCAAGCTGCGATCCTTTTGAAGTCGTTCCATGCGACACCTATGTCACTGAAGCCACTTTCGGCACGCCTAAATATCAATGGGATAAAAACAGCAAGCATGGCGAGGACATTCATCGCTGGTGGATGAACAATGCGCGCGCCAACATGAATTCTTTGCTCTTTGGTTATTCTCTCGGAAAAGCCCAGCGCATTCTGGCAGAACTTGCGCCTTACGCGGATCGGCCTGTCATCATTCATGACACGGTCAAGGAACTCACCGAATGCTACCGCGCTGAGGGAAGAAAACTTGCGCCTACCGTGAGCCTGAGCGATCTCCCGCCCAACTATGAGCTTCGCGGTGAGCTGATTCTGGCTCCCCCATCCCTTTTGCGCACGGAATGGCTGGAGCGTTTGGGACTCTTTCAAACCGCATTCGCATCCGGCTGGATGCATGGCGGTTACGGCGCTCACGGCCAGCAATATGATCATGGCTTTGTGATGTCCGATCACGCTGATTGGAATGACATTCATCGCACCATAGAGGAGTCCGGTGCCAAGCGTGTCTTTGTCCAGCACCGCTCAGGCGCTCTGATCCGGTCACTCAGGAAAAAAGGGCTCGATGCTCATCCTGTGGAAGTTCTGGATCCCAAGGCTTACGCCAAGCTTCCTGAACAAACTCTCTCGCTCTTTGATTTTGGCGCAAATGCCAAGGCTGAGCCAAATCCTGCGAAAGAAGGCACGCTTTGAGCAAAACCGTATCGCTCTCGATTCGCGATTTCGCGCTCCCGGTGCCTCGTCGAGGAAGCATTGAAGCGCTCTCAGGTTATGGTCGCGCCCAACAGGAAGGCCAGGAGATCCATCTCATGGTCCAGGAGCGCAGGGCTGCGGCTTACAACTCCTACGAAGCCGAAGTGAAGATCTCGCGCCAGATTGAGCATGGCGGCTACACCTTTGAAGTCGGCGGAAGAATCGATGGACTCTTTCGCAGAAATCCTCCCAAGATCGAGGAAATCAAATCCACCTTCAACGTCCATGAGCTTTCCAGAAAACTTGAGGAAGCAGGCCTTGAGCATCCTTACGGGCTTCAGCTGGCAACGTACGGCTACTTCTACTGGCTTGAGCATAACGTCAAGCCGGAGCTCTGCTTTCATCTCGTCTCCACGCGAAATGGCGAAACCCGCGATCTCGATGTGAAGCTCGATATCGAAGCCTACGAGAAATGGCTCGCGCTCCGACTCGATGAGCTTGCAGAAGTAGTCGCGAAAGCGGAAAAGCGCGCGGCTCGTCGAAAAAAGATTTCAGAAGAATTCCCATTCCCGTTTGAAAAACCGCGCCCTGGCCAAAAAGAACTCATTGCAACCATCGAGCAAGCCATACAGGACGAAAAGCGCCTCATGATTCAAGCGCCAACGGGCTTGGGTAAAACCGCAGGCGTTCTATATCCTGCGATGAAGGAAGCGCTTTCGCGCGGCCAGAAGGTCGTCTACGTGACGCCCAAGAACAGTCAGCACAGCGTTGCTGAAGATGCGATTGAGCGCTTTCAGGATACGGGATCCGCGGTAAAGTCCCTGACCATCACGGCCAAATCCAAGATCTGTTTCAAGAACGAGCCGCTTTGCAATCCTGAATATTGCGAGTTTGCGCGCGACTACTACACCAAAGTTCACGAGAACAAGCTGGGCGATCTGCTGGCTAAAAAGAAAAAGCTGACATCAAAAGTCTTCACCAAGATGGGTGAAGAGTATGAAGTCTGTCCGTTTGAGCTTCAGCTTGAGGCCGCGCAAGATGCAGATGCGGTCATCTGCGATTACAACTACGTCATTGCTCCAAGAAGCAATATGGGACGCCTGACGCAAGAGCAGTTTGCCTCCGAAGGAAAACCAAACCTTGTCATTGACGAGGCTCATAATCTTCCATCCCGCGCCATGGATCATTTCTCGCCAGCTCTCTCGAGCATCACGCTTGAGCATATGCGTGAAGAGGTCATGGATCTCACCTCGCGCTTTCGCAAGGAAGCCGAAGAGCTGATCGATGAATGCATTGAGGTCATCTCCGCCTGCAAGCCGGATGGCGCAACCCAAGGGACTAAAGTAGAACCCAGCATCGTTCCGTTCATCGAGCAAGACAGCAAGCTCAGAACCTTTTTATCGCGCTATCTGGATTCGACCCTGGAGATCCAACCCAAAGATGTCGTTCTGAGGCTTTGCTTTTATTGGGCGCAGTTCACGGAAGCCCTTGAGTTCGTGATCAATCCGGATCGCAAGGAATTCTTCACGACCTTTCACCCTCACGCAAACGGTGGGACGCTGAAGATCACCTGTTGCGACGCCTCGAGCATGCTTCGCGAATGTTATGACGAATATGAGAACGTCGTGGCATTTTCCGCGACCTTGAAGCCCTTTGAGTTCTATTCCAAGCTCTCAGGCCTGGACGGAGAAAAACTCTCGACCGCCGAGTTCCAATCCCCGTTTGATCACCAGAACCGAAAACTTGTCATCATTCCTCAGGTCTCGACAAAATACTCTGAACGCGAGAGAAACTATCCGAAAGTGGCAGAAGCCATTCGCCGCATCATTGAGCTCAGACCCGGGAATTACTTTGCCTTCTTCCCGAGCTTTGATTTCCTGGAGCGCGTCTTGGATCAGTTCATTCCGCCCTCAGGTTTCACGATCCGAAAGCAGGAGCGCAACATGCGCACCAGCGAGATCGATGAAATCATCGAGCATCTGAAATCACAGTCCGAGCCCACCATGGTATTTGCAGTTCAAGGCGGTGTTTTCTCAGAAGGCGTCGACTATCCGGGCGATACCGTGATTGGTGCTTTCGTCATCGGACCTCCACTTCCAAGCTTTAATCTTGAGCGCGAGGAAATGAGAAAGTACTACGATGAGTTCTATGGCGCCGGATTTGACTATGCGTACTCGTATCCTGCGATGGCCAAAGCGATCCAGTCCGCAGGACGCGTGATTCGCTCAGAAACTGACCGGGGCATCATTGTACTCATGGATAATCGCTTTATTCAGCCCAGTTACGCGCGCTCCATGCCTACGGACTGGTTCAAGAAAAGCCCTCAGGAACTCGTTGTTTCCTCCAGTTTACTTAAGGAAATCAGTGAATTTTGGAGCATACAGATCGGTAGATCTTTGTTTATTTTATTATTTT
>JBJMMA010000151.1:0-9270 GCA_045805065.1 Bdellovibrionia bacterium | reverse complement strand
ACGTTCGATTTGAAACTGCTCGGTCAGCCAAATCGATAGAAGAACAGTGAAAGCATAGCTTGCCGCGTAGAGATGCTTTCCTCGTTGTTTGGTCAGAGACTTTCTCAGGGATTCTCGAATACCGCGATAGGGGTCTGGCTTGCTCTTTGTGATCAGTAAAAGCAGCGGCATGGATGCCGCGAGCGAGATAAAGCTCAGGGATATGTAAAAAAGCGCTGCTGGAATGCTCGGTGGTAAAAGCTGAGTTGCTGAATGAGCGATGACGATTCCTAGAGCAGAGAAGAGGACTGCTTTTTCAATTTCAGCACCTTCTCCAGCAAGAACCCCAAGCCAATAGGCAAGACCGATCATGGAGACACGGTAGGCCAGTTCATGTGCTTGTAAGTGATAACCTAGAGCGACTCCACCCAGCATGATTGCAAACGTAAGCAGGGTTACCCAAAGGCGATGCTTAAAGCTGCCCAGGTGATCATTCAGTGCGACAAGATAGCCTGTGATAGCGCCATAGATCGAGTAAGCTACCTGTCCCTGCACTACGCCTACAATCAAAGGAACGCAGGTTGCGATCCCGCATAAGATCATGCGGGTCCAAGGCGCAGGATAATGGTCCGTTCTGAAAATTTCAGAAACGTGCTGCCGTACACTCATGCATCTGAGTATTCATTTGAGTATTCAAGGAGCTCAATCTCATATCCATCGGGATCATCCACAAAAGCCATTTTGGTCTTTCCGGATGGGGTGAGCCCTGGTCCCCAGCTCAAGTCGTATCCATTCTCTTTCAGGCGCGCTTGTACCTTCTCGATGGATTGAACTTGATAGGCGGTGTGCCCGTAAGCATCGCCACGGGTGTACGATTTTGTATCCCAGTTATGAGTCAGCTCGATCATTGGGCAGCCCCGAGGACCTTCTTTAGGGTCACCCTCAGCGCGCAAGAAAACCAAGCTGAAACGATCATCTTCATAATCCTGGCGGCTCTCGATCTGAAAGCCCAGTCCCTTCGTGTAGAAATGAAGAGATTTCTCCAAATCCGTCACGCGAATCATCGTATGAAGATATTTCAACATAACAGGGCTCCCTGACTCGGATTAAGTCAGCAGTTGCTCCAGATCATCCTTAGTGAGCTTGCGCAAGAAGTCCTGATCTTCGGAGATGATGGATTCCGCAAGATCCTTCTTGGTCTTTTGTAGCTCAAGGATTTTCTCTTCCACGGTGCCGCGAGCGATCATGCGATAAGCAAAGACCTTATTGCTTTGGCCCATGCGATGCGCGCGACCGATGGCTTGTGCCTCAACCGCTGGATTCCACCAAGGATCCAGGATGAAGACGTAATCGGCTGCCGTCAGATTGAGACCCGTGCCGCCAGCCTTCAAGCTGATCAGAAATACGCGGGAATTTGGATCGTTCTGGAAGCGCTCAACCGGAGTCTTGCGATCTTCGGTTTGTCCATCGAGATACTCGTAGTGGACGCCTTCTTCTTCCAGGTTCGTGCGAACCAGGGAGAGGAGGCTTGTGAACTGCGAGAACACGAGAGCCTTATGGCCTTCTTGAGTCACTTCCTTGATATGGTTCAAGAGAAGCTGAAGCTTTGCGCTTGGCTCGCCCTTGCGACGTGGGTCCACAAGGCCTGGATGACATGCAGCCTGACGGAGGCGCAGGAGCGCTTCAAGGACATGAAGCTTATTCTTGGCAAGCCCACCGCCGGAATCAATTTTCTCAGCAAGCGACGCGCGATACTTGTCGCGGATTGCGGCGTAGAATTGCTTCTCAGTCGTGCTCATTTCGCAGAAGAGTACTTGCTCAGACTTATCTGGAAGCTCAGTGAGAACCTTCTCTTTCGTGCGACGAAGCATGAAAGGCTTCAGGGTCTTTGCCAACATGGCCTGCGTGTCATGACCGATTTCCTTTTGAGGAGAGACGGTCAAGAGACCTGGGTTCGTGAACTCAAGAATCGAAATCAGATCTTTAATCGAGTTCTCGATTGGCGTACCGGTAAGCGCTAGTTTCTGACGAGCGCGAAGTTTCTTTGCCGCCATTGCGGCCTGAGACTTCGAATTCTTGATGGCTTGAGCTTCGTCAACGATCGCTACGTCAAATTCGACTTCTTGAAGCTTTTTGATGTCTGTGCGCAACGTTCCGTACGTTGTCACAACGACATCAGCATCCTTCATTTCATCTATGAGCTTCGTGCGGCCCGTGCCAGCATAACGAACAAGCTTCAGCTCTGGCGCGAAACGAGAGGCTTCATCAGCCCAGTTGAACGCCAAGCTCTTCGGGGTGACAACAAGGCAAGGAAGCTTCTGGCCATCCTTCTGGCTTGCGATGCGACCCAGGAGGAACGCAAGAACCTGAATCGTTTTACCGAGACCCATGTCATCGGCAAGGATTCCGCCCGTTTCAAATTCCTGGATGAAGCCCAGCCATGCCAAGCCTTCTTTTTGGTAGTCGCGAAGCTTTCCTTTGAAACCCGATGGCGCGGCGACGGATTTCATGCCTTCAAACTTGCGAATCTTTTCGCGAAAGGCGCTGAATCCAGCGTCGGCCTTCAGGCGTGAGTCATCCGTAAGAACTGCGTTGAGCATCAGGCCTTGAAAGCGGGTGAAGCGAAGATTTCCATCTTCCGTCATCTCGCCAAACTTGGTCCCAAGCTGTGCAACCGGCGCATACTGAGCAAGCCACTCCGGCGGAAGCATCCCAAGGGATCCATCCGAGAGCTTCACAAGGCCGCTTCCGGATTCAAGAGCTGCAAGAAGCTGTCTTTGATCCACAGAGATATCGCCAAAGCTTGCGCTCATCTTAAGGTCAAACCAATCGGTCGATGAGCTCACGTTCAGCGCAAAGTCATCAGCGATCAGAAGCTTTTGGTTTTCAAAGTGAATCGTCCAGCCCGCGCGGCAAAGATCATTAGCAGCACGGTGAAGATCACTCATTGGAACCGAGCCCGTGCCTTGCGGATCGCGCAGGATCTCAAGCGCCTTGATCAGAGTGCGCTCTTCAAACTCCGTGTTACGGATGATGACGCGCTTATTGGCCGGATCAACGAGGGTTTTCTCGTTTTCAGCGAGAGCCACTTCGCGTCCGTCATAATCAAAGCTAACGGTCAGGGTCATGCGGCCCGTAGACGGATCGTTTCCAAGCGGGCGGAAGACGCCCTTAGGCTTAGGCTCGATCAAAGTTTGGGTCCAGCCCATGTCGGCAGGCCAGGTGACCTTAGGAGAGGATGGATCAAGCAGGATGCGAGTCAAAAGAGAATCGCCATCAGCGCGTGGAACCAGGAACTGCGCGGGCTTTCTCAGTGCGAGAGCCCAGAGTGCGTGAGCAGGTTCGCTGAAACGGCTCAAGCGGTCATCAAAAAGCAAAAATCCGCTGCGAAGAATTGCAAGCGGGGCAGAGAGATTCAAGAATTCTCCGCTGCGCTTCAGGATCGCATCGAGCTTGTAGTACTCGGTGCTTGGAGCCTCGATCTTGAGCTCAAGATCATAGGTCTTGCTGCGATCCAATCTCAGCGGACGCTCCGCAGAGTCGGGAGTTCCATTTGGAGAGCGCGACAAGAAAAGCTTTCCTGCGCTCGCAAGCATTGGAATCAGATGAGACTCGAAAATCGGATCGACCGTAAAGCGCGACGAAACATTTCCGCCGCGGCCGCCGTAAGGCGTGAAAGTCTGTGGATTACCGCTTCGAGTGAGAAGCGTGAGAACTTCTTGATCTCGAAGATCATCGTAGTGTGAGAAGTCATGACCCGAGACGCGGTTTGGTCTCAGTGGGCCCATGTCGCCGCTTGTGGACTTCACTCGCGTCCAGAGATCAAACACCAGTTTTCCGGAGGAAGCCGTTTCATCAGCCGAGATCACAAAGAACGCGGAAAGGCTTGCTGCCAGTCTTCTCTCAGGAGCGACAACGCTGAGGCCCTGAAGCTGATTGAGGCGATCAATCCAGCTGGAGGAAATTCTTCCTGGAACGATCATTGGGCCTTGAGGACGAGGCTGTCCTCCTGGTCCATGTCCACCAGGTTGCGGGCCCTGCATCTCGCGCCTTGGACGAGGCTGAGCATGAACAAGCTTTAAGCTTCCGCCTTCTGGAATCATTCCAGC
This sequence comes from Bdellovibrionia bacterium, assembly GCA_045805065.1. Taxonomy (GTDB): domain Bacteria; phylum Bdellovibrionota; class UBA1018; order UBA1018; family UBA1018; genus CAZCBS01. Next base: position 5,182 of record JBJMMA010000151.1, on the reverse strand, counting down.
AGGGCTTGCTTTTTCAACTTGAAGGATGCCTGCCCAGAGATGCTTACAGAGAACGCCTTTGGCGTAAGCAGGACAATCGCACTTTGCTGGAAGGCGACGTGCTTCCGGGACTTGAGAGAAATCAAAGGAAACTTTGTAATTGCCTCCTGAGCCTTGAACTTCAACAGAACATTCTTTTTCGGTCCAGACAGGATCAGAGACGCGACCTGCATTGAAATAAGCTCTTCCCCGGCCCAAGGCGATTCGAGGGAACTGCCGAACACAACGATCTTCTAAAGAGAGCGACGTATTTTCTTGAGGAACGCTGTTTGGTCCATTCCCTGCATTTGCGGGCTGGGTTTGCGTACCGTCCGGGTTGGTTTGGGGCTGATTGTTTTGATTTTGGAAGTGATGATTTGGACGGTGATGGCCGCCGCCTCGTCCTCTTCTTCTTCTTTTTGATCTCTGATGGGGGGAAGAAGGTTGGGATGGGTTCGGCTGATTGGGCTGATTAGGATCACTCATTCTAATTAAATCTCACTCGTCGATTTAGTTGTGTGCATGAAGTTCATCACGAACTTTGCGCACTGACTCGTACGCACTTACACCGGAGGATTCGCAGCATCGGCTGCGCACCGGAGGCCTGGTCATTTGCTTACAGTGCTTACAGACAAAAACTTAACCACCAGGCGGTTCAAAAATCGGGGACTCTTGGAGTAGGACACCCGATAGACTTTTAGGCTTTCCGCGATATTAAAAAGTCTCGACCGGCGAAGGTCGTTGATGGGAAACTACCACGATTTAAGGTTAAAAAAAGCTAAAATTCTGACCTAAGAAAATTTGTTGGCTTTTCGGCGATGAGTCGCCGGGTTTGTTATGACATCAAACAGCAAAAAGTTCGCTAGCAATTCTCTTTAATCAAATTAAGGAGCGCGATATTCATCCAGATTATGAACTCACCACAAAATCTTGCTGTCAAAATCTCGAACGTTCGCGGAAGCACTTCGACCGGCACAGTGGAACTCAAAGTCTGGGACAAAAAAGAGAGAACCACACGTGCATTCAAGGCGCTTGGATTTACCTGGGGACTTGCGATCGTGTCGATCCTGATTCCAATTCTTCATTTCATCCTGGTTCCGACTTTGATCCTTGCGGGCCCGATTGTCTTTTCCTGGATCGCTGGACAAGAGCAGGTCATCTTGGGTGGAAGAGGAGTCTGCCCGGAGTGTGGCAAGGAATTTGAGATCGCAAGAAGCGCAGTGAAATGGCCGATGTCTGATCTCTGCAATCACTGCAAAACCGAACTCAAAATCGAGCAGACTGAGCCAGCACAGGTCGCAAGCCAAGCTTAGACAAAATGCTTTGATATCAAACTAAATATCAACCTAAAATGAAGAAGCCTCGCTGTGGAAGCGGGGCTTTTCTTTTTGCGCGGATCTTTTCGTACTTATCTTAGGGTGCTCTGGGCGAGCTCGATTGCCTTGGCTTCGTCAACGATCTCAAGCGCGGCATAATCGCCTGCTTCCGATCCTTGAGCATGCGTGGACTGTCGAATGATTTGAGAGATCTCCCGAACACCAAGCTCAGGGTTGATCTCCATGATCTTTTTGACTAGGCCGCCGACCGAGGGCGCACGATGGATTAAACGACTCATAAATAAATATACTCTCGAGGTGAAAGCTTAGTAGCATATTTGGCGCGCTGCGTATATGACGATCTCCAAATGACTTTTGCTCAACTCAATCTCTCTCCCGCCCTGGTCCAGGTCGCGCAGGAACTTGGTTTTACACAGCCTACGGCTATTCAGGCTCAATCTATCCCATTGCTTTTACAGGGAAAAGATGTGATCGCGCAATCCCAGACTGGAAGCGGAAAAACAGCCGCATTCAGCCTCCCGATTCTCCAGGACCTTCAATTTGCAGGTCGCCGGGTTCAGGCCCTGATTCTCTGTCCAACCCGTGAGCTTTGCGCTCAGGTGGCTCGTGAGATTCGCAGGCTCGGCCGCCGCCATCCCGGACTTCAAGTTCTTACAATCACCGGGGGAGCTCCGATCTTTACTCAGCTCAATGCCTTGAGCAAAGGGGTGCATCTCGTTGTGGGAACTCCCGGCCGCGTGATGGATCACTTGCGTCGTGGCACGTTGGATCTCTCATCGGTAGCGACAGTGGTCCTGGATGAAGCAGACCGGATGCTTGAGATGGGATTTCAAGAAGACATGGAGCAGATCCTGAGCGAAGTGCCAGCCTCTCGGCAGACGGTGCTTTTTTCAGCAACGTTTCCTCAAGGCATCGAAACGCTGAGCCGGAAGTACCAGCGCAGTCCGGAGCGGATCACCATCGAGCGATCCAATCAGGCAGTGGCAGCAATCCGTCAGGTCGTGGCCGAGGTTGAAGCCGAAGACAGACTCAAGGCGCTTCTCAAGATTGTAGAGCAAGAGAAGCCTGAGTCGATGATCATTTTCTGTAACTTCAAGGCGAGCGTAAATGCCCTCATGAATGAACTCTCTCGCTCGGGTTTGAGCGTGGGTGCTCTGCATGGCGACCTTGAGCAGAATGACCGCGACCGCATCATGGCCAAGTTCAGAAACAAAAGCTTAAAGGCTCTGGTCGCAACGGATGTGGCTGCGCGCGGAATCGATGTCGAGGGCCTGGATGCCGTCGTTAACTTCGAACTTCCCAAGCAGCCTGAAATTTATGTCCATCGTGTAGGACGCACCGGCAGAGCAGGGCGCGAGGGACTGGCGGTATCTTTCATCTCTTCTCGTGAGAGAGGAAAGCTTCGTTCCATTGAGCAATACGCCTCGATTAAATTCGAGAAAATGGATTTAGGCTCACTCCAAGAGATTGATCCGGAAGCTATCCAGGAGAAAATTCAGGGCGAAGCCGAAATGCGAACTCTTTACATTTCCGGCGGAAGAAAAGAGAAGGTCCGCCCGGGCGATATCTTGGGTGCATTGACAGGCGAGGCAGGGCGATTCAGTGCATCAGATGTCGGTAAAATCGAGATTCACGACCATTTCAGCTATGTGGCCGTCGCAGCGCACTTAGCAGAAGTCGCTTTGGAGCGGCTCCGTAACGGCCGGATTAAAGGCCGTAAATTCAGAATCGAAGCTGTTCGGTAGTTCCTCTTGACCTTCCAATCATGGGAAGGTTTAGAGTGAGCTCATGAATGCTCAAGCTGATAAAAGCAAAGACCGCGTTATTCCACTTTCTGTCGAGGGGATGACGTGCGCCTCCTGCGTGGCGCATGTGGAGAAGGCTCTCAAGAAAGTGCCCGGAGTCAAAGACGCGAGCGTCAACCTGGCTACAGAGAGCGCTCAGGTCAAAGTGGAGTCGGACGACTTTCCTGCGACCCAGCTCATCCAGGCCGTTGAAGACGCGGGCTATGAAGCGCGACTTGCTCGTACTGAAGCGGATCTTCAGGAGCAGGCTCAAGTGCGTGCTGCTCAAAAAGAAGCTGAATTGAGATTTCAGCTCCTCTGGTTTTTGGGCGCAGCCATCTTCTCACTTCCTATTCTAGCGCCCATGATCCTGAGTGCATTTGGAATTCATTGGATGCTGCCTTCGTGGGCTGAGCTTTTGCTGGCAACGCCGGTTCAATTTGTGTTTGGCGCGCGCTTCTATAGGTCCTCCTTTTCAGCGCTCCGGGCAAAGACCGCCAATATGGACTTGCTCGTCGCGCTTGGAACAAGTGCGGCGTATTTCTTGAGCGTCTATCTGATGATTCAAGGCTCACACGAGCTGTACTTTGAAAGTGCAACAGTCGTCATCACGCTCGTGCTGATGGGAAAGTGGCTGGAGTCCAAGGCCCGCTATCAGACCACGCAAGCTATCCGATCCCTTCAAGCGCTCCGTCCTGATCGCGCGAGAGTGCTTCGCGGGCAAAGTGAAACGGAAGTTCCGCTCAATGAGATTCGAGTCGGCGATATCGTCCTGGTCAGGCCGGGTGAGCGCATTCCCATCGACGGCGTCATCCTTGAGGGTCGAGGCCAGGTGGATGAATCCTTAATCACAGGCGAAAGTCTTCCTGTTTTGAAAGAGAAGGATCAGACGGTCATTGGAGGCTCCATCAATACGGATGGGCTTCTTAAGATTGAAACGCGCGCGATCGGCTCTGAGACGACTTTGTCCAAGATCATTCGACTCGTTGAAGATGCGCAGGCAGAGAAAGCGCCGATCCAAAGACTTGTGGATCGTGTGAGCGCCGTCTTTGTTCCTACGGTCTTGGTTATCGCAGCCCTGACATTTGCAGTGAGCTGGTATCTGTCGTCAAATCCAGCTGCATCCCTTCTTCATGCTGTTGCGGTTCTCGTCATTGCATGTCCTTGTGCGCTGGGACTTGCAACTCCTACGGCAATCATGGTGGGAACCGGACTTGCCGCGAGACAAGGCATTCTCATTCAGAACGCGGAGGCTCTCGAGCTTTCTCACTCATTGAACACAGTGGTCTTTGACAAGACAGGAACACTGACTGAGGGTAAACCTCGAATCGAGGCTATTACTGCCCGAGAAGGTGATGAGAGCTCGCTTTTGAAAATGGCTGCATCGGTTCAGATGGGGAGCGAGCATCCACTGGGCAAGGCCATAGTCCATGAAGCCTCTCAAAGAGGTCTTGCCGTTGAACCGGCAAAATTCATTCGCACCATCCCAGGACGTGGAATCGAAGGTCTGGTCGAGGGAAAGAAAGTCATGCTTGGAAGCGATGCTTTCATGCGTGAGCAGGGAATTGATATCCCGGATTCTTCTCAGGGCATGACTTATGTCGCGCAGGTTTTTCCACAAAAGAGAGTGCTGGGCACGATCACTTTCAGCGATTCTGTTAAGCCCACAGCCCGGAAGGCAGTGGCTGCTTTGCAGAATCGCGGAATCGCGGTTGTGATGCTGACAGGCGATCATCAGTCGACCGCAGCAAGAGTCGCTCAAGAACTGGGTATCCAGGATTTTCACGCGCAAATCCTTCCCAAGGACAAGGTTCAGATCGTTGAGAACTTGAAGAAGCAAGGCCGAGTTGTTGCGATGGTAGGGGATGGAATCAACGATGCTCCAGCGCTCGCCGCGGCTCATGTGGGAATGGCCATGTCAACAGGCACTGATGTGGCTATGCAGGTCTCGGGCGTCACGCTCATGCGAGGTGAGCCGCTCCTGGTTGCAGACGTGATTGAAATCTCGACTAGAACCTATCGTAAGATCCAGCAAAACCTTTT
>JBJMMA010000150.1:0-3906 GCA_045805065.1 Bdellovibrionia bacterium | reverse complement strand
CTCCCCACTTCCCTCACCGGGTCCATGGAAAACTCGAAGCGCCTGAAGCTCACTGAGAAGCCCTTGCTCCTTGCGCCATTTCCAGGCTGCACGTAGCTCTTGTAAAGCTTTTGAGTCTCTTACGGATGCTTTCACTGACGGGCGCTCCTCAATTTCTCAACCCAGCTTTGAAAATCCTCAGGCCACGGCGCCTCAAAGCGCTCTCCGCCGGGTAGCTCCAATTTTGCCGCATGAAGGGCCACTCGTCCAATATCAAGATTGAGACTTTCGATCTGCTTTGGCCCTCCATAAGTCTCATCACCCAGAATCGGATGCCCTTTTTTCAAAAGATGAATGCGAATCTGATGTCGACGGCCCGAGAGCGGCGTCGCTCGTCCTAGATACGCTCCCTGAAAACGCTCTTTGACTTCAAGCTGCGTAACCGATGGCTTACCCTCAATCGGATCCGAGGCTTTCATGATCGGAGACGTGGGATTTCCTTGAGCCAGAAAGTCGTAGGCCTTTTTGACCTCATGCTTTTCAAACCACTGATTAGCCACTCGGTGAGACTCGGCGGTCTTTGCGAACAAGACCACGCCACTTGTCTCAAGATCAATGCGATGAACTACCCAGAGCTTGGCTCCATGCGCAGCTTCAGCCCACTCTTGCAAGACGGGATGACTTACACCTTGATTTGATGCGCGACCGGGAATCGTCAACCAACCTGCTGGTTTAGCAACGACAAACCAGCGGTCCGTATTTCCAATGACTTCAGGATTCATTTTACCAGTTGGGGCCATGTGCCCTTCTTATACCTGAACTTCATAGAAATATAACCTGGGTTATGCGATGAATTAAGTCACCATGAGTACCCAACCCAGCACCAATCCCCATCTTGTCCCTTCTTTCAAGCACTGGCGTCGATGGCTGGTTGCGCTTTTAGGTTTTATCACCGCATTTCTGATCTTTTGCTGGTGGGAAGCCAGACTTCCCGATGAGTCTCTGAGCTTTGTGCGCGAGGCATCCTCACAGCTTCCGATCAAGGAGCTTTCGTCCAAACTTGAAACCGTGACAAAGTGGAAAGATTGGTTCCATAATGTCCGCGAAGCTCAAGTCGTGGACTCACAAAATCATCCGCTTCCTCGCGTCGAGCAAATGGCTCACACTGGAGCGCTCCTTGAAATTCAGATCGATCCCGGCAAAGGCTCGCATCGAGTTTTCAGGCTCGCGGGAAAGATCACTCGTTTTGAGCCAGGGAAAGTTCTGGAGATTCAGATCCTAGATGATTCCTCAGGCAAGATCACAAAACTTTTTGATCAGCTGAGTTGGAAAATCGAACTCATTCCAAGCGCGGATGGCAAGTCTGTCCAAATCGTTGGAACCGAGACCGCTCACACTTCCCATTGGCGCTCACGACTCTTTGGCAGACTTGCGCCGCGCGTGCTGCTCAATCAGCTTTTCTATCCTAATCTTTTGGTGCTTTCGAATCCCGTCACACCGCCTAAGGCTGACGGGATGTTTTAAGCAATCCTGAATCATGAACGACTCAATAGCGCCAAAGGTCGAGTCCGATCGCAATCAAACACTCATCCTTCGAAGGCGCGACCACTTTTTCGCAACTCACCAGAGCTTCTTGAAGGACTGTTTTAATTCGCTCGTAGTCCGAGCGTGAGACCGAGTAAGCCCCTGAAAAATGCAGATTGGAGTCCTTATTCGAGTGAAGGTGCCGAGTCGCCTCCAGACGCCACGTTGTGTGAATCAAAGGAATCATACTGGAGGCTCTCTTAAAATGAAGCCGCCGGACTCCAGGCGAGAGCCGTCCTTTCTCACGGCGAATCAGCCCATTTTGAACTAGAAACTGCACAGCGGCCTCGATCTGGTCCCGCGAACACATGAACAGATGCTGCAGTCTTTCAATCGTGATCATCTCAGGAATGAGTACAGCAGTTTGGATCGCCACATTCAGCCAGTTGCCATAGTATTCAGACAAGACCTCCGTGGACAGCTCTGTCTCCGCCTCGCTCTTGACCGCCTCTTCGAACTTGCAATACTCCTGACGAAGCTTCCGAATCCGTTTTTCGTAAACACTCCGGAGTTTATGGGATCCAGCGCGCTCGAAGGACCCCAGAAGAAGGAAGAACTCCCGTTCGCTCTCAGTCAAGCGGAGGAATTCGGCAACTTCGCAAAGCATCTCCTCACTGAAGTGCGCTCGCTCCGTCAGCACAAGCCCGATCAAAGAGAGCTGACATTTCAGGTGTTCCGCAAGAAATTTTCTGCGCCCACGAGCCTCTCCCTTTTGGGGGAAACAATCCCTCAAAAACAATCGGTACGAATTGTAGTCGAAAATCGATTTCACAAGAGCCTCTCTCACCTGATCAGAGCTGAAAATTTAAGGCTTATTAATTTTTTTCTTACAAACTTTCAATTTTTATCTCGATAAATCATCAGAGCGCGAGTAAGACGCAGGATACGAAACAGAGGAGCCCTTGATGCGGTTTTCTAGCCTTTTGAATTGGAAGTTTGCGCTAGTGCTTTTAGCGATGATTTCCGCTCAATCCGTCTCGGCCAACAAAGAAGGTGGTGGCGTAACTGCTGGCGGGGGCGATCTCTGCGAAGACCGTATTAAAGTCATCCGAGATGATCTTTTGAACTGGATTCAACAGGGCGGCCCTGATGCGCTCAATCTCCCTGCAGGAGTCTCCGTTAAGCAATACTCCGATAAGATGCTGAAGGCGATTCGGAACACGAAAGTTCAATGCATAGGGCCGAAAGATCGCGGTTACCCTGTCAATGTGAATGGAACCCCAAAGATTTGCCGTTTCGATCAAGATTCGGCAGGTTCCCGAATTACCTGCGACTATCACAAATTCCGCTCTTTAAGCGTGTCAGATCGATACGTCTTAATTCATCACGAATATGCCGGTCTTTCGGGCATTGAACAGCCCAATGGCGATGATTCCATATACGAAGTCTCGAATCAGATTTCAGAGTTTTTAGAGAACAATAAGCTCAATGTAAAAACGGAGTCTCAAGGCCTGCAAGTCAACAGGTGCCATTTGGTGAGTGACGCCTTTGTCGAATGTACCTTTGCTGTATTCTATCACTATAAAAACGCATCGCGCCTAAAGCCCGTCGAAATAGAGTTTTACAACCAATTTACTGTTCGCTTTTCTAAAGACGACGAGAGTTTTTGTAAAATCTGGGACGCAAACAATCCTGAGAACTCCGTCTCATGCAAAAAGATCGAGCGATCTGATCATCCTAATGATGTTGCATCCCATTCGTTCGCAGTGGTTTCAAAGCCCGATTACTTAGCGCGCGTCCTGCGAGAAAACTATCGATCTACTCCAACCAGCGATCGCGTTCTTGCGATACTTCTTTCCGCGATGACCTCTCCTAACGACGAGATATTTAAGATCGACTTCTCGTGTGTGTGGCATTTTGCAGGCGACAGTGTCGTATGTCACATTCCAAGCACAACCGTTTCCGCTCCAGATTCGCCCAGCGAAACCGTCACATCGACATTTCTAACAATGCCGAAAATGTAAAATTAGCAAAAGCAAAGGGCATGATCGGTTTCCCAATCATGCCCTAATGCGTCTCATCGAGAGGGGCTTCGATGAATGACTATCTCATTACGGAGCAATGGCAGGAGCCAGAGGCTGGCGTGGAGTTCCACCACCGCCAATGCTCGTTGGACTGTTGTTGTCGACGACAGACAAGACCTTCATGAGTCTTTGAATGTCGCGAAGCCATGCGTTCGGAGCATTAACCCTCTGCAAGAAGGCATAGCCGTAGTCCTGTTGGAATTCATCGGCTTTTCTTCCAGCTGGACCCACTTCGGTATCAAACAGAATTCCAGGGGAGCCGTACATATCGTCGTCGATATAGGCACCGTAGTTCTGCAGCGTCCAGGCCAGTTGACGT
>JBJMMA010000149.1:0-5707 GCA_045805065.1 Bdellovibrionia bacterium | reverse complement strand
TGCGATGTCGTGGCGTCTCCGCTGAGTACGTAATGCATCAGTGCTTCGGCTTCGGAGGCAGTCAGATTCTCGCGATTTACCGCCTTATGCAGGTAAGCAAGGAACGACATGTGTTTCGGGAATGCTGCAGATGATCGTCATGATCAAACGCCAAAAGCCCGGCAAATAAACGATCGCGCGTTTTTTATCGATGGCGCGCACAATGCCCTGGCCCACGGTTTCAGAGGACGCCCAAAGTGCGCCTTTTTTGAAGTCCGCAGTCATCGGGGTATCCACAAACCCTGGCTTGATCGTAAGAACATTCACCTGGCTTTGGAAAAGCCTGTTTCTTAAGCCCGAAAGAAAAATCGAGAGCGCGCCTTTGGAGGAGCCGTAAAAATAATTGGATTGGCGTCCGCGATCTCCAGCGACTGAGGAGATGGCAGCGATGGTTCCGCTTTTTTGTTTTTCAAGGATCGGAGCAAGAAGCGACATCAGGGATGCAGCGCTGACAAAGTTTGTTTGCCAGATGGCTTGCGCGGCCACGAAGTCTTTTTCGGCCTGGCGCTGATCACCTAAAAGACCATGGGCGACGAGGATGACATCAATACGGCCAAGTTCTCGCTCAATTTCAGTGATGAGTGCCGGATGGTTCTCAACGCGATTCAGATCCGTTGTTTTAACCGTGGTTTGCGAGGCGCCCCGGACTTTCAGGTCCTGGGCGATGGCTGAGAGCTTGTCAGAATTGCGACCCACCAGGACAAGCTGATCCCCGCGTTTTGCCCAGACTCTTGCAGCTTGTTCAGCAATGGCAGAAGTTGCCCCGAAAATAACGATGTTTTGTTTCATAGATTGGTTCCTGATGACCTAAGTCTGAGCTGCGCCACCTGTGCGGCGCCAGAAGCTGGATGAAATTTGCGGATCGATAAAGCGCGTGAACTCACGATAGCGTGGATAAAACTGAAGATAATGCGTGGAAGACATTCTTGCGTCTTTTGCGGGATAAAGCGCGCCACCTGATTGGGCCACCACCTGATCCAGATCTTCAAAAAGTTTGTAAAGCTTTTCGCCCGAGTTCGGGAAATCCAACGCAAGCGTGACGCCGGGGCGCGGAAAGGACATCATGCCCACGGCAGGAACGTTTCCAAAAGTTTTAAGGACCGCAAGAAAAGAGCCCGTTTTTGCGGCGGCGATGCGGCCCAAGACTTCACGAATCGCTTCGCTGCCTTGCTGGTACGGCACGACGCATTGATACTGAAGAAAACCGCGTTTTCCATAGATCCGGTTCCAGGAGCGGATCGCATCCAGAGGATAAAAGAAAGGATCGTAGTGAACGGTCGAGAATTTGGATCTGCTGATCTGGCGATTGTAATAAAGAGTATTGAACGCTTTGACGGAGAGCGAGTTCAGAGTCCAGCCTGGGAAATCAAACGGCACGGCTTTTTTGCGCTTCTCACGAAAATCCTCGGCGGCGCCTGGCGTCACCGAATGATTGCCACGGATAAAATGACCCCGACCCAGGGATTTTCCGCGAGCCAGGCAATCAATCCAGGAAACCGTGTACTCGTAATCCGCATCCGAGCTCTCGGAGATCTCAAAGAACTCCTCCAAGTTTCTGAAGCGGATCACTTCCTGGGAAATAAAAGGACCTTGCACGGGCTTCAGCTGAACTTCTGCCCAAGTGATAAGACCTGTTAGCCCAAGGCCGCCGATTGTGGCTTGATACCAATCCGCATTTTCTGTTGGCGAACAGATGCGTCGCGTGCCGTCGGATCTCAATAGCTCAAATCTTCTGACGTGATGGCCGAAGTTTCCCGCACGGTGGTGGTTTTTTCCGTGCACGTCGTTTGCGATGGCACCGCCAATGGAAGCGTACTTTGTACCAGGAGTGACGGGCAGAAACCAGCCTTGAGGAACGGAGATTTCAAGGATCTGCTCCAATGTAACGCCTGATTCGCAGCGAAGAAGGCCTGTTTGGCGATCAAAAGCGATCAATCGATCCAGTCCTGAAGTCGAGAGAAGATACTCCCCATCATTCAGGCAAGCATCGCCGTAGCTTCGGCCCTGGCCACGCGGAAGAAGCGTTTTTCCCGCAGGAAGAGAAGGAATAGAGTCCGAGCGCCAGTGAAGTGCGCGCATCTCCTGCGTGACTTTCGGATATCTTCCCCAGCTTTCGCTGGCGCGGTTCTCACTCGATTTGCTCACGGTGGTGATCTCCTGTCGCGCATGAATTCAAGACGCCCAGTAAAGGATGAGTCCTACGGCTGACAAGGTAAGCCAAGTCGCGCGATCTTTGAGAGCAAAGACCACAGGATCATCTTGGATGAGTTTTCGATGAGCCAGGATCCAGACTCGGCTGACCCAGTAAAGCAAGCAAGGTGCAACCAGCCAGAGATCCTCTGGACGCCGATAGAGCCGCGATGCCGTATCGCTGTTCAGATAAAGCACCAGAATCAGGACAGAGAGACATGAACCCGCGCTTCCCAGTGCAAAAACGGAGGAGGCATCCTGCGGGTGATAACCGCGACCATGAAGTTCAGTATTGCGATCGACCTGACGCAAAAGCTCGATATAACGCTTGGCCATCGCCAGACCGAAAAAGAAGAACGTGGAGAAGCCCAAAAGCCATTGCGAGACCGGGACATCGGTTGCGACGCCACCTGCAAGGATTCTCAACGTGTAAAGGCCCGCAAGCAGGATGACATCGATTGCCAGAACCTTCTTTAAATAAAAGGAATAGAGAATATTGAGCGCGAGATATGCGCCGATCATCACGCCAAATGCCTGAGGCAGAAGTGCTGCGGTAATCACTGAGATGAGCAGCAACACAGGGATCGCGCCAATCCCGAAAGAAAGAGGGAGCGCCCCCGATGCGAACGGACGGTTTTTCTTGGTCGCGTGTTTGCGATCGCTTTCCAGATCAAGCAAGTCATTGAGAAGGTAGACTGTCGATGAAGCTGCGGAGAAAGAAACAAACGCGATCGCGACCTCTTCCCAACGACTCAGGTCTTTGACAAAATGACCCATGATCATCGGAAGAGCAAGGAGCCCGTTCTTTGCCCATTGATGACAGCGCAAGGCCTTTGAGATGAGCTTCAAAGAAAAGCGCTGATCCCTGAAAACTTGAAGTGGCATCCCGCTTTTCTGCGATATGCTTTCAAGCTTTGCCGAAAGTCCTGATGAAGGATTGATGGCAATTGCTCCAGCGGAGCCATTCCAGATATCAAGATCGGCCCAGGAATCCCCGACATAGCGAAAGGGTCGTCCCTGAAGAAGCTTCTCGATCTGAGTGCGCTTGGCTTTGCCTTTGAGATTCTCCAGGTCGGATCCCATGAAGTGATCAAAGTAACCCAAATGCTCAGCAATCCTTTTCACCGCTGACTGAGGGGATGCCGATGCAAGAATGACGGGATTGGACTTGGAGCGCTCTTCCAGGATCAGATCAACAACAGGTTTGCGGTAGGGAAGTCTCGTCCAATCGAGCTCGACGGTTTGAGCAAGCTTTTGCTTGAGAAAACAGCGTCCACGCAGCAGCCAAAAAGGCGAGAGAAGCAGCGTCCATGGATCCTGTTTGACCGCCGCAAGCCAGAGCTCAAGAAGCAGATCGGATGCAATCAAAGTCCCATCCAGGTCCACGACGAGCGCGGCCGGAAGATGCGGTTGAGTCAATTTTTGATCCATGGAGTCTAATTTTTACGCTGGTCGCGATCGCAAGTGCAAGAAGTTTAACAGAAGCCAGAACTTGCAGCTTGCTTTAGGTTTGGCCGCATTGCGATGCGTTAGGTCGGGCGCTTATGGCCGCTATCTTGTTCGACGCGACTTAGAGGTGCCCAGACTGTATCCATGCAGGATATCTTTTCTACTGATCATTCCCACAACTTGAGATGGATCTTCTTCGGACACCACAGGCATTCCACCAAACTCATAAGGACTGAGTTTCAAAATGGCCTGCTCAAGTGTGTCGGATGCAAAACAGACAACGGGGTTCGGTGAGGCAATGTCACGGACCGTTGAGGGTTTTGGCTCACTCTCGAGCGCTTTTTGAACATCGGACTCCGTGACGACCGCGATCAGCTTTCCATCGTCAATCACCACGTAGCGATGTTTTCCTTCTTTCACGAACTTTTCAGAGAGTTCCTGAATCGGCATCTCAGGAGACACTGATATCGCGTTTGCGCTCATGACTTCACCGACCGTAACCAAATCGAGCGGACCCAGGCGGGCTTGGCGAAGCTTCTCGACATCGATTCCACGCTCCATCAGCTTTCCAGTGTAAAGGGAGCCAGAACGGAAATGTCGGGAGACCAGTGCGCTGAGTGAGCAGGCCAACATGAGAGGCAGGATGATGCCGTAATCCTGACCCATTTCAAATCCCAGGATGATCGCGGTCATGGGAGCTTGCGACACACCTGCGAAAAACGCGGTGGCTCCCACCAGTGCATAAGCGCCTGCGGGCATTGTCGTGAGAGGAAAGGCTGCATGCGCAAAATGGCCAAATGCGCCACCGAGCGTTCCTCCGATAAAAAGCGACGGCATCAGATCGCCACCGGATCCTCCAGAGCCCAAGGTCAGAGGTGTTGCGACCAGTTTTGCGAGCATCCAAAGGAGCAAAATTCCTGGAGCTACTGGACTGACAAAAATATCGGCAAGGAGCTCTCCGCCTGTGCCGAAGACTTCAGGGATCCCAAGTCCGATCAAGCCGACCAGCAACCCGCCAATGGCGGGTTTTACGACAAAGGGCAAATCGAGTTTTGCGAAGCGCTTCTCACTCTGATGCAGAAGATGAATGAACGCATGCCCTATGAGCGCGCAAAGAACGCCCAAGATCGCGTGAAAGACCAATCCCCAGATATTAGTCAATTGATAAGGCGGCACTTCAAAGGTGGCATGGTTATAAAGGAGAGTCCGTGAGACTCCTGCGCCAAATGCCGATGCGGTGAAAAGAAGCGTCAGATCCTTCATCTCGAATCTGCCGGTGATGATCTCGGCAGCAAAGAAGGCGCCACTGATCGGAGCGTTGAAAACCGCAGCGATCCCGCCCGCTGCACCACAAGCCACCAGGATTTGAGAATGCTTACGCCCCACCCGGAAGGCTTGCGCAAGGGTACTTCCGACGGACGCGCCGATTTGAACGACAGGTCCTTCGCGTCCCGCCGAGCCTCCTGAACCGATGCAGATTGCTGAGGCAAAGGCTTTGAAGAATCCCACGCGGGGCCGGATGAAACCGTTCCGATGCAGGATTGCGTCAATGACTTCGGCGACTCCCCCGCGGGCGTCCGGGGAAAAGTAATGAAGCATGATCCCGCACGCCAAACCTCCCAATGCCGGAGAGAGAATGATCGTAAGAATACTGGTCAGAGTCAGGCCCGCTGGACGGGCGACCAGAAAGAAGTGAACAAAGGTATTGAGCATCCAGTAAAATCCGGTCGCTGCAAGGCCTGAGGCAAGACCGATGACTCCTGAGAAAACCAAAAGCTTTTGGCCCTCCGAGAGATGTGGAAGTGCTCGGCGAAACTCAGACATACCGAGGAGCCTATAATACTATGATACCAAAGTACAGACTCGTGGTATTTCGATTTCATGAGCTCATTTGTTTTTCTGCCCGGGACTCTCTGTGATGCGCGTCTTTGGCATCATCAGACCGAGGTTTTCAAAATTCATTACGTCCCGAATTTGAGAACACAAGAGAGTGTCGATGCGATGCTAAACGCAGTGGCCGAGGCGCCGT
>JBJMMA010000148.1:0-10760 GCA_045805065.1 Bdellovibrionia bacterium | reverse complement strand
TTATGATCCCAATGAGGCACTTCGGATCCTCAATCAGCTCGGACTTCGTCATAAGCTCATGCAGATCGGCGGAAGCGCCAATGAGGTGGGAACTCTATCCTCGTGGCTCAATAAATATCCACTCCCGGTGAAGCCGGAAGGACAAGCTCCCGATGGAGCCCTGACCGCAGAAAAGCTCGGTATCAAGCAAGTCGCGCATGAGACGAATGACTTTGCGCATCGTCTGATTTCCTGGCGGTATGATTCTCTGCCTCGGGCATTTATTTCGAGAAAAGACCATCCTGGCGAAACTGCCGTATTTGGGCGCGGATTCTATACGGCCAAGGGAACAAATGCAGGTGCCTACAGCAATGGACGTGGCTTGCCCATCGTGTTTGATGTTGATCCGAATGCGGTTGAGGGAAAAGATTTTGTCCGGTTTGGAGATCAAGATGGCGTTCTTTGGCTGAATGGCTCCAGGCTCAAAGCCCGTCAGGAAACGCGCGAGTATTCGCCTGCGGTTTGCGTGACTCAGCATCTGACTCAGGTGGGAGTAGCGCCAGCAGTCGTAGGCTCCTCAAGACGTCCTCCGGATAGACTATCCTTGGCTGTTCTGGGAGGAGGATCGCTTTTTATCCTTTTGGAAAAGCTCACTTCAAAATCAAAGCAAACCCCCTCGCAGCCCACAGCGCAGAGTTCGACCCAAGCTCAGGATGCTTCGGCAAATGGTGCGACTCCAGCGGCTGTAAGTCCATGCTTGAGCGCTCTTAAATCGGTTGGTCTTCAAGGATCCTCTGCTGAAAATTTCTGTGACCGGGATCCGACTCCGGCTCAGATCGATCTCCTCAAAAAGATTGTGAACAAAGTGCGGACCAAGCAGTGGTCTTGGAGCAATGACGCCTTAGCCTGGATTTCATCGATAACGGACAATGTGTCTTTCGACTGCGTCAATCAAATCATCGACACCGATTTTCTCAATCCGTCTCAGACCTCAGTATTGCGTTTCTGCAGCGACGTGAAAAACATTCATCAATCCAGTACTCTGAGTAAAATTTCGGCAGATGTGCGAGATAAGCGGTTGCGCTGGAGTGAGGACACCTTGCAGAGGTTGTCGATGATACAAGATAATCAATCACTCAATTGCGTCGATCAAGTCGTCGGCATGAACTATTTCAATCCGACTCATTCCTCCGTTTTAAATTTCTGCAGCGCGGTCGAAAATGCGGACCAGGTAGAAGCACTTGCCAAAGTGGCAGGCTACGTGCGCGATAGGAATCTGCAGTGGAGCGATGATGCTCTGAATGGGATTTTATCCGTGCGCGACAAGCTGTCCCTTGACTGTATCAATAAAGTCATTGCGGCCGATTATCTCAATCCGTCTCAAAGCTCGGTTTTAAATTTTTGTACTCAGGTGAAGAACATCAACCAATCCGATGCTCTCAGTAAAATTGCTGCTTACGTTCGGGATAATAGGCTGCAATGGAACAACGATGCGTTTGGCGGCGTGTTGTATCTGACCGATAATGCGTCTTTTGACTGTGTGGATAGAGTCATTGCTGCGAAGTACTTCAACCCATCTCATAACTCCGTTTTGAATTTCTGCAGTAATGTGAAGAATTTTGCGCAATCGGATGCTCTCAAGAAGATCGCGACCTATGTGCGCGATAATAGGCTGCAGTGGAACAATGACGCTTTTGGCGGCGTATTGTATCTGAACGACAATCTGGCTTTCGAATGCATCGATAAAGTCATTGCCGCGAACTACTTCAATCCGGCTCACTCCTCCGTTTTGAATTTTTGCAGCGGAGTGGAAAATGCGAACCAGATAGCGGCACTCAGCAAAATTGTTTCTTACGTGCGCGATAAAAATTTGCAGTGGAGCGATGGTGCTCTGACGGGGATTTCGGGTCTGCGCGACAAGCTGGCCGTCGATTGTATTGATAAGGTCGTTGCCTCGGATTATCTCAATCCGTCTCACAGCTCCGTCTTGAATTTTTGCTCTCAAGTGAATGATGCGCGCCAATCCGCGGCACTTGGTAAAATTGCGACTTATGTGCGAGAGAAGAAGCTGCGATGGAACAACGACGTCTTTTCCACCCTGAGCTGGATGAAGAGTCCACAAACTGATTGCGTGCTCAATGAGATCTCACGCGGCGGCGATGCTTTCGTGGCGCTCAAGCGTTGTCAATCATCCGGCCCTTGATCAAGCAATCGATCGTTTACGCTGCTCTGAATCCGTGTCGCGGCTCGTGGTGATCTGCTGGGCGAAACGGATCATATACGGGGTTGTAAATGTCGTGATGACCGAAGTGGCAACAGCAACCGGGTAAAGATAGCGGCTCATGACGCCAAGGTCGACGCCGAGTCCTGCGATGATGAAGCTGAACTCGCCGATCTGCGCGAGACTGAGTCCCGCTTTGAGCGAGTCTTCACGAGTCTGGCCGGTGATTTTTGCGCCGATGAAAGTGCTGATGAACTTTCCACCGATCGTGAGCACAGTCACGAGCAGAATCATTTTCCAATAAGTCTGCAGGTCGGCTGGATTGAGAAGCATTCCGATCGAGACAAAGAAAATGGCGCCAAATACATCGCGGATCGGTTCGAGGAGTTTTTCGATTTCGTGAACGACTGAGCTTTCGCCCAGAATTGCGCCCATGACAAAGGCTCCGAGCGCCACTGAGTAGTGGAAGTAAGCGGAGAGTGAAACAAGAAAGAGGCAGAGCGATAGCGCGAACAAAACAAGCGCTTCATTTCCAAATCGCTTGCTGACCGAAGCCGCCAGTCGTGGAAGAAGCCATGATCCGATTGCAATCCAGCTTGCAACAATTCCGATGAGTTTAGCTGCTTCGAGAAGGAGGCCCGGTACGGATACGCTTTCGCCGCCTGATGAAGCGAAAGTGGATAAGGCTACCAGGATTAAAATCCCCGCGAGGTCTTCCACCACCAGGATCCCGAAGATGAGTTGAGAGCTGCGCTCTTTTTTGATCTTCAGTTCTTCCAGCGCCTTGATGATGATCGTCGTGGAAGAGATCGAGAGAATCGCGCCAAGAAAGATACTGTCGGTTGAAGAAAGACCGATGAGTTTACCTGATGCAAACCCCAGGGCGAGCATGAAGATCGCTTCAAAAGGTCCTGTAAAAGCCGCCGTCTTGCCTACAGAGAGCAGCTTTTTGAAACTGAACTCAAGTCCCAGGCTGAACATCAGAAAGATCACACCGAGCTCTGACCACACCCGAATCCCAGGTTCATCCACAACGAGCGAGAAGGGCGGAGTATGAGGTCCGATCACCAGGCCTGCCAGAAGATATCCAAGAACGACCGGCTGCTTGATCTTCTGAAAAAGAATCGAAGCAAGCGCAGCCGCGCCCAAAATGACGGCAAGATCCTGAATGATGCTAGGGAAGTGCATGATCCATTTCTACCATGCAAAAGGTGGTCGCCTACTTTTGGTAGCGCACATGCGTCACAACTGGTGAGCCCAGCAAATCAAAACGAACTGTGAATTAAGATAAAAACTGAGTCGTTCCGGCCCAGGATGGGCCAAAGGAATGTGACAGGAAGTCACAACGAGGTCTTTTATCTTAATTCACAGTTCGTTTTGATTTGTTCGGTTACCGAGCTTTGACGCGGTATCGCTACCAAAAGTAGGCGACCACCTTTTGGTTACTGAACCATGAATTGGTTGAAGTAGACGTTCGTGACGAGGTCGCGAATCGGAGGCTTTGGCTCTTGGTGTTCAGCACTGCTAGCGCTTTCGCCATGGCCACCGCCATGTTCGCCTCCGCCACCACCGTGTTCACCGCCGCCTTCGCCGCCACCATGTTCTCCACCACCGCCGTGCTCGCCACCTCCACCATGTTCACCACCGCCAGCGGCGGCAGGTTTTGGGGCAGGGGCTGCTTTGATTCGGCCTGCGTTTTCAAAGATGGCTTTGTTAGCGGCTTCAGTCAGTTCAGTGCGAAGGATGAATCGTCCTTGAACGTTATTGAGCTCGTGAGCTTGTTTGCGGCCCACAAGACCCAGAAACTTGTCCATGATGAGGGCGCGGACGGTTTCAACGTCCGTTTGGCGGGTTTTGTCCCGAATCTCTAATGCAAAGCCGATGGTGGCGTAATGGGGCCTTCCATTGGATGGCGCGATGTTCAAGGTTACTGCATCGAAACTCACAAGGCCTGGCTCCAGAGGAGCCTTGGGGGTGGCAGCAGCCAGGGCTGCCAGGCGGGCGCGCTCGGTCTCTTCGGTAATGGACGGACGCTTGTACAGGAACTTCACGTAAACCAGCATGTACATGGCCCCGGCAATGGCCAGGAAGTTCACAAGAAGCAGGATCATGGGAAGCTTGGAAGCTTTGGGGCCCTTGGGCTTGGCTTCAGCTGGTTTCTTTTCTTCGCTCATAAGTCTTAAGCCTAATTCTGAAGTGATTTCCAAAGATTGAAAAGGCCTAAAAGTTGACGCTGAGGCATGGAACTGAGCTGATTCGAATGTCCTTGCGTCTTCCTGACTAGGGACCCTAAAAACGCGCCTTCCTGGCGCTTCCCTAAAGGCCATTCGAATCAGCTCAGTTCCATGCCTCAGTCCCAGCTCTCAGCTTTTGGAATTGGCAGAATTGGCTCCCAATCGATCCTGGGAAGACCGCCATTCGGAAGGAAAAGAGATCGGTACAGCGCGCCGAGGGCTCTGATCGAGCGGTGCCCTTCGTTTTTTAGGTTTGCACGAATTGAGATCAAACCGTTAGGGAAGCGCCAGGAAGGCGCGGTTTTAGGGTCCCTAGTCATGGATGACGCACGGCTTTGATCTCAATTCGTGCAAACCTAAAAAACGAAGGGCCTCTCGTGCTTTCGCACTTGAGGCCCTTACGAGAGTTCTTATGTGAACACTAAGAATTAGAGCTTAACAGCTTCGTATGGCAAGCCGAGGTCGTCTGCGACTTGCTTGTACGTGACCTTGCCGTTGAGGATGTTGACGCCCTTGAGGAGCGCTGCATCCTTAGCGACGGCTTCTTTCCAGCCCATGTTTGCGATCTGGAGAGCGTACTTGAGGGTGACGTTGGTCAACGCGTAGGTCGAAGTACGTGGCACAGCGCCTGGCATGTTTGGAACTGCGTAGTGGATGATGCCGTCAACCGTGTAGGTTGGGTGCTCGTGGCTGGTTGGGCGGCAGGTTTCAACGGATCCACCTTGGTCAACAGCGACGTCAACAACGACGCCACCTGGTTGCATGCGGGAGATCATTTCGCGGTTCACAAGCTTAGGAGCCTTAGCGCCTGGAACGAGAACAGCGCCGATCACGAGGTCTGCTGCGGTCACAGCGCGCTCGATCGTTTCGTTGTTGGAGTACATCGTGGTGATCTCGTTTCCGAAGATATCGGCGAGATAGTCGAGGCGATGAGCGTTGGTGTCGAGGATCGTGACCTTTGCGCCAAGACCGACAGCCATCTTCGCGGAGTTGATACCGACGACGCCGCCGCCGAGAACAACGACGTTTGCGCGGTCAACACCTGGGACGCCACCGAGGAGCATGCCCTTACCGCCGTGATCGTGCTGGAGGTAGGTTGCGCCGATTTGGGTGGCCATGCGTCCTGCCACTGCGCTCATTGGAGCGAGGAGTGGGAGGGAGCCGTCAGCTGGCTGAATGGTTTCGTAAGCGATACCTACGATCTTGCGCTCCATGAGAGCCTTGGTGAGGCGCTCATCAGCTGCGAGGTGGAGGTAGGTGTAAAGGATCTGGCCTTCGCGAAGAAGCGCGTATTCTTCTGGCAGAGGTTCCTTGACCTTAACGATCATGTCGGCCTTGTCGTAAACTTCCTTGGCCGTTTCGAGGATCGTTGCGCCTGCTTTGCGATAATCGTCATTGGAGATACCTGCGCCAACGCCAGCATTGTGCTGAATGAGCACTTTGTGGCCGGCAGCGGTGAGGGCGCGAACGCCTGCGATCACCATACCGACGCGGTTTTCCTTATTCTTGATCTCCTTTGGTACACCTACGATCATAGTCATTTCCTTTTGATTGTCTTTGTCGTTTAGAGACACTCTAAAAACGGATTTTTAATCCGTCGTAAGCCAGATGAACTCCCTTAGGCAGTTTCTTTTCCCATTTCTTGTAATCGAACTCATGGCCCAGGTGGGTCAGATAAGCCTTTTTAGGCTTGAGCTCAGCCACCAGCTCCAGCGCCCGATCCAAGTTGAGATGCGTTCGGTGTGGTTCGAGCCTGAGACAGTCCAGAACCAGTACCGACAACCCTCGAAGTCGATCTAACGATGTGGGAGGTATATAGCTGCAATCCGCAATATAGGCAACGGACTCGATACGGTATCCTAACGACTCTTTTGAGCCATGCTGGTGCGGAATTAAGACGACCGGAATATCCGAGATTTTTACTTCCTTTTTCCGGGGGTTGAGCTTGTGGAGGGTGAGCATGGGAATGCCGCCGCCCTCAACGTAGCCCGGCTTGAAGATGTAGCTGAATTTGATGGGTAATTCCTCAAAGATCCAGTCATTGCCGTAAACCGGAATGGTCGTTTTCTGAATGAAATTGAAGCTTCTGAGCTCATCGATGCCATGAACATGGTCGGCATGCGGGTGCGTATAAAGGACGGCATCAATATGCTTTATTTTCTCGCGCAGGACCTGTTGGCGGAAATCAGGTCCCGTATCGATCACAATGCTTTTGCCGTTCACTTGGATCCAGGCGGACGCGCGAGTGCGGTTGTTTTTGGGATCTTTCGAGCGGCAAACCGGACAATTGCAGCTAATGAAGGGAACGCCGGTCGAGGTTCCGCAACCCAGGATGGTCAGGACGTTGGATTTCTTGGCAAATTTCCGGGCAGATTTTTGGGCCCCGCTCTTCATACCCTAGGGGATACTAAACAATGCCCAGAATCGCTATTGAGATTCGCTATTGGGATTCGCTTCGAACTTTCTCAGCGATTTCTTTCAAAAGCGAATCAGGCATCTTGGTCCAAGGAAGCGGCGATGCTTTGCTGATTGTGTCGCGGGAAGGATAGATTTCCTTCCAGTAATAGCTCACGGCCTTTTCGATGCTGACTGAGCTTTTCGATTTACCGATTGGCGTGGCTGGAATGATGTCTGAGCTTAAAGAGTATTCTGTTCCGTCGGAGTAAGCGATTTGCTTTGTTCCAGCAGGAGGCGTCTTCTCTTTTGGAAGAGTTTCAAACTGAACGCTAAATCCGCTCCCATCAGACAACTCAACTCGGAAGTTCTGGTCCGAGTAACTGTTAAAGTCCACATGCTCGATGGGTTTGCCCTGGGCATCGATGAACTCACGTACCTGAGTGTTGCCTCTTTTCGAGACCTTGTAAGTGACTCCGTTTGAAAACATGACTCGATACTCGTCATGAGTCGGTAGGCTGTAACCTTTATCCACGACTTGCTTAAATTCATCTTCCGTTGGTGCGTAGCCTCCAAAGTAGGAGAGAGTGGACTTGGTGTTCTCTAAAGTAACAGCGAATCCTTTTTTTGCTTTATCGAGATCCACTCCCAAAGCGTTCACGCTCTTTAAGTCGGTTGGAATTGCGCCCGTGTATTTGCCAAGCTTTTTAACTTGAATCGCACCTGTCTCGTCAGAGCCTTCTGCAGAATAAATGACTTTGATCCCCGTTCCGTCCTTGGCTTTTAATACAATGACCGCAGCTGTGGGCTGAGCCGCATCCAAGGTTGTCTTGAGCTCCTTGGGTAAGTCTCCGAACTGCTTTTTGATACGGTTCCGCACCGAAGCATCGTACATCTCTTGATTCAAAACATTTTTCTCGCGCGATGTCAGGCTTGCATAGCTTTTGCCGCGAATCGTTTTCAAGCGGGGGGCATCGTGATGTTTTTTGAAGTACGAATCACTGTCGATTTGAAAGGTGCCGGGAACCGCAACGTCCATGCAAAGAATGCTAGGAGGGGCGATCTGAAGCTCCTTGGACTGGCGCTCGATCTCAGTGCGAATCCAGGGATTTGTTGCGAGTGAGTTGATGATGAAGTCCATGGCCTGGTAACCGTAGGCAGGGTTTTCGTAATAGTTCACGCCGCTTCTGAACGTCGAAACGGGCTCAGCGCCTCCCATGAGGCGGCTAAAACCATTGAACTGTTGAAGACGAAAAGCTGGATCGGTTTTTCCGGCGAGTTGTTTGTTCTGGATGTTGCGAAGGTGATCGGCAACAAACGCATTTTCAATCTCGGTTTTTATGTTTGGGTTGTTCCGAAGCTTCAGCGTGTTGAGATCGAAACCGAGTTCAAGGCAGCATTGATTTCCTGGGGGAGCAGAAAGAATATCGGAGGTAGCTTCCGAAGTGGTTCCCGTAGTGCTTCGGCAGAAGTAGCTTTTTCCAAGGCCTGGCTCGATTCCTTTTCCCGAGAGATAGCGATTGAGGCGAGCGGAAAGGGAAGCGTCGCGGCTCACGCCAGGGGCGATTTTGTGAGAATTACCGTAGGACCAGAGCTTTTGAGTGCTTTCGTCCGACAAGTTGCTTGCTTCTTCCCGGCAGCTCATGGCCTTCATTTTTCCAATGGGATCCAGTTTCAAGCTTCTCCAACCATTGGCGCCATCTTCCATTAAGCCCAATGCCAGGTAAACGTAAGGATCGACGCCGCCTAGGAGCGCATTGCGAATCGCGGTTTTGATACCCTTTTTTTGATTGGGATTGCAAAAGAGTTTGCCGTCTTCAAAAGGCCTGCATCCGGTGACGTAGGTGTACTCGGAGTGATACGGATAATAGATAAAGATCGAGCCTTCGTCGTCATGGGGTGATGTCGCAAATTTTTCGGTGCTCAGCGAAGCAATCGTGTTTCGACATGCAGTCACTTGAAAGGCGGTCGATTGGATCATTTTCTGCGTTTCAAAAACTTCCGGACTAAGCTTTTGAATGGGAGACGCCGGTTGAGAGGCGGTGAGTTTTTTCAGCTCATTCTCAAAGACTTTTTCAGTCAGAGCCCTATCGATTTCGGCTAATTCTGCGACCTGCTCAAGTTGCCGCTCGCAGTCTTGAAGCCCAGCGCACGCCGTCTCGATGGCTTGCTGTCGTTGACTGTCCGGCAGTGCGAGAATTTTTGTGAGTTTCTGGGCGAGCTCGCTTCCCGTCAGGACTTCGCTTAGGTTTCGATTGGCGTCGCATTTATAGAAAATCGGATAGGCCGCGGCAGTCAGGGGCGCCATTGCGATCAGCGAAGCGGTGAGTGCGAGAAGGTTCGTGTTTGGCTTCATGACTGATTTTAAGGAAACCTTTTAGGAAGAGGGCAGGTCTTTTTAACCGAGCCGGGACCGCTGAGTTGAATAGATTGAGGCTTTTTCTGCGAGTCGCAAATGAGATTTGCCTGGATCTCGCCTTCATTGAAAAGCTCTGGTGCCATGCAGAGAGTTGAGGGTGCCACGCCTTTTCTGATGATGCCTTCTCCGAGTGTCCAGGCTTTCCCAGACTTTTTTCTGACTACATAGCAATCGACACGAGATGCGCCTTCCATCGCACAGCCTTTTTCAATGAAGGCGAATTGAAGCGTCGTCGTCTTTCCAGTCGGTACTTTCCATTGGATCTCGCAAAGCGGCTTTTCTGCTGCCAGAGCAAAGCTCGGAATTGCCAGAACCGCGAGGAGAAATCTCATGGGCGACCGTCCCTATTCGTATTGAAGCTCGTGTTGAAGTTCATATCGAGTCTTCCGATGATCATCGTTTTGATCTGTTCGATCTTCTCGCAGCGGTAGCCATAACCGTTGGTTGAGTAGTTGCCAGACCAGTAACAAACGCCGATGTTCTGGCCGGATTTGTCCTTGAGGAATCCTTGAAAGATTACGGAATGACCCGAGAGGTCGTCTCGCCAGAACTGCACGAAATCGCCAGGCCGCGGCCAGCCTGGAGTATTCTGGATTTCCTCGTTTCGAAGGGTCTTGCCCGTGCCCAGCGGTTTTCCTCGGGCATCCTTGAGCTGGGTCATTAAAAGATCAGGGCGTGCCAGATCGTTGAGGTATTTCCAAGCCGGACCTTTCAGATCGGACCATTCTGTGATTTGCGAGGTGAGGACCCTGCCGTGTTCACGAAGTTTTTTGAGCGCGCTCAGAAAAACAAGGAAAGTGGCGCTCGTGCAGTTCACTTCGTTGCGGTTACCGCACGTGATGCGATCGGTTTTTAAGAAATTTGCGACGGTTTTCTTGTAAGCGCGGACATTGAAGTCCTTCCATGCGTAGCCGCATCCGGTGGGAAACATCGAAACCAGCAACGCAGGCGTTGGAAGTCCGAATTGCTGCTGAGCAAGCGGAGGGGTTTTGCCGTTCACTCGCAGTATGCTCATAGGCTCACTCTCTGGCTTGCAGGGAAATTGCGGAGCGATGGTGTTTTTGTCCTGAAGCTCGGATCCGACATCCTCAACGAGTTTATGACTCGCTATGCAGCGATAAGTTTTTCCCGTGGTTTCAAGAAGAGTCAGGTCAAATTCCTGGTCGACTACGAGAGAGTCTTCCGAGCACGAGCAGGATTCCTCCTCAGGACTGACGGAGGATGGGCAAAAGTAGACGTCCCAGGAATTCGCAAAGGCCCATGATGGGCCTGAGAGACTCCAAAGCGCTAAGTAGGACATGCTGATGATGGCGAGTCCCGAACGTACCGGCATCCCTATCAGGATAACGCACGGTGAGGGGAAAAAGCGATTCTGTTGCTTGCTTCAAATTAAAGTCAAATCTTTGACAAGGCAGGCGGCTTGATCACCCTATGGATTTTTTTAAAACTTGGAAATACACTGGGTGCCACCATGCGGGTCAAGGCCACTATCCTAGTCATTGAAGACAATGAG
>JBJMMA010000147.1:0-8539 GCA_045805065.1 Bdellovibrionia bacterium | reverse complement strand
AGCCACTTAAAAAGTATCTGAAAATGATCCATTATAACAATAAGGGAATGCTCACCCTGATTCTGGAGTGGGCCCTGGAATGGCCTACGGCTCTT
Source organism: Bdellovibrionia bacterium (assembly GCA_045805065.1). GTDB lineage: Bacteria > Bdellovibrionota > UBA1018 > UBA1018 > UBA1018 > CAZCBS01. Next base: position 8,444 of record JBJMMA010000147.1, on the reverse strand, counting down.
GCCGCTACTGAAGGTGACGAAAAAGAGCGTCTCTGCACAAAGCAGGCTTACGACGCCTGGAAATCATCGATTCAAGCAGGAGCACAACTGGGTCCCGCCACTCAACGCGCCATCGAGCTTCTATCTGAAGTCCTATCGCCCGATGCCCTTTACCCAGGCCTTTCAGCCCGTTACCGAAAAGAGATCGACCCAGGCTTTAAAGGCGCGCGCACCATCGCTCCCAACCTCTTACGTGCCATTGGCAAAGCACAAAAAGAATGCGCGGAAGTTGCTTTCTCTGGTGACGCAGACCAGTTTGAGAAGCATTTTGCCGAGTACATGGATTTTGTCCGTGGCATTCATGATGGCGTCGTCCAGTACGCCCAAACTTATCCTACAACCGTGCATCAGCTCTTAGGCCAAAGTGCCGCTGAGAAAATGATTGAGAAGAGTTTTTCTGACTGCTCGTTCTTTGAGCTTCTCTGGACACTGATTCATGCCTTGGATTCCAAGGAGCTTGCCGCTTTTTATGCGGATCATTTGCGCACGCATTTTTCTGGCCAAGGCCGTGGCGGCTCCGTCCAGGTCATCGAGGAAGCGGATCGCTACCGCCTGGTGTTTGATGCCTGCGGAAGCGGTGGAGCTATGAGGCGTCGTCTCGCTTCAGCTAGCTCTCCTGCAGAAGTCCTCCCTCAGGCAACGCCTGCGACTTGGAGCCTCGCGGGCCAGGTCCCTGCTTATTGCTCTCATTGCGCACTCAATGAGATTCACTCCATCGAGAGATTTGGCTTTCCGGTTGCCATCACCGAGTTTGATCCTGATCCATCAAAGCCCTGCGGCTGGACGATTTACAAAGATCCTCACAAAATACCGGATCGCTATTTTGAACGAGTGGGAAAAACCAAAGATCCAAAACAGTTTAAAAAAGAAAACTGGAAATACAAAATCTTTCGCTTCCTGGGCATCACGCTCAAAATCAAAAAGCGGGTCACGCTTCCCGAGTTGTAAAAAATCTAAGCAGCAGCCCTGAGAGGAGTCTCTGAGACGCTGACTTTGGACTCAGGATCAGAAATGCCTGCTTCCGCCAGAAGCTCCACAAAGGCCTGATACATTGCCTTGGGATATTGACTTGGGCCGATGATCATACGATTGATCAGTTCCGCCGGATCCAGCCCCTTTAAGCCCTGCTCAGGAACGTTCTTGAGCGGGATCTTATAAATAATCTGAGGCACTCCATGCACACTTTGAATCGTTTTTGTGACAACGGGCTTTTTGTCATCCGTTGATCTGATTAAATAAGGGGAATAGATCACGCGCCACTCGCGCTCTTCCTTGAAACCAGGATGCTTGGCTGAAAGCGCTGCGAACATGAACATGCGGCTTACGATCTCCACCGTCTTCTCACGTCCCATCTTCTTGATCTCGGATGCATTGGCCTCGACGTTTTGAGCGACCTCATCCAGCATCTCACCGAAGGATTCCTTATCCAGATATCCCACTGGACTTGAATAAACGCCAAGTACGTTGGAATCGGAGAAAAAAGCCTGATGATTCAGGACAAGAGCAACGCCCGAGGGCTCGCCATATGAGCGCCACATGGATAGGCGCCCTAATGCGTCTTCATCATCGTTATGCTCGGAGATGCAGGTCAGATACGTCTCGGATTCAAAACGCGGAACCCAGTGATTATAATGTCCCTCGATCTCGGATGCGATTCCGTCAAAAATACCGTTCAGGCTGGAGCGGAAGCGCTTGCCGGAATCTGATGCATCATAGGCGGCTCTCAGACTTTCCAGGCCATGCATGATCTCGCGATAATCATTCATGCAGGTCGAGTTTCGCATCCAGATTTCGCGGTTTTTCAATATACCCATGGCTGAGTTCGCGCTGGTGTAATGAACAAAGCGCGTCTTCTTGGCTTTCACTTCAGCCATTCTTTGTGAGGCGTAGGGGAAGAATGTTTTTGCAAACCGCTCTTCAGACTCTGTCATATCCATTGCCCCATCTTAGTCATGCTCGCGAAGCTGGCCGCGCTCATATTGATTGGGCCATGGCACTTTGACCTGAAGTTTATGCGCGGCATGAAGCGGCCAGAAAGGCCTGCGCAGAAGCTCACGAGCCAGGAAGACCGCGTCAGCTTCGCCTTTGGCGATGATGTCTTCGGCCTGTTGCGCGTTGACGATGATTCCCACAGCGCCGGTTGCGATTCCGGCATTTTTTCTAATGCTTGTTGAAAATGGAACCTGATACCCCGGTCCCGCCGGAATTCTGGCATCTCCCACTAACCCACCGCTTGAGCAATCGATGAGGTCGATTCCGCACTCCTTGAGTTGGCGACACAATTCAATACTTTGAGGCAGATCCCAGCCGCCGTCGACCCAATCACTGGCAGAGATCCGGACAAAAACCGGCAAGCGCTCGGGCCAGATTTTTCTCACGGCGCGCGCCACTTCCAATGGAAGGCGCATTCTTCCTTCGATGCTTCCCCCATATTCATCATCTCTCTGATTGCTCAGAGGAGAGAGAAACTCATGTAAAAGGTAACCGTGTGCCATGTGAAGCTCGACGACTTCAAATCCTGCGCTCAAGGCACGGCGTGCTCCGTCCTCAAACTGTTGGATGATTCCTGGGATCTCCGCGCGAGTGAGTGCTTTTGGAGTGGGAGACTCTGCATCAAACGCAATGGCGCTCGGTGCTACAGGCACCCATCCCCCTTGATCGGGCCGCAATGCCCCGCCGCCTCGCCAAGGCGCATCGGTTGAAGCTTTTCGCCCTGCGTGAGCCAGCTGAATGCCAGGAATCGCTCCTTGCTCTTTTACGAAGCGCGCAATGCGACGAAAGGCTTCAATATGCGCATCGCTCCAAATCCCTAGATCTTCCGGCGTAATCCGACCTTCTGGAGAAACCCCTGTGGCTTCGACCATGACCAAAGCAACTCCACCGACCGCCCGAGCGCCCAGGTGAACCAGATGCCAATCATTCGGCATGCCGTCCTGAGCCGAGTACTGGCACATCGGAGACATGAAGATGCGGTTCTTGAACTCGATGTCCCGAAGCTTGAACGGTGAAAATAGCCTGCTTGCCATGCTGCATCTCCTAAGAAGCAAATCTCTTGGGAAGTAAATCTCTTAGGGGCAGCATGCACGACGCATTCCGGCCTAAAACTCAGCCGCTCGACTCGAGCCTAAGCCGTGTATCACGAGCTCTTCAAAACAAAAGGACTGCCTTTTAAAGCAGTCCTTCGTGACTTCGGTTGAGTCAGATGACAAGTGTCACTTGGTCAGTGAGTTTCAATCAGAGATTTGGAGCGGCAACAATGAACCTCAGAACACCGAATAACAATGAAACAATAAACACGCCCAAGGATAATGTTCCAAGAACTCTATCCCACCACGACAAATAATTACACTGAATCAACCAAAAATGAAAAAAAGACACGATGCTGATCATGGCAGGTACGGATGCCCAAATGAGCATTACGATTGGAACTATCGCTGTAGCCGTTGTCCAAACTGATAAGTTACTTTGAAGTCCTCTGAACGCGATATTAAATAAAAAGTCGTAGAGCATGAATTTAACAATGAGAAGTAAAGGTAAGACAGAAAACGAGAGTAGGAATGCATAAATTCCAGGGTTTCGCGGAAGTATCACTGCTCGAATATAAGAGGCCACTTTCTAAATGTCAATAAACCCAATATTTCCTGAGCCCCTCAAAAACAAAAAGGACTGCCTTTTAATGCAGTCCTTCGTGGCCTCGCTTGAGTGAGATAACAAGGAGTTTTATTCAGACTTGGTTGGAAAAAGACTGTTGCAGTTCTTATATTCAAACCATTGAACTTCGCTTGATTTCTTTTCAACGAGCGAACCGATTCCGACGGGATGAATATCAAAGGTAAACTCAGAGTTCCCGCGTTTCAGAGAACCTTTGATGTGACAATCAAGTTGCTCATCATCATGAAGATCGTGACTCGCTTTTGAAATATTTGGTCTGTTTACAAGGCAACAACCGGCTGGCACACTGTAAAAATGAACCAACTTACACTGATCACTTCGCTCACTCTTTTAATTTTAACATTGGGCGAAGCTCAGGGAGCTCCGGCCTCCAAACTTTCTTTTTCCTGCAGCAAGGCACACACTCAAGTTGAGAAAATGATCTGTCAAGATCCCGCACTTACGGAGTTGGATTCAAAACTTGGAACTTCCTATAGTGCTCTCATGGAACTGAGTGGACGAGATGCGAAATACGTTAAAGAGCAAAGAAGCTGGCTCAAAGAGCGAAATAAATGCCGTAGCCCCGAGTGCATCAAGAAACAGACCGAGCAACGCCTCTCTGAAGTAGAAGAGCTGATTCAACAGAAAACGGCAGCCAAATCGACTTCAGCCGGTTCCAGCACTGAGGAATTCGCAAAAGAAAAAAGTCGTCTCATGAAAGAGGGAGCTCTCAAGCTGCAAAGCCAACACGGAGCAGAACTGGCTGATGTTGATTTGTCCGAGTCAAGTTTCGACTGCTATCCAAACCTGGCAGGATGGGATTGCTCGGCATATTACCAAGGGTGCGCTTCAACTGATGAAGGCGGCCGCTGCTGCTCTCAGGTTTCCTTTGAAGTCAAAAAAGAGAAAAAGGGTTTCTCCATTGGCAATACATCGGTACTCAGCCTGGAAAATGCCTGCAAAGATCAATAAGAATGTCCAATACAGACCTATTTTATAGCAACATTAAGGTTGTAAGAGGCATTTCCTCGTGTACCGGCAACGGCGATGGTGTAGGTTCCGGTTTTTGGAAGCTTGCCAGTCCACTTCTGCGCATCGTTTCCTTCGCCAGCTCGCGGTAAGGTCTTCTTACTATTAGGCAGATAAATGACAAAAGCAGCGTTGTCTTCCAAAGCAGTTACGGAAACCGTCATCTCTTGCCCGGCTTTAGCTCCGATCTGATATTCGTCGACATCACCTCTCACAACAGAGCCCGCAACTGAAGCCGAACTGGCGCCTTTTGCAAACTTCAATTCCTTTTTGGTACCTTCCGCAAAACAGTACGAAGTTGCGCAAGTGATAAGTAAAATGGCGAGAGTTTTTAATTTCATCTTTTTTCTCCACCGTTAGCTTCCTGCACAAGAATCAGTTAGTCTAGAGAGTAAACGTCTCCTGAGCGCGTAAAAAACAAAAAGGACTGCCTTTGAATGCAGTCCTTCGTGGCTACAATTGAGTCAGATAATAAGGCCTATTGTTCAGCCTTATTTGAGCTGTTAGCGAAGCCTTTATCGGCTATCTCCCTCGCCTTCGCGTTGGCATCCGGGATTTTGGCTTTAAGTTGCCCTGAAATGTCATGAAATTTTTCTAAGCCAGCCACGACTAACATTTCATTGGCCGTTGTCGATACGCCTTGGGTAAGGCAGCTCTTAGAGGGGCCTTTTAGCCGATAGATAACCGCAAAGGGATGATTGTCCGCAAATCTCCACTCCAGCTTAGTAGGTACTTCTTTTATCGAAATGAGCTCCTTTGAACCTTTAACAATTTCAAGTACGCCAGAATCACAAGCTGAACCATCATATTTAATACGAACTTGATACCCAGCCATTTCCTTGCATTTAAACTGAGTACAGTCTTGGCCTTCTTGTAAACCCTCTTCGAGGCAGGTGCAGTCAGATGTCGTATCAAAATAACGACTTGAAAACTGTGTTTTTGCTTCAACGGACAAAATGAAAAAGCCCAACACAAAAGCAAATGCTGATTTCAAGATTGAATTTCTCATTTCTCAATCTTTCAACGAAGGGGAAAACTGATCAACAACCAAATATTTCCTGAGCCCTTTAAAATCAAAAGGACTGCCTTTGAATGCAGTCCCTCGTGATTTCGATTGAATCAGATAGTAAGTGTCATTGTTCAATTACGAACTTCCAATTGATTACACACTGCCCGTTTTTTATGCATGACTCTGGAGGTGTTGTAACAGGAGAAGCCTTTGTAAGTGTTTCAATATTGGAGATAGCTCCATCCGAAGCAACTGAGAACTTTAGTGAAACCTCATTATTAGGAGTTTCTAATGGGAGTGGTATCCATTTCAAATGATCCACCCTCGACTTCTTCCCAACGGCTTATGTTATGATCGACGGAAAACTCTTTCCACCGATATGGATTATTGGCTGTGTATGGGTAAGTGAACTTCCAACGTTTCGCTCTGGAGAATCAATCTTTAAATGATATCTCCTGCGCTTGCGCAAACGAGTGATCATAGTGGATCTCTAAGCCATTTTTATGGCCGCCCACTATGGACCAGCAGTCGTTAATACTAAAGTAAAAAGGTTTTTTATTGCTTCAAGCATTTGCGCTCTCAAGAACCTCAAGATTTCGAGTCATTGAGGCCGGGGCTTCCGCTGCCTCAGTCGCGGTAGAAACCTCGCCCAGCTCTCCAGCCTGAAGGAGCCGCGCGAATAAGCCTCGTGCTCGGCGAAGTTCAGAGAAGGTCCCGGCCTGAACGATTCGCCCGTCTTGCATCACAAGAATCCGATCCGCCGACAAAATCGTCGACAGCCGATGCGCGATCACGAAGGTAGTTTTACCCTCACTCAAGCGATCCATCGCGGCCTGAACTTTCTTTTCAGTCTCATTATCAAGCGCGCTCGTGGCCTCATCCAACACTAGGATAGGCGCGTTCTTCAAAATCGCGCGCGCGATGGCCACGCGCTGACGCTCACCGCCGGAAAGCGCAAGTCCCCGCTCACCCACCACAAAGTCATACCCCCCTGGGCGAGCCATGATGAACTCATGGGCCTCGGCACGACGTGCGGCCTCCTCGACTTCCTCGCGGGTTGCGGTAGGACGCCCCACCAGGATGTTCTCGTAAATGGAGCGATTGAAGAGCCCTGGATCCTGGAAAACCGTTGCGATCGAGCCACAAAGATTCTCGACTTGAAGCTCCTGAATATCTCGATCATCAATCCAGATACGGCCCTGATCGGGCGAATACAAGCGCTGCAAAAGCGAAAGACAGGTACTTTTTCCCGATCCGGTCGGTCCAACGAGTGCAATCGTCTGTCCGGGCTCAACCTCAAAGTCGAGACCAAAGACGCCTTGGGATTTTTCGCCCTTCCCGCCGTACTGAAAAGTCACGTTTTCAAAGGCCACTCGTCCACGAGGCGAACCATTTTTAAACTGTCCATGAAGATTCTCTTCTGCCCCGACATGGTCGATCAGATCAAAGAGGTTTTTCACCGTCGGCATCTGTCCCACGATCCGATTCACAAAAGATGAGAACTGATCCAGACGTGCGATCAGCAGAGTCGAAAACCCGACAAAGGTCACGATCTGGCCTTGCGATGCTTTTCCAGCCCGAACCAGGTAAGAACCGATGGCGACAATCGTCACCATCGCGATCATCGATGATATCCGCGTAATGACGTTCAGTATCCCCCACCAGGTGAGTACGGGATACTGTGCTTTAAGAACGCCTCGGATCATTCCACGAAAAAGTTCTACCTCGCGGCCGACACGCGTAAAGCTTCGGACAATGGTCACATTGCCCATGACATCAACGACACGAGCGGTCAGCTCCTGATGTTTGAGCTCCACTTGCGCCTGGCGCGAGTGGGTCCGACGGATGACCATCCAGTTGCAGCTTCCATAAATGATCGCGAGTCCAAAGAGCGCGCAAGCCAGGCGCCAATCCAGGGAGAACGCCATCGGAACCAGGACAATCACGCTTCCCAGGGCAATCAGGTTTTCTCGGAAGAAAGAGAGCGTGATGTGGAAAACCTGATCGGCTCCCGTCTGGATCGTACGCACGACACGGCCCGATCCATTAAGCGAATGATACCGATATGGGAGCGAGATCGTGCGCTCAAAGGCCTGCTCCATCGCGCGAAGGCGCTGCCGGTGAGCGTAGCGATCCGTCGTGATGGACAGGAAAATGCTCAAGGTCGCGTTGAAGGTTCCCAGGGCGATCCAAAGCCCTACATAACGGAAAAAACGCGTTTCTTTTGCCAGAGCATCAATCACTCCGCCAAAAAGCACAGGCTCGAGAATCTGAGCACAGGCCACGCCCAGCGCTGCAACAAGAAACAAGAGATTCAATTTTCTCTCTGAACGCCCCAACTTCAGCACACGCAGGAAGACCGAGATAAATTCCATACGCAAAGTGTAATAAAGAGAATGAAAGTTTCCAGAAATCTTGAAGCGAAAATGAAAACTTTTTAAAACCCTAAAAAACACCGAGCGTCTTAATCACCTGACGCAATTGGCCAACCCAAAGACGTGACGATTTAACGGGTGAATTCAAAGAGAAGTTCGTTGACTTTCTCAGGCTTCTCAAGTGGGGCGAAGTGTCCGCACTCAGGCAGGATATTGATCTCAGCTCGAGGAGCGTATCTCTCCATTCGCAGGATGCTCTCCAAGGGTACGATCTGATCGTCTTTTCCGGCAATCACGCTGATCGGACACTGGAGCTTTCCGATTTCCTGAGAGAGATTTCT
>JBJMMA010000146.1:0-9389 GCA_045805065.1 Bdellovibrionia bacterium | reverse complement strand
TCAACGCAGAGGATTTTGATGAGAAGCTTTCCTTCGGAATTCCGCGGCTGGATAAGGTTCTCCAAGGCGGCCTCACTTCAGGTACACTCACCTCACTTCTGGGAGCGGCTGGCACCGGCAAGACTTTGTTAGGTTGCCAGTTTCTGGCTGCAGGGGCAGATAAAAAAGAGCCGGGTCTCTACATCGGTTTTTACGAAAATCCACTTCGACTCCTTAAGAAACTTGCCAAGGTCAATATCAATCTCGAAAAGCACGTGAACTCAGGGCTTGTGCAAATGATGTGGCACTCGCCCCAAGAGCACACCATTGACCAATTGGCTGATAAGATTGTCGCTTACATCATCAAGCATCGCGTAAAACGCTTCTTTTTGGACGGCATTGGTGGCCTTAAAGAAGGAATGATCGAGCCCGGGCGTCTCTTTCGAGCCATGTCTGCACTGGCTAATCGTTTGCGCTCGCTTCATGTGACCACTCTTTTCACCGAAGAAACCGAGTTGTTCTCAGATGAGATCAGCACGCCAATGAGCGATCGATCCGCTGTCGCCGACAATATTATCTTCCTCAGGCACACGGAAGTCGAAGCTGAGTTCATCCGCTGCATTTCAGTGATTAAAACTCGCGATTCTGAAGCTTCGACTTGCATCTATTTGTACCAAATCGGGCCTAAGGGCCTCGAAGTCGGGGAGCAGCTCAAGAGCTTGAGCGGAATCATGACGGGCGTTCCTAGTACTAAAAATGGATCCAAAGCGAAACGGATCAGGAAGGCAACTCGGCGAAAGAAATGACGTCGATTCTCATCGTCGATGACGAACACGACATTTTGCTTGCGGCGGAGATTCTTCTTTCAGACGAAGGATTCGAAGTACGTACCGCACGAAATGGTCGAGAAGCTCTCGAGCGGCTCGCTGAGAAGCATCCGGACATTGTCCTCATGGACGTCATGATGCCGATTCTGACCGGTCCTGAAACCATCCGCCAGATGAAGGCAGATCCAGATTATGCAAAGATCCCAATCATTTTAATGAGCGCCGTTCAGCCAAGCTTTAAGAGTGATGAGGTTGCGTGGGATCTATTTATCCGCAAGCCTTTTGAGATTGATTCGTTGCTAGTGTCGATCCAAAAGCTTTTGGAAAAGAAGAAAGGTTGATGTGAAATGAGCCGCCATTCAATGACTCTGGCAGTCTTGCTGACTTCGATGTCCTGGACCCTGATTTCAAGCGCATGGGCTCACGTCACTCTTGATCCGAAAGCAGCTCCACAAGGAAGTTACGCAAAACTCACCTTTCGGGTGCCACACGGCTGTGATGGGGCTGCAACGACTGGAATTACCGTGCTCATTCCAGAGGGCGTTGTCTCCGTAAAGCCTCAGGTTCATCCTGATTGGAAAATCTCGCTTCAAAAACGAAAACTCAGTAAACCCGTACAACTCCACGGCAAGGACATTACTGAAAGCGTATCTGAAGTCAGCTGGAGCGGAGGTCCGCTTCCTGACGAGTACATGGATGAGTTTGGACTGAGCGTAAAGCTTCCTGAAAAGTCTGACTCCCCACTCGCATTTCCAGTGATTCAAAAGTGCAAGGACAAGACAGTTCGCTGGGATATGATTGCAAAGCCAGGGCAGGACGCACATTCGCTTCCTTCACCTGCTCCACTTCTGCAACTCACCTCAGACGGCGAACACGGCTCACATTCGCACCACTGATCATGGGGTGCCGGAGCATTAGCTTTTAAAGATCTCCCGATAACAACGGAAAAATCTTTGCTTCATCACTTCTGAATCTCCGCAGAAGCCGATGCTCAAGCGCAGAAGCCCTGGGGAGAGCCCGATTTTGCTTTGCTCTTCCTGCGGAATTTCACTTGATGTGCTCAGAGCTGGGCAGCTCATCAGGGTGCGAGAAAAGCCCAACGAAACAGCATAAAGACCAAACTTCTCGTCTTGAAGGCGTGAAGCAAGCTTCATGGCATTTTCCGGAGACTTGCAATCGATCGTGATCATTCCGCCATAGCCATATCCACGATTCATCATCGTGTTCATCATGTCAAACTGCGCATGATCCTTCAGGCCAGGATAAATGACCTTCACTCCTTCATCCTTCATGGCTTGAGCGAGGTCTGCTGCGACCTCAGAATGAGCGCGCATGCGAAGCGGCAAGTGATCCAGTCGCAGGTAGAGCTCATGAGCAACACGAGGATCCATCACGGGGCCCGTCAGCATCGCAACCCCCGTATTCAGATCTACGAGGCTGTTGATGAACTCAGCGTTTGAAATAATTGCGCCTGCAATCATATCGCTCGCGCCCGAGATATACTTCGTGCACGAATAGACCACGATATCAGCACCAAACTTTGCCGGAGAAATGATGAGTGGCGCGAACGTGTTGTCTACGATCAGCTTCACTTTGTGCTTTTTAGCAATCTCCCCGAGAGCGCGCAGATTGCTGATCGAGAGCATCGGATTGCTCACTGACTCGGTGTAGATGACCTTGGTGTCAGGACGAATTGCCTTTTCGATCTCATCAGGACGATCCGGATCCACGAAGGTTACTTGGATTCCCCGGCGAGGCAGAAGATTTGCCAGCAAGGCATAGGTTCCGCCGTAGACAGTGCGCGAGGAAATGAGATGGCCTCCTACAGGCATACTCTGCTCAATCGCGCAGTTAATTGCAGCCATCCCGCTTGAGAGCCCCAGAGCCGCTTCCATTCCTTCCATCGCAGCGATCTTTTTCCCGAATGCAGCTACCGTCGGATTGGAGTGTCGGCTGTAAAGATAGCAGCCTCCCAATTCGCCGTTGAAAACGCGTTCCATATCGGAGGGATTGAGGAAAGTAGAAGTAGAAGCCAGGTCAATGACCGGCACCACGCCTCCTTCTTCTCCGAAGTGTTGAATGTCACGAATGGATTGTTCCTGCGAAGGGATCTTGGTGCTCATGATGCTTGGTTACACGCTCCGGACCCCTTCTTTCCAGTACAATTTATGCGGGCCTAAGCATTTGATTTATTGAATATAATCAGTGTGCCTTCTGGCTCGCCCGGTATGGATTGAGCAAATCAAGGGCGCTTCCAGACGATCACGTTCCGCAGAAAGTCTGGTAGGGCTCGCCCCCACGAGGCGCGGGCTCAAAAAACCGCGCCGGCAGACTCTTGTCTTGCACAAATGGCTTTTGCAAAGCTGCGAGCAGTTCTTGGAATGGAGCGAGATCCCCTTGCTCAACAGCTGCAGTAAGCGCGGCTTCGACCAAGTGGTTGCGAGGAATGATTTGTGGATTGGATTGCTGCATGAGCGATTGATCAGGTTGGCGCGCCTTCCAGCGCGAAAGCCAATCCTCTGGCAATCCTGACTGAGCCACTTCCTCCCGCGTGAGCGAGGCAAAGGTGTTGGTGAAATCGAGCTCTTTCTCTTGCATGAGTTGCAGCATGTCCTCGATCAGAGCCTGATCTTCTGGAACCGGAGTCGCAATGCCGAGCTTACCTGCCATTCCTGTGAGCCACTTTTGCGAATATTCGGGGACGAATCCTTCGAGACACTCTTTCGCGATTTCAATGGCGCGCGCTTCATCCTCATCAAATAAAGGTAAAAGGGTTTCCGCCAGGCGGGCCAGATTCCATTGAGCAATCGCAGGTTGATTGCCATAGGCATAACGACCGTTTCGATCGATGGAGCTGAAAACCGTTCCAAGGCCGTAGTAATCCATGAACGCACAAGGACCGTAATCAATGGTCTCGCCAGAGATCAGCATATTGTCCGTGTTCATAACCCCGTGGATAAATCCGACCAGCATCCACTGCGCAATCAAATGCGCCTGCCGTTTGATGACCTCTCGGAAGAAAGCGACGTAAGGGCGCGCATCTTTTTGAAGTGCTGGATAATGTCGCGCAATCGCATAGTCAGCAAGGGCGCGCACGGCCTCTTTGCATTGAAACGCAACCGCATACTCAAATGTTCCTACGCGGATGTGACTTGAGGCAACCCGCGTGAGGATCGCGCCAGGTAAAATGTTTTCGCGATAAACAGGTTCACCTGTCGCAACAACGGCAAGGCTGCGCGTCGTTGGAATTCCAAGCGCATGCATGGCCTCACTGATCAGATACTCACGAAGCATGGGTCCAAGAGCTGCCCGCCCATCCCCTCTTCGTGAATAAGGCGTCTGCCCGGATCCCTTGAATTGAAGATCCCATCTCTTGCCTTGAGGATCGATTTGCTCACCCAAAAGAACTGCTCGGCCATCACCCAGCTTGGTGAAGTGCCCAAACTGGTGACCCGCATAGGCTTGGGCGAAGGGCTCTGACTCATCTGGCAGATCATTCCCTGAGAAAACGGCAGCAATGTTCTCTTCTGAGCCAAAGCTGTCGGGATCGATCCCTAACTCTTTTGCAAGCGGCCGATTGAACAAGACCAAGCGAGGAGACGAAACCGGTTGAGGCGCCTGTCGCGTATAGAAGGCCTCAGGTAACTTCAAATAGCTTTGTTCGAGTTTCCAGCCGCGTCCCTGTTTTTCTCCATGCGTTCCCATGGCCCGTTCTTATCAGGTTTTGGCCTCATAGGGGGAGCCCGGAGTGAAAGGACGGAAAACCACTGCTAAGCCCCAGATCACAAGACCTGCGCCAAAACCGATCAGCCCATAAGAAGGCACATTGCCGTTGAGAAGGCCTGCACCGATCCCCATGCAGGTTGCTCCAGGAATAACCAATAAAAAAGCGCCCGTACGGGGGCCTTCTTTCATCCAGTATTCCATTTCTGCGGTATAAGCGTTTTTGTTTTCCATGTTCATTGCTCCTAATGTAGTTAGAATATAAAACTATATGATTAGAAAATCAAATCATCTTAAATCTGAGCTAATTCAAAAAGTTGGAAATGCCGTTCAGCTTTTCCAGGAAGGTACAGATACCTTTGATGACGCCGCGGCTGATTATCTAGGATTGAACCGCACAGATCTGAAATGCCTGGGAATCATCTTTCGCAATCAACCCATCTCGGCGAGCGAAGTAGCTCGACAGACCGGTCTGACCAGGGGAGCCACGACAACCGCGCTCGATCGGATTGAGAGCTCAGGATACGTCCGGCGTGTAAGTGATCCAACGGACGGGCGCGGGGTGCTGCTCGAACTCACCAAGAAAACCTATGACGCCTTGGAAGTCCTCTGGGGCAAGCTTGCCGAAATCGGCGCTCAATCCCTTGAGCAATATCATGTGGCAGAGCTTGAGTGCCTTCTTAGATTTCTAGAAGAGGGATACAAGCTTCAGATCGATCAGGCCGCGCGAGTGCGCTCGCTGAAACCCATGAAATAAAGCTCAACTGCAGGAATAGCCAGCGGTCTTAAGCTTTTGGACGATTTTGGAGCGGACCTGCTGACAAACTTGCTTACCCCAGGTTGCCTCAGCCACATTCTCTACGTGGGAGCGAGTCTGGTAGGAAAGCCTACAGCCTGCTCCATGACGGATGACTGCCAAAGTTCGACGATCACTTCCCCGAGCGCATTGAGTCTGTGAACCTGGACGCTGACTCAGCTTTCGCTGAGGTGTGGCATTTTCGGACTTCAGAGCAGAAGTAGGATTTTCGTCTTCGATTGAATTTGGCGAAATCGGAGTCACCGAGAACGCCGTATTGCTTGCACCGGAGGTGTCAGCCACAATTGGAATCGCAGTACCCGACGATACGCTCCAGTCCTCACTGGACTTGGACCAAGGAGAACAGCTCGTGGCCAGGGTCATCATGACTAGAATTACTGCTGCGATAGTCTTCAAATGGCGCTCCAGAAATAAAAACGATTCATAAAATTATGTTCCCTTTTTTGCATTAAGGGCAAGTAGTTGTTTTACAATCTGTCAAGAGGAGCAAAGTCCCATGTGTGCTGCGCAAAACCAGGGATCAATCAATCATCCGGTCGGTGAGAAACCGCTTCTTCGCGGAAAGCTTCATTTCTACGCGTCTTTTGTGGCGCTGGCTGGTGGCATCTGGTTGATTTATCGCTCTGCCTCACTTGAAGCGGTCACCGCGTCCATCATCTACTCCTTAGCGCTTACCTCTTTGTTCGCGATCAGCGCACTTTATCACGTACCGACATGGCCCACTCAGACTCGCTTGTGGCTCAAGCGCCTGGATCACAGTGCGATCTTTATATTGATTGCTGGAACGGCCACGCCGATTTTCGAAGTTGGATTATCAGGAGATATGAGGACTCAAGCCCTCACTTTGATCTGGACCGGGGCATCTCTTGGCATCCTGCAGTCGATCTTTTGGACAAACGCTCCAAAAGCCCTCGTCGCGCTGCTTTGTGTAGCGCTGGGTTGGCTAGGAGCGCCTTATCTTCTCCCGCTCGCTCCGCTGGTTGGAATCCAGGGAATGTGGCTCCTCGTGAGCGGGGGTGTCGTGTACAGCCTGGGTGCTCTTGTCTACGCCCTGCGGAAGCCCGATTTGAAACCCGGCGTGTTCGGATACCATGAGCTCTTTCACGCGCTAGTGATCGTCGCAGCCGGGCTCCATTACGCTTTGATTTTTAGTGTCATCACCAAATCGGGATGAACTGCCTCAAACTTTCAGCCGTGACTGCTAGCAAACATCCAAAAAAATCCGTAGCGATCGGTAAGAACTCCGAACTTGCCACCCCATGGAGCATCAAACAAAGGATGAATCACATTTCCCCCGACAGAAAGAGCGTTGAATAGGCGTTCTACCTCAGCATCAGGAGCTCCGATTGCGAGTTGGACATGAGAGCCTGCCTGCGCAGGCATCTCTGGATTCCCGTCAGATGCCATGATTTGGAAGTCTCCGTACTTCAAAGTGGCATGCATGACCTGGTCACGAATCGCGAGCGGGCACCCCGGTCCTTGTGCTTCGCCAAAAGTCCGAATCTGCAGCTCGCCTCCGATAGCCTGCTGATAGAACTTCATTGCCTCCTTAGCCTTGCCATTGAGCATGAGATAAGGCGTCACGGTCGTCTTTGTAATTTGGGTCATCGATCTCTCCTCCATATATGTGTCAGGGTATGTGTCAGGATACGACTATAGTTTACATATCAGTTGATATGTAGTAAACAAAAACTTTAGCATAGAGCTTGTGCACAATGGCAAAGTTTGGTTGAAATTGGGTATCAACTGATATGAGTAAATCTCGAGATCCAGAAAAAACCCGTGCCCACATCCTAGAAGTCGCGTTCACCGAGATCTATAGCCGTGGCTTTCACGCTGTTGGCATCCGCGAGATCGCCGCCAAAGCAGACCTCACAATTGGCGCTTTTTTTCATCACTTCCCTACTAAGAATGCGGTGGCCTTTGCCATCATCGATGAGATCATCCACCGCGGGATCATGGAGCGCTGGATCCAACCACTGGCAGCCTATAAGAACCCCCTGCAGGGAATTCTCAAGTGTTTCAAGAAAACGTTTGAGAGCTGGCCTGACGAATATGTGCAGCTAGGATGTCCTCTCAACAATCTCACCCAGGAGATGTCTCACCTGGATCCCGCTATCCAGCAAAGAACCAAAGCAGTGCTCGATGATTGGATCGCCGGCACCGAGCAACATCTCCAAAGAGGGCAGCACGAAGGCTTTATCAAGAAGACCGTTCATGTGCATGGGGCAGCTGAATTCATCGTGACTCTTCAGGAAGGAACCTTTGCCATGGGAAAAGCGCTGCGTGATCGACGGGTTTTCGATTCGAATTATCGCTCACTTAAGATCTATCTGGATTCAATCTCGGAAAGCGTGCTCCATTCATGAAAAAATTCAACACATTCGCACAATGGGCAGCTGATCAGCACACAAGCCAAAAGAAGATGATCAGCGCGATTCGAAAACTCGTAAAGAAAACCTCCCCTACGCTTGTCGAGTCCGTCAAATGGGGAAATGGAGTCTGGCTAGGTGAAGAGTGGCCTGTGGCTTTTCTTCATGCCAAGGACGATCATCTTCAGTTCGGCTTTTTTGGCGGATCGGACCTGAAAGATCCGAAGGGTCTCTTACAAGGAAGCGGGAAGTACATTAAGCATATTAAAGTTTATACCTTGGGCGATATCGATGAGGTTGCTTTCGCCAGATTGATACGACAAGCAACGCGACTTGAGCGGGAATAGCTGAACCCGTTGCTCACGCGGCGCGAGCTTAGCGCTATGCCCGAGCTACTTTGAACGTAGTCCGCCCCTGGAATAACGCATCATCAACGGAGCAGAAGTCACTCCATGAAGCACGATGGAGGCAGTGATCACGGTGAGCGTCGCTTGAATGAGCTGATCGGCGAGAACACCTGAGACGCCTTGACCGATCGCATAGGCCAAGTAGTAAACGGTTCCGACGCCACGTATTCCAAACCAGGAAATCAATCTGCGGTGAGATCGCTCACTGGCCTGTGTCACCAGGCCTACGGATAAGGGTCGGATCACGAGAAAAATGGCCGCAGCCAGGCAAAGCGATCGGAGACTCAAGGTGCGCTCAAAGAGCATCGAGCCCAGAACCAATACGACGATGATTTCGCCCAATCTTTCGAGCTGTTCATTGAACTTAAGAACCCCGTGGGCCATATGCGCAGACACCGTCTCTTGCCATGGCCGTTGTTCGTTTTCGTCCTCCACTCTGTCCAGACCTTGCGTTTCTTGCCGCTCACCTCGACGCAAGGCAAGCCCGGCAGCGAATACAGCCAAGAACCCATACACATTCAGCCATAGGGCCACTCCATAGGTAAGACAGATGAGACCGAGCGCAAGAAAGTCATCCAGCCCTTGGGTCTCTTCACTCTTTCGACGCAGATAAAGAATCAGTTTGCTGATACAGGTGGCCAGAAACGTGCCGATCGCCAACCCTCCACAGATGGACCAGACTACGTCGATCAGTATCCATCGCCAGCCATAGTCTCCGAGATCCCTCAGGCCGAGAAGCCCAAGACCCAGCATCACAAACGGAAATGCAGTACCATCATTCAATCCTGCCTCCGCGGTGAGACTGAACCGCAGCTTGTCTCTGTCCTCAGGGCCAAGAACTTGAACACTGGCCGCAAGGACGGGATCGGTTGGAGCGACTATCGCTCCCAGAAGAATCGCAGCGCCTAAAGGCACTGAAAAAAGGAAGTAACTGGCCATCGCGGTCAGAGCAACTGACACGATCATGGAGACTGAGGCCAATAGGAATGGGACACGCCATTCCCGCGCGCTCAGGGGCAAACGAAGTTTTAGTCCGGCCGTGAATAGCGAAACAATGACTGCAACTTCAGTCAAGCGCACTAGAATATCGGTTTGCGCTAAAAAGTTGAGATGGATCAATCCGACAATTGAGGGCCCGAGCACAATACCAAAGCAGAGATAGAGAATTGCGGCAGTCAGCGGTAGGTGTTCCAAAGAGGCCGTAATCATCGTCATGATGATCAAAAGAAGCCCGATGCAGATATACCAAAGCATCAGCCAACCT
>JBJMMA010000145.1:0-31970 GCA_045805065.1 Bdellovibrionia bacterium | reverse complement strand
AGGGATCTCAAGTGTCACGGATGCGATCCGGAAGTAAAGATCGCGGCGAAACTTTCCTTCTTCCACAAGCTGCCTGAGGGGATGGTGGGTCGCGCAGATCAGGCGCACATCCACACGCGTGGATTGGTCGGCCCCGACCGGTCTGATTTCTCCATTCTCCAGAAAGCGCAGAAGCTTGACCTGAATATCGAGGGGGAGATCGCCGACTTCGTCCAGAAAAAGCGTTCCACCATGAGCCTGCATCAAGGCTCCGGGGCGTTGCTGGATTGCGCCCGTGAACGCGCCTTTGACGTGTCCAAAGAGCTCACTTTCAGCCAGTGACAAAGGAAGCGCTCCGCAATGAAGCGGGATGAAAGGGCCTCGCGCGCGATCGCTCCAGGCATGAAGAAGCTGCGCGAGGACTTCTTTTCCGGTGCCGGTCTCGCCCGCAAGGTAGAGCGAGAGGGGCGTGCCCGCAGCTTTTTTGGCTGTCCAAAGAAGCTTTCGACCCGACTCGGAGCAGGTGAGCCAGGGGCGGATGCTGTGAGGCTGATCGGGAAGCGCCAGATGCTCATCCGCTCGTTGAAGCACGATCCGGCTTTCACCGACCGTGAGAATCATCCCGTGTGGAAGCTGCGACTCGCGAAACGGCAAGTCTCCAAGCAGCAGGGGTTGCTCAGAATCAAGCGTTCGCACCCAGTAGGGTGAGGCCGTGCGGGACGCATTTTTGGAAGAAGAGGCACGGGGCGTCTCCCAAATGAGCGCGGCTTCGGATGGGACCAGGGGATCCCGAAGCTGGATCTCGCAACTTGGATCGCGTCCTACGCGAAGGGTGGGTTTCTTTAGCGAACAGATTCGGGTCTCGCCCGATGGATCTTCAATTCGAACTTGCCACATAACTCAATACTCCTCTTTCAAGCTTAAGGTCTCGTTTCTGGCCTTTAGAGCAATCGGCATGCTCGCATGAGTTGTTTCGGGAGTCTTTCTCAGGTATGGTCCCTAAGTTCTTGATAGATCATCATTTGTGGGTACAGAAGGACGCGCAATGCTGGTCTTCTGTCTCAAGTACGAAGTTTTAAAGGCTAGGATTTTGGTTCAATCCTGAACTGATTAGTAAAGCCTCGAGAGGATTCCCATGGCAGCTGAGTTTGTCGTCACTATTGGAGCTATTTCGAATTTTGATGGCATGTTCAATGGCAAGTTCATCAAAGGACGGGGCGAGCCTCGCGTTGCCATGGTAGGACGCTCGAACGTCGGGAAAAGCTCCCTGATCAATGCGCTGGTGCAGACCAAGGTCGCGCAGGTGAGTAAAGAGCCTGGCAAGACGCGCGCAATTCACTTTTACCTTTGGAAGGACATCAAGAAAATCATCGCTGACCTTCCGGGCTATGGTTATGCAAAAACGTCAAAAGATGAACGCGACCGCTGGTCCGAGTTTATTGACGCTTACTTTGCTGAAGATCAACATTTAGAGCGCGCCCTGATCTTGCTCGACTCTCGTCATGGACCTACGAAATTAGATGAAGACGCGATTCGCTTTCTTTCTTCCCAAGCTGTTCCCATGACGTTCGTCATGACGAAATATGATCAGCTCAAAACTCAAGCCGAAAGATCCAAGCGCAAGAAAGAAGTCGTTCAAGCGATCAAGCACCTGGGCTTTGATCCTACCGGAAATATTTTCTGGGTCTCTTCTGAAAGCAAAGATGGATTGAAAGAGCTAGCCGTACACCTCTCTGCCAGTTAGACTCTTAGGTACTATGAGTCCCAAAATGCAGATTGGCGTCGTTGCACCTTCGAGCAAACTTCCCATGATCGAGTTCCGAATGGGCCTCGATAAGCTTCGCGAAGCAGGAATGAACCCGATTGTTCATCCTCAATGCAAAAAGAATCATCTCTTTTTTGCGGGAACGGACGAAGAAAGGGCACAGGCCTTTTTTGAATACGCCGTGGATCCACGATTCTCAGTCGTGTGGGCCGCGCGCGGGGGATATGGTGCCGCTCGTCTGCTTCCTTATCTGGAAGAATACACCGCCGAGCGTGGCATTCCCGATCGCAAACTCCTTTTGGGCTATTCAGATGCAACCGCGCTTCAAGAATACGTCCGCAATCGCTGGGGCTGGGCGACGATGCATGCGCCGATGCCCGCAATGAGAAAGTTTTGCGTTCAAAAGAAAGACGAATGGGACTCCTTGCTCCGCTTTGTCTATGGTGGAACAGAAGGGAAGGCCGCCAAGGCCCCCTGGGAAAAGAAGCCCCTGAAGTTCATCAACGGCGCGCCCAAAACTCCGATCCAAGCTGAGCTGACGGGGGGCAATCTGGCCGTCTGGACGTCCTTGATCGGCACACCTTTCGCGCCTCAAAGCAAAGGCAAGATGCTCTTTTTGGAAGATGTCGATGAGCCTCTGTATCGCATCGATCGCATGCTCCATCAGCTCGCTCAGGCCGGCGCTTTCAAAGAAGTGAAAGCGATCCTTCTGGGCAATTTCCTGAACTGCCGCGACACGGTGGCGCGCGTTCTTGCCGTTGAACCTAAAGATGCAGCTTCGATGAAGCGCATGCTCAATGACCCAAAGCCCGAGGAGCTTAAGCCTTTGCGCAAAAAGCTCGACGAGCGCCGGGGTCTTCGAGACATCTTTGGTGAGCTGGGCGACCGTCTGGGAATCCCGGTCGCTGAGGGCATGCCCGTCGGACATGGCCCTGAAATCGCGGCCTTGCCTCTGGGAGCTGACTACCGTCTGGATCGCAGGGGACAGCTGAGGCTCGTCAGCTGGTCTTGGATGGAGTAAAAAACCCTTGGACAGCCAGCCGGGGTTGCGCTAAAAATGGGTCTCTCTTGCCCTAATTATTAGGCATGTGGCTTCCTGGCGGAATGGTAGACGCGCTCGCCTCAAAAGCGAGTATTCTCACGGATGTCCGAGTTCGAGTCTCGGGGGAGCCACCATCTCAATCATCAGTACCCAGAATACTGAACCGTACTCTGTGACGGGTCCTTCATCATTTTTCTTATCCTTCTCATCTTCATCTTCATCATCTTCTTCTTCTTCTTGACCTTCCCATCATGGGAAGGTCGATCCTGATCATCGAAAAGCACAGTTTTTATTTTAAGGAGCAAATATGATCGGATTTTTGAAGAAGTTTTATTACGGAATCATTCTCACTATCGCGTTCATCCTTTCAGCCGGATCTGCCTTGGCCGAGGCAAATACGGACACAGCGAAAAAGACCACGAAAATAGCCATTCTGCTCTATGACGGAATGACCACTCTCGATGCGATTGGCCCCTATGAAGTTCTGCAGTTCATTCCCAATACCAAAATCCTGTTTGTGGCAAAGAGAGCGGGCAGAGTTGAGACAGACAGCAAAGCCCTGTCACTGGTCGCGCCTTATGGCTTTTCGGATGTAAAAGAAGCTGACATTCTGATCATCCCAGGATCCGCCAACTCGACCTTCATTGCGATGGCTGATCCGGAAATCATCGATTGGGTGAAACGCATCGACAAAACGACCCAATACACGACTTCGGTCTGCAGTGGTTCCCTGATATTGGCAAAGGCAGGAATTCTAGAAGGGAAGAATGCAACTTCTCACTGGGCAGTGACTTCTGTTTTGTCTGATTTTGGCGCGATCCCGGTCACTGATCAGAGAGTCGTGACGGATGGCAAAGTGATCACCGCGGCTGGAGTTTCGGCAGGAATCGATATGGCACTGAGCCTTGCGGCCCGCTTTTCCTCCGAGCAAGACGCCAAAGTCTCGCAGTTGCTGATCGAGTACGATCCACAGCCACCTTTTGACTCCGGCAGTATTCAAAAGGCTTCCAAAGAAACCTTGGACGGGGCCCAGAAAATGCTTCGGACGAAGTCTTTGACGCTGAAAGGTGTGGGGGCGATGATCAGACTCTTGGGCGAGCGGGTCCTTGAGAAGACAATATGCTATCTCGCTGACTTTTCAGGACTCACGCAGCGGGCGTTCTGCTAGAAAAGGTCCCCGCCAATCTTCCTAAAGCAAATGCGGACAAGCTCAACGCAAAATCTCGAAGCGCGACATCGTAGAAATGTCCAGTCGTGAGCAAATTGATCACGATCCCCATGAGCCAGGCCGACACAATATAGGCGAAAATGCGCGGGCGAAGGGCTACGCCGATGGCAACCAGGATTTCAATGGCGCCGTCCACTAAAAAGAAAGTGTGCGTGCCCTTGGCACCTAGAATTCCCATGAAAAGGGGAGACATGTATTGCTCCCAGTTTGTCAGAACGTGGGCATACTTATCGATGCCGGCGAGGAGAGTGAACATCACGACGGCAAATTGGAGAATCCTGAATGCCTGCCTGGTGCTGCGCAACTGATCCATTTTATTTCTCCCTGATTTTCGGATTCGAAGTTGCAACTCCAGGCCCCAAATGGCGGCGAGCAAGATGGCAAAAAATGCGGCAAAGATGCCGCTGGTTTCTGCGCTTCACGGAACGTGCGGCCAGGGAAATACCGATCCTGATATACTGACATTATTTAAGGGATGGGCCCGGCTGTCGACCGATCCGCTTGGGCAATTGACGGGACGGCCACTTCAGGGATTCTTTTTTGCCGGTGCTCGGATCGTGACTCAGTATCGCCTGCGAGCAAATGGAAAAACACTGTCGCGAACATTCTCGATTCAGGGATCCGCGAATGAATGGTGCGGCGTTTTCCTGGTTCCTGACACCCTGACTCAGGGCACGCTATCGGATCTGGAGGTGGCGGAAGGCTCAGTGGAAGTCAGTATCCGACGGCATTTGAACAACGAGTGGCTTGAGACCATCCGCGTGAGAAGCCATAGTTCCACGCCCCGCCATGTCAATCTTGAACTCGAGCTTGCGTGTCCAGTCTGGGATGTCGAATTTGAAGAAGAAATGAAAGTGGAAAACGAGAGTCGTCATGGAGTCTCAAACTTCGAAGCAGGGCTTCTGCCCGATGTCAGATGGGAAGACGGATTGCCCGCGCTGACTTTTGAGCGCAGTTTCGGATTCAGAAAGAACGCGCCGACAGAGGAACTTGCAGCACTCCTCGGAAATCACTCACCCAAAAATGGCGATGAGATCAAAAGGGGAGTCCACATTACACTCGGTCTCGATAACCCTGAAGGATGCGAAGCCCATGTGGATTTAGTTCCGGGAAAGCTCTCGACCCTGAAGCTCTCGACGGTCCTTGCTGCGAGAGCATGGGTTGAGCTTTCAGTCCGCTTTCAGCCTACGGTGAATGGTGATAAAGCCGTGGATCAATCGCCCGGGTCAAATAGGATTGCCCCGCTTCCCAGAGATAAATCAGATCATCCCCGGGCAGATACCACGATCCGAACCGGTAACTCGACCCTCAATCAAATCATCGCACAAGCTCAGGTGGATCTGGAGCTTCTTAAGCTTTCGCCAGATTTGAATCATGGGCCCGCTCAGGCATCGACCTTCAGCGCAGGCGTCCCGCGCTACATTGGAGTGTTTGGTCGAGATACTCTGACGACCGCGTGGCAGGCGGCGCTCTTTTCTCCGCGCTTTCTTGAGCCCGCACTTGCCCTGACTGGAAATCTTCGCGGCGTTCAGAGTAATCCGTGGAGAGATGAGGAGCCCGATCGGATTCTTCATGAGCGGAGACTCAATCCATTGGCAGCGCTCGGTGAGTCCAATCGCGAGGTCTACTACGGAGATGTCGCATCCACGCCATTTTGGATCGTGACGCTTGCAGCGGCTTACAATTGGACGGGGGATCACGGACTTCTTGAACGGCACGCAAAAACCTTTGAAGCCTGTGTTCGCTGGATGAGACGCAGAATTCGAGAAGGGAATGGATTTATCTATTATGCTCCCGCTCTTCCAGGCGTTCCAGGCTGCAATCCCAATCAGGCGTGGAAAGATTCCGATGATGCGATCGTGGACGCTCAAGGCCGCAATCGCGTTCCGCCGCATGCTGCAGCCGAGATCCAGGGATATTGCTATCTCGCTTTCATTTCTGCCGGGGAAATCGCGCTCGCTCTTGGAAGAGTTCGCGAGGCCAGGCAGTATTTCAGAGAGGCGTCCAGTCTCAAGAAAAGGTTTAATCAGGCCTTCTGGATGCCTGGAAAAAACTTCTTTGCTCTTGCGCTGGATGGACAAGGCAAACAAATAGATGCCATTGCCTCAAACGCGGCCCAGTGCCTGGGCTCGGGCATCATCGATCAGGATAAGCTTGAGTCGGTCGTGCACAGACTTTTTTCACCGGAGATGTTTTCGGGTTGGGGGATTCGAACGCTATCTTCAGATAATCCTGCGTTTGATCCATTCTCCTATCATCGCGGCTCGGTCTGGCCGGTTGAAAATTCCACAATCGCAGGAGGACTTGCGGTCTGTGGCTTTGTCCGTGAGACGATGGATCTTCTGGGTTCCCAATTTGCTTTAGCGACACTTTTTCCGAGCATGCGCCTTCCTGAAGTGATCAGCGGACATGAACGAAGCGAGGAGTATCCTGTTCCGGGGCTTTATCCTCAAGCCAATCTCCTGCAATCGTGGTCCGTCTCAGCAATCTCCCTTTATCTTCAGATCCTGTTTGGCATTCGTCCTGTTGCGCCTCTCAAAACGCTGCTGATCAAACCCATTTTGCCGGATTGGCTTCCTTGGGCCGAGATCCATGATCTGAAAGTGGGGAAGGCCAGTGTGAGCTTGCGGTTTTGGCGAGACCGCAAAGGACGCTCTCATTGGAGAGTGCTTAAACGGAAAGGTTTTTTAATGATTCTGGAGCAGCCTCCCGAGTTAAGCCTGAAGGCAACAAAGATTCAGCGATTGACCGACGCACTTCGATCTTTCAAGCTGCCTCTCCTTTGTACAGGGCTTGCCGTCGCGGCCGCGGTTTATAAGACTAAGCCGAAAGCGGCTTGAGCGCGGTAAAGACTCCATATCTCATCGATCCAAGCCGATAGGCGAGTTGGATGCGGAAGAGCGAAAGAAAGAATCCGATTTGAGGATTTTCTTTCTGAAACAAGAGTCGGAACTTGGATGAGTCCGTTGGCAGTGAACGGATGAAACGCGTGGAGCATATCGACCAGGTTCTGCTCACCTGGGAGCTAAGGTCTTCAAAGGTCTCCAGATGAAAGCCGCATTCTTTGAGCATTTGCCTGTATTCGTTCTCAGAGCCAAGACCCAGGAGTCGGCCGTGTCTGCAGATCGGTTCAAGCAGCAGAGACTCCTCGATGGAGCCAGGGTTATCGCGTGAGAGCCAAGCACAGACAACAAAACGGCCCCCTGGCTTGAGAACACGGTAGGCCTCGGAGAAGAATTTTCGGTGATCTTCCATATGCTCGGAGCTCTCGATTGCAAAGGCATGATCAAAGCTCTGATCGCTCAAGGTGTTTTCAAGCCAATTCATCTGATGCAGTTGGACGCGGCCGCGTGCAGGTCTTCGAAGCTTGGCGTGCGCAAGCTGGGCTTTTGAGATCGTGATTCCCGTGACATCAGCTGAGAATCTTTCCGCGATCAGTCGAGAGGTCGCCGCATATCCGCATCCGATGTCGCAAACGCGTGCGCCATCATGAACCCGCAGTCGTTGGATCACAAACATTGAGAGGTTTTTCACCGCCTCATGCGTCGAATCCGCTTCCGTCTCCCAAAGCCCATGATGCAGATGCTGTCCCCAGGTCTCACGATAGATCGCATCCAGATCATCATAGTGGCGCGCAACATCTTCAGAGGTCAGCTTTTGCTTGGAAATGATCATGGCTTATTGCACCTCGATCGATCCTGCCATCATTTGCTTGCCGTGTAGGGTGCAATAATACGGAAACTTACCAGGCTGATTGAACGTATAGGACCAGCTTTGTCCGGGCAGGATATTGCCCGAGTCAAAAGCGCCAGAGTCCGAAGTCACGGTGTGGGCCACTGTGTCTTCGTTTTTCCAGGTGACTTGAGTTCCCGCTTTCACGACTTTCGGGTTCTCTCCATAAGCCGTGGCACCTTTTGACATGGAGTCCTTTGGAATCGTGAGAGTAACGGGTGCGCTGGCCGTGCTTGCCACTCCGGGTGATTGCTTGGGAGTCGCTTGTTTTTTTGTAGTCTTACTTTGGGCACCCTGAGGAAGCGATAGGAACGCTGCAATGAGAAGAATGAATATCGACTGAGTCATGAATCACCTCGACTTAAGAAATTTTTTGGAATGTATTCTAAAACTTTTTGCAAAAGGCGCCCCGAACCGCTGACCCAGTGCCTTGTGGCACATCGCTCGCATACGCCGCCCGCACTGGGGGTTGGGCGATGCGTTTTAAATATCGATTGGGGCTCACTTTTGCTGCGGCGGTTTTAAACCTGGTTTGTTCAAGCAGCAGTGATGCAAGACCCGAGTACGCCACTAAGGAAAAAGCGAATTGCGTCGCGTGCCATGCCAATCCTTGGGGGGGTGGGCCGAGAAACGTGTTCGGAAAGGTGTATGGCTCCCATGGGTTTAATCCCGCCAAAACCTCCTCGCTTGATCTTTATTATGCCGACGTGCGTTTCATCGACTATCTGCCGACGACCAAGACGACGCAGAGGCCGAACGGTCTGGCTTTGATGGAGGCCGCTGTCACAGGAAATGTGTCCATCATCCAGGGCGAGGGCGGCTCCGAGATGCGGGGCGTGCTGACCTATAATATGTCTCCTCTTGCCGGAAGTCAGGTGAGAGAGGCGTATCTGAGATTTCAGCTCGCGACAGAAGGAGCGGCCATTCCGACATATTTTATGGTGGGAAGGTTTTATGTCCCCTTTGGTCTTTTGACCGACGAGCACCGGACCTATACCCGGCTTCAGACCAATTCAATGTTCAATAACTATGATGTTGGCGGAGCGATATCGTGGAACTTTAATCCGGACTGGCATGGGGATTTTGCTCTGGTGAATGATTTTCAGACAGGTGGCAATTTCACCGCTGCGGATCTTACACTGGGGGCCGTTCTCAATACGCGTTGGAATCCCCGTCAGCTCCCTTTCCTTCTTGGCATCAGCGGAAACTTTCAGAAGACCACGAAGTTTCCTCAGCCCTTCGCGATATCCGAATACGGCGTACTTTCATTTGATCGTCTGACGCAAAACAAGATCAGCGCAAACCTCAGCCTTGAGGCGGTCGAGGCTCTGAATTGGAACAACCCCACACTGAACAATGGACAGATCAATCCGGGACTGGCGACGTTTTTCACTCCCGGAGGAAGCACTGATCCGTATATCCGATCTATCGCATATAAGCAAAGCAGGGGCTATTACGCACTCTTCAAATACAATCTGACTCATGTGTGGACGCCATTTTACAAGCTTGACTACATCAACCTCGATACAGGATCCGAATCCAACCAGTTTCTTCGTCATGGTTTTGGAGTCGAGGCTTACCTGAACAGCAATCTCATCCTCAATGTCCGTTATGAATATGCTTATGTGGCTCGACCTGAGATTGTCGACACGAATGTGCTCGCCACGCAAACTGACATTTTCGCGATGCTGCGGTTTTGGATGTAGTCCTGCAGATTGCAGTCAGCGATCGAGTCGCGTGCACCGCCACTTAGAGTGAGAAGATCTGTCGACTCAGCTCTGAATAAAAAAATCATCATCTGCGAACGGAACGATCAGTGTGGCGATTCGGCTGATGACTGGGAACTCCTTCACTCCGCGTCTCATTGGGAAGCGGGGAAGAATGGCATTTCGACTGCAGAAAGGTCGCTCATCCGAACCAAAACAATTCATTCTTTAGGAGATTGATACTATGAAACGTTCACTTTCATTGATGGCTGGAATTGCTGTTTTCGCTCTTTCTTCGATCGGTTTTGCTCAGACTTACGGAACCACGGGTAGCGCTGGAACTTCAGCAGCAGGCGTAAGCTACGCAGGCCAGAAGGCCGGTCAAAAAGCGGGTCAGAAGGCTGGCGTTGCAGGTCAGAAGGCTGGCCAAAAAGCAGGCGTTGCCGCTGGTCAGAAGGCCGGAGTCGCCGCAGGCCAGAAGGCTGGCCAGAAGGCCGGTCAGGCTGCAGGTCAGAAAGCTGGCCAAAAAGCAGGCGTTGCTGCAGGCCAGAAGGCTGGAACGGCATCCTCCAGCGCAGGTACCTCTTACGGTAGCGCAGGCGTAAGCTACGGCGGCAGCTCTAGCGGCAGCACGGGTTATTGATTTACGAGTGTCTCTTTGACGATGTTTTCATGGAAGGGTCTGAGACAATGTCGGTTCAGACCCTTCTACTTGATCTCAAGCTCCCGGGACTTCTCTGAGATCCAGTCTTGAAAGTCACTTGCGAGTGTAATGTAGCTGTACTTTTCACAATCGCCCCGGCTATTCACGCCCCAAAGGTAGAGCTTTCCATCGATACTCAGGTAAGCGGGACCGCCCGAGTCGCCAGAGCAGACGGCTTGAGTTTTAAATTCAGGCTTGATGAGCTCGACAATCGAGTTCTTCTCAAAGAGATTGATCTTGAGCTCGACCTGACTCAGATTCTGAGAGCCCGTGGGTTTTCTTGTGTCCTTTGTCAGTCCGAAGCCCGCGACGAGAGCCGTTTTTGAGAGCAAGGCGTTATCATGAGACAGGGAAGAGGGTGCCAGAGCGGCAGGCTTCAGTCCTTGTGGAAGTGATTGCTTGAATGTGATCAGAGCAATGTCGTTCAAACCCCGATAGTGTTGGATCGAATAGTTCTCATGAACCACGACCTTTTCCACTGAAGCCTCTGCGCGATAGTTCTGAAAAGGAGTTGCCCCTTTCAGGTCGACGAGAACGTTTCCAAAATACAGATGGAGGCTTTCTGCTTCGAGCACGCAGTGCGCAGCCGTGAGTACGAGATGATCCCCGATCAGGGTTCCCGAGCACATGCTTTTGCCATGATCGATGTTGATCACCACGGCGGAGGAGGCGATCTCCGAGTCTTCTGTGACCAGGTTGCCGCCAATAATGGATCGAGACTGCGCAACGAGGTGAGAGCCTGGTTCTTGTGGAGCACAGCTGCAGAGGCTCATAAGAGTGATGACGGGTGCCATCCATCTTCGCTTGTGCTTCAAAATACTGATGGATTTCATATGAGGCCTCAATTCAGGACCTGAAATACTAAAACTGTCAAAATTAGTCAAGTATAGAAGTTTCGGGTAATTTGCCGTATTTATGGTGTGGAAGTTGCTCAAGCAGCCTTTGCGTAAAGAAATTCCACGCGTCACAAAAACCTCATGAAAAGGACTCTGACTATGAAAGCCATTCGCGTATTAGGCGTGTTGTTTGTTGCAGTGACGATGTTTCAATCTTGTAACGTTACGGTAGGAGTAGGGCATGGCCATGGTCATGGCTCTGATTGGGATTGGCATCACGGGGGTTGGCAGCACGGAAGCCATGGAAGCTATCATGGAGGCCACCATGGAAGCCATCATCTGGACACTTTGAGCATGGATTCGGCCGAAGAGTTGGCTCGTGATTTTGGAATCCGTGTTGAATCCGCGCAAACGATTCTGGACATTGCACACAATGCCAATGAAGAGCAGATTACAAAGCTTGGGATCGAAAGATCTGATCTGATGGCTTTGGTTCAGCTTCAAATGCCATCTCGTGAATCACTTCAGAAAGTGGCCAAGGCTTTGAACGAAGATCCAGCCAAGATCGAAAAAATCGCACAAAGCTTTGTGACCGATGTTCGCGCTCAGATGAGCGATGTGAAGAGCGAATACTGGCAGGACTGCATTCGTTCCGGTCAGTGGGTCACTCCACAAAACGCTCGGTGCAGCAAAACCTTCTGGGATGGCTGCACTCCGGAGACGGGCGCAACGTCTTGTGAGATCGCAGAATAAACCCTGATTTGAGAAAGAGAGACCTGCGACTGTATAAAATTCAGATCGCGCATATCAACTCGCGCGCTATGTATTTTTAATTAAAATCAAAGTCGGTCATAAGCTGACTTATGAGAAGCGCACTTTGGTTTGCAGTTGCAGGTCTCCTGATTTCTTTTCACTCCCACGCAGCGCTGGCCCCATCGGATCCTTGTCAGATGGCTGCGTACCGAGCCTCATCTGGCTTGGTCCCGTCAGGCTCGGTTATGACGGGCATTTTCAGCTTAAACCCGCCGCCGAATGCCCGTGACCGCAGTGTTGGATCAGTAGTCATGGTTGGCGAGATCAGTGGACATGAATTCAGCATCGTTGTCCATGTCAGGTACATCCGAAGCATTCACACCTGCCAAGTCCTCCAAGTCGATAATCTCGACTGGGGTGATCACATTTAAGCCTCAGTCTTAAAGGCAATGATGGAGCGTAAGTCCGGTCTTCTGCTGAGTCGTGCCATCGGTTAAGCTTGTTTCTCCGCACTTTGAAGTAAAACTCATGATCTCGGTTTTTCCATCGAGCTTACCACCTGCATAGGTCGTGGAGATGGATCCGCCCGTTGGATAGCAACATCCTGCCGTGTGGGTCAGGGTGTCTTTGATCGTCGTGATGGACGTGACCTTTGCGAGATTGTGCTGAACACGGATCGTGCCGCTCAAGATCTTGCGGCTGTTGCCATGGCCTTGCTCAATGATCGGAGCATCAGTGGATACAGTATGATCCCATGCGAGGCTGCTCGCTTTGCCGGTGTAGTGCGCGCCGGTGATTGAGATTTCACGCTGACCATCACAAGTGGCGTTTCCGGTCGTACCCTGGCAGGTGACGTTAAATCCGCCACTCAGGCTTTTATCATAGCCACTGACCGTCTCCGTATCGAGCATCACATAGTTTGAGCCAATGGATCTTTTCAGGGGATCAGAGGCACCCGTATTGTCGACGGTTCTTCGAGTAAAACTACAAGGCGTCATCGATGAGGCAGTGAGGGGAGTGGCAGTACAGCAGCTGGCTCCGGTCCAGGTGAGAGATTCAGATCCTTGAATTCGGATCGCGGGATCCATGGGGGCGGAGCAGCTATCAAAGCTCAGCGTCTCAACGTTCCCTGAGCAGCTCGTGATGAGATTGGACCAGTTGCAGGAAGGTACGGCAAGCGCAGTGGAGACCGGGTTCAAGTTGCTTTTCAGTTTTTCAAAAGGCGAGGGCTTTACCCGAGGATCCAAGTGATGCGCGACGGTCCCTTCACTTGCACTTGAAGATCCGCTCATGGCCGCTACGGCTACTTCAGAGCCTGTTCCGCCGCTTAACTCCGAGTTTGTTCCGCAGGCAACGGCAAGCGGCAAAACACACAAAACACTCCACACGTGCAGGTTCTTTAAAGTCATGCCTGCTATTACGTGGGAGTCGCTCAATTGTTTCGATATAATTCGATCACCCGTTTAACATGTGACTGAATCGCGGCACCGAGTCCGTGATGACATAGGACGATGACATAGGATGATTTCCTTGGAATAATCGGAAAAAAGCAGGATCCCACTGCTGTGCATATGACTTGCAGAATTAAAGGGCATACATCTCGATTTGCTTCGTTGAGTTTTATTTCAAGCAAA
The DNA here is from genome assembly GCA_045805065.1 of Bdellovibrionia bacterium. GTDB lineage: Bacteria > Bdellovibrionota > UBA1018 > UBA1018 > UBA1018 > CAZCBS01. The sequence continues at coordinate 18,592 of JBJMMA010000145.1, read as the reverse complement.
GAAGGGAATCCCTATGCCTGTAAAGCAAAGTTCGCAAACTGATCTGAGCCGGAGAAATGCCATTATTCAAGCCGTGGCGCTTGGACTGACGGCACCTCTCGCGGGCCTCTCACCTTCAAAGGTTTTCGCGGCCACACCGATTTCCTCTCAGCTGCCCGCAGGGGATATCGATACAAATCTCACCCTCCGTGTTCCACAAGATTTTCCAACCATCATTCAGGCATTGGAATGGACGTATCGTCGAAGGATCATCGGATATGGCTCGATCACGATCCAGGTTGCAGATGGAGTTTACTCGTCGCTGCCAATCATCCCGCTTCATCCGGATGGCCAGAAGATAAAGCTGATCGGAAATCGGGCAAACCCTTACGCCTGCCAGCTGAACTTTGATGCCACTAAAAACGGTTGCGGCATTTTGGCGATGAACGGTTATAGCCTTGGCATGATCGATGGCTTTGCGATCAATGGTCTGGGCGCTTATCTGGGAGCCTATCGCTGGACAGACCAGGCTTTTGGGGCAGGAATTTACGCTACGGGGTCCGGCAGTTCCATTACTGTGGGGCCTGCGATTCGGGTCAAGGATTTCTACTACGGCATTCGTGCGGATAAGAACGCAAAAATCGTCTGCCAGACGGTTGGAACCGCCTACGGCGCAGAGGTTGCCAATGCTGGCGATATCGGATTTTTCGCGTGGGGCGGTGGATACATCGAAGCTATGCGCAGCAAGGCTTTCAACGTTGGCCACTCCTTTACCAACGCGCATGGCGTGCCGGAGATGCTCGGAGCCTGCTTTGGCGTGGAGATGGGCGGAATCGGTTACTTTGATGGAAGCTACGCAACGGGGGGCTTGATCGCAGGTTTTCTTGCGCAAACGGGAGCCTCTCTCTGGGCGCACGAGGCGACCTCCGAAAACAATAACAGGTCCGGAGGAGGCGTAGGCTTTCTTACGCGACAAAATGGGACGATGGAATGCGCCTATGCGATCAGTCTAAATAACTCAGTTGGATTTTCGAGTAACGATGGCAGTTATATGGAAGTCACTCGAATCACCGCAAACTATAATGCCCAGGATGGCGTAGCTTTGGATGGTGGAAAAATCGCCGGCTTTGCTCCCTCCGCCAATCAGAACGGCGGGTTTGGTTTCAAGCCGACTCATCTCTCCAAGATGAATGTCCCTGGATATGGGGGCGTAGGCAACAAGGCAGGCTTTGTCTACGCGGCTGATCCAAGTTGTGTGATTATTGCGTGAGATCAACTCTCATTTCCGAGAAAGTAGCGAAAGCAGTTCGGACTTCAGAAGCTTCTGTAGAGGAGAGCGAGGAATGCTTGGGACAAAGTGAATCTTTCTGATTCGCTCGTAGGGAAGGACGCGTGAGTTGAACTGATCAAAGATCCTTCTGGCTTCGGATCCCGCTGGGCTTTCTTCAGATGCGGCCGTAACACCGTGAATCACACTTCCCAGTCTTTCATCTTCCATGGGCAGGATGATCAAGTCGATCGACGAGGCTGCTTGTGTTCTCACTTGGGTCAGGACCGCAGAGAGTCGATTGAGATCAACGCTCTCGCCACCGATCTTGACAAAGTCAGAGCTTCGGCCGCGAACCGTCAAGAAGCGACCCTGGGCAGCCGTGATGATTTCACCCATGTCTTCAGACTGAAACCATCCATCCACCTTAGGGTCCATCCAGCGGTCTCCATCTTGTGAGAGAATAGCAAGACCGGTGAGCAGGGACGGGGATTTGATTCTGATTTTACCTTTGGCGCTCTGACCTGCTTTCACATGAGAGAGAAGCTCGAACTCTGGAAAACGAGCAGGACAAGCTTTGAGCGAGGCGAGTGAAGCTGTAGCGATCTGCGAGCAGCATTCTGTCATTCCGTAGCTTGGAAGAAGAGGCCAGCCGAGTTGAAGCGCTTCCAGGTAAAGAGACTCAGAAAGAGCTGCGCCACCAATGACGACCGCTCTCATGGTTTTAGGAGCTTCAAGTTTCGCTTGAACCAAATCGTAAACTTGAGTCGGAACGAGCGCACTCAGTGTGGCGTCATTTTCAACACAAGCTCGATGAAAGTGCCTGGCATCCCATTTCGTGTTTCCGGATGTGTCCGTAAGAAGTCCGCTCACGACTTTTGCTTCACTCAGGTAAGCGCGAGCATAGATCCCAATTCCACCTACATGGAAAGTTGGAAGCACTGTGACCCAAACGTCTCTTGATGTTGAGGTAAGATGCTGATTAACCGCTTGAGCTGAGGCAAGAATCGCTGCTTTGGAAAGCGCGACCCATTTCAATTGACCGGCAACTTGCGCCGTGGAGCCTGATGTTGCGATCCAAAGATGCGACTCGAGGGGTTTGAGGGACTTTAATCGCTGCTCGATTTCTTGAGCATCGGCAGCTGGCATGCGTGGGTTAAAGAGCACATGCGTGGCGGCGCTTTTCCAATCCAACGGGTCAAAGCGTTGCTCGCTCATGGAAGTTCCTTCCACTCGCAAAGTGACTCAAGCTCCGCGTCCCATCCAATTCCAGTGCCGTGCGGTGGCACAAGCTTTGGGCCTTCTGTCATGATCAGGGACTGAAATGAATTTGGCTCGTACGCATCCTGAGAAAGAAGACCGCAGATGTCGACAGCGGTTTCTTTCGCAGCAGTTGCTGCCGACCATGCGGCCCAGAGCTGACCCACCGGATGATCCAGATAGCTCGTAAACACGATTCTCTTATGCCAGTTCTTGGCTTTCACCAGCGATGATGCGACGTCAGAAACTGCTGGCTTGATGATGATGACATCCGGGCAAGTCGTAGAGTCAATGACGGTGTCGCTTGAACGATCGACTGCCAGTTTGAGTTGACGAGGGGATGGGCCAAAGCCTTCTTTTGCATCCCATTCGATCGGGTCTTCAATGAAGTCGATGGCGTTTACGGCTTCTGCGGATAGGGTTTCACAGAAGGTTTGCCAGTTTGATTTTGTGAGTGATGAGTTGAAGTCCAGTCTGAGTTTTGCTTTGCCGTTCAGTTTTTTGGCTATTTTGTTCACGTGGTCAGCATCTGATTTTGGCTCGCGACCCAGTTTGAGTTTTATTCTTTCAAATTCTTCAGAAAGGATTTTATCGAGCAAGTCGCCTGTGAGTAGGCTTGCGGCATCTGTGATCAGTTTATGGTTTTTGGGAATGGCTAAACCTTCCCATAGGCTTTTCTTTTCGGCTCTGGCGCGCGCATCCGCGCGCGTAAAAACAAATGAATTTCGGCTCAAAGAGGTGAAGAGCCCGCTTTGAAGCATCGCCAGTTGATCGGCCAGTGGTTGATCACCAAGCTCGGGCCATGGGAAAAGATCTGCGTAACCTGTACCCAGATCATCGTGCTCGATTTTCAAGAGCGCGCCCGGACGTGCGTCCGCACTCGCCTGACTGCTCAGGCTCGTACGCGGCTTGAGCTCGTAAGGCGAGTAAAAGATCCTCACGTCAGGTTAAATCCCGCACTGAGAAGGATGCCAAAGAGAAGGTGCAAAAGCGCGCTCATTCCCAAAAAAGCGTTATACGCAGGAGATGGTTCCGTGTTTTGGATTTTGGAAACCACACGAATCGCCAAAGGAAGCACCAGGAGTGGAGCAACGGCAGCTGCGGTGAGTCCAAGATTGAACCAGTAGATGCCCATCGCAAAAGGAGCAAGACAAAGGAAAGTGATTTCAGCTCGGCTGAAAGCTTTTCCAAAACGCACTGCGAGTGTTTTCTTGCCGGTCTTTTTATCGCCTTCAGCATCGCGAAGATTATTGATTGCGATCATCACCATCGCAAGAAGCCCGATCTGAACGCCCGCAACAACTGGCTTGAGATCAAAAGTGCCGGTGTTGAGGTAGTACACTCCGCCGACCGCGGCCAGACCGAAGAAAAGAAGAACAAAGAGATCGCCCAAGCCCACATAAGCCAGAGGAAAAGGACCGCCCGTATAAGCGTAACCACAAAGGAGGGAGAGCGCGCCAATTCCAACAATGACCCATCCGCCCTGAAGAAGAAGCGGAACAGCAAGAAGGGCGGAGATCGCAAAGCAGATGAAGCCACCCAGCATCACGGTTTGTGGACTCAGAAGTCCGCTTTGAGTGACACGCTTTGGGCCGATGCGCTCTTCGGTGTCCGTGCCTTTTTTGAAATCAATGGAGTCATTGATCAGGTTGGTTCCGATTTGAATGAAGAGCGAACTTAAAAGAGCAAAGATCGCAAGATCCCAGCGCGATGGATAAAACGCAGCATGAGAAAGAGTGGTACCCACAAGAATGGGGGCGATTGCTGCCGTCAACGTCTTAGGACGGGCGGCCATGAGCCAGGTCTTGAGCCGAGACGTGAAGGATGCGCGTGGTGCGGTCATGGTCAGAACTCCAGTTTGGGCCCCAGTCTGGGTATGAGAAGTCATAGTGACCGGAGTCTTAACAAAAAATGCGCTGCAAAAAACTCGAAAAATGAGTTTGAAAAATCTCCGGTTGCTCCCACGGAACGCGGTGACCGGACTCTGGAACCGACACGAATTCAATCGGGGCTTCTGGTAATTGAGCGCGGACCCGTTTGGCGATTTCATGATAGCGGGAATCTTGCTCGCCCGTGATCCAAAGAACGGGAACCTCTAAGCCGGAGAGCCTGGGCGTGAGATTCTCCTGCCGAGCCAAAGACCAGGCGCGAAACGCTCCAGCGAGATCCTTCCTGCGGAAATCTTCTTCTCGGCGAACGAAGGGAATAGGCTTTCCGCCAAAGACGGGATGATTTTCCCAGGCTAAGACGACGTTGTCCCAGGGTTCATTCTCAAATCGTTGAGCCCAAGCTTCATCTGCGACCAGGCGCGGCTCGCGCTCTTCCGGCAGAGGGGATGGGTTTGCTGAAACAATCACAGCCCCTGCCCAAGGCGAGGGGTTTCTGACCAGGCTATGAAGGGCAAGCCTTCCGCCCATGGAATAACCCAAGAGAACCCGCTTTTCAGACCTTTGGGCGACTTGATCGTTCAATGCTTCTGCCCAGTCCGACATATTAGCGCCGGTCGATGGAGAGAGAAGTCTGAAGATATCGACCTTCTCCAGGGCTGTCTCCGGTGGATTCCCTAAAAAATCCCAGTCCGAGGGAAGTCCTAGAAAGCCATGAAGGCAATAGACTTTAGAGGTCATAATGCGGCGTAAGCTTTCCAGAAACGCTGGGTGGCAGCATCGTCTGGTGTGAGCTCAATGATTCGGTGCGAGCGGGTTTCGATTCCCGAATCCGGAATCGATTGCCATTGCTCGTAGGGAAGTTTCCAGAGCTTGGCCCAGGCCGCAAAATCCAGGTTGTGCGGATTTTGAAACTCTTTCGGACCAAACATACGAGAGAAGATTTTCCCGCCGCCATTGTTCACAACGACAAGAGACGTTTTGATCTCTTCAGAAATCTGAGAGAGCGCCCAGGGGCCTGGAAGATCATAAAGGGCAGTGAGATCACCAATGATCGCCCAGTTCTCTTTTCCAGCCTCACTGAAGCCGTAGAAAGTCGAAACCTGGCCATCGATCCCGTTCAGGCCGCGACTTGCCGAGACTTCAAACTCACGCGAGGCATAAGTGGCTGCAAGATCCCACTCGCGGATCGGAAGACTGTTTCCGATAAAGATGCGAGCGCCTGCAGGAATGGCGCGGGAAAGGGCATGGAAAAGACCTGGCTCAGAAAGTGGTTCCTGGTGAAAGAGCGCGCGAAGCTTTTCCTGGAAAGCGTGATCCGAGGCCAGAAAGTCGCTCGCGCCCATCGGAGCCTGTGGAGTTACGCCGCGAAGAACGCGCGAGGGAGTCGCTGCCGTGATCTTAGCCCAGCTCAAGCCCGAAAATGGCTCGCGGCTCACGGAGCAGACCGGGATTTTGCCGTTCAAACTCTCAAGATCGCGCCAGAGTCTCAGGGTAGGGACGCCGCCGATCCGGAGAACGCCATCAATCTCGTAGCCGTTCTTGCGAGCGCGCTCGAGGATGCCGTCGACGCCATGTACCCGAACGCGAGTGAGGGCTTTATCTTCACGCAACCCTGAGTGTGCCTCGAAATAGGTAGGTGCACAAAAATCAGAGAGAAACCGACGAACCTCAGCGCGATCTTCGCGATGAAGAGCACCGACCAAAACCAAAGGCTTACGAGTCTTCTCTAAAAATGCTTCAAGTTCAGAGCTTCGGATATCCTCAGCGGTAGTACCCTTTGAAATCTGAGAATAGGCTCCCGAGGAGAGCTGAGCCGCAAACTCATCCACCGCTTTTTGCGCGGAAGTATCAATGAGCGGCTCCTCAAAACAAACGTTCAGATGAAGGGGCTTTGTGTGCGACCAATCCGAGAGTGTAAAGCTTTCGCCTGAAGCCGTGTCGATGCACTTCTCAGCGTAGATTCCAAAGATCCCGACTTGCTCAGCGGTCTGAGGAGCGCCACTTCCGCGAAAACGGCGGGGACGATCTGCCGTCAAAAGAACGAGTGGGAGCGCGGAGTAGTAGGCTTCCATCGTGGCAGGGAGAAGCTCTCCAGCAGCCGTGCCCGAGGTCGTGATGACTGCAACCGGGCGATCCGTTGCTTTGATTCTTCCTAATGCAAAGAAAGCGGCCGAGCGCTCTTCAAAGAAATGAAGGCGCGTGATGGCTGGAAGTTTGAGAAGCAGATCAATGAGCGGACTATTGCGCGCGCCTGGGCATACGCAAAATTCCGTGACGCCGGCCTCGATGAGTTTTTGCAGGACATCGAGCCCGAGTGCCTGGTTCATAGAGCTAGAATTCCTTTAACGGCACGGATCTTTCCGTTCACTTCCTGCCATTCGCGCTCAAACTCGCTCTCGGCGATCACGCCGCAGCCTGCGCAAAGAAGGATGCGCTCGTCTTGCCATTGAACGTTGCGGATGGCGACGACAGCCAGGCCTTGATCTTCGCCCTGCGCATCTTTCCAGGCTGCTCCAAATGGAGCGCCGTAGCGACCCCGCTGAAGATCGTTCTGCGACTCGAGTAACTTGAGCCACTTCCAGCCTGCTTCGCGTGGAAAGGCTCCCAGCGCAGGGGTTGGATGAAGAGCACGGATCAGTTCATCGAATGAAACATCGCTCTTTTCAGGACGAAGCTCGATCAGAGTTTTGAGATGCGAGAGTTGTGGAAGGACTGCGACCTCGGTCATTCCCACGATGACTTCACCGAAAGGCTGAAGCTCGTTTGCAATGGAGTTGATCACCAGCTGATGCTCGCGGCGCTCTTTTGGATCATCGAGGAGTGGAAGACGGCCTTGCTCGTCGTGACGGCGGGTTCCGGCCATCGCCATCGTACGAATGGATTTTCCGTCACGTCTGAAGAGAAGCTCCGGGGTGCAGCCCAGCATTCCTTCCTGATTTTCCCAAAAGCCGTAAGGCATGACCGGGCGCTCAAGCGCGTAGGTCAGCATGGCTTTCAATGAGGCCAGAAGTCTGGCGGGTGTCATCGCGGCCTGGGCGCGCTCAAAAGTAAAGGGAACGCCCTTCTCAAGAACGCCCTGGCGGATCTCGTTTTGAAGGTAATCAAAGGCGCGCTCAAACCGATCTTTGGGGGGCGCAGGCCATTGGAGTGGCTCAACCGAGGATGACAAGTTGAGCTCGGTCAGATGCTGGAGAAGTTCTAAGGTGCTGACTTCAAAGGTCGTTTCAAAATTCAGCCAGGGCTTTTCGTGGCTCACAAAAAAGTCCGGGGCGTAGAAAGATGCCTGACCGCCAGCCTGAAAATCAGGACGCGAGGATCTTTGGAGCGTTCCTGCACCGAGCAGGACACGTCCGTTTGAGACCCCCAAAATCGCACCAGATTGAAGCCAGGAGGCCCCTAAAGAGGCCCAGTTTGCTGAGTTTGTCATAGGCTGTGGAGGCTCTTTTCGCACATTTGAAAGGTATCCGCCACCTTTTGGTAGTGCATCTGCGTTAAACGCGGGACGTCTTGAAAAGACTTGTTTGAGGTGGCCGATTTGCGTACAACGGCGGTCCAATGAACACGATGCAAGTGACTCCCAAAAAAGCTGAAACCATTCGCCATATGTTTGGAGAGGTAGCGCCTCGCTATGATCTTCTGAACACTGTGCTTTCATTGGGAATTCATCATCTCTGGCGCAAGAAATTGGTTCGTTGGAGCGGCGTGAAGGCTGGCGATCGCGTCCTTGATTGCGCTTCGGGAACTGGCGACCTGGCGTTTGAATTTGAAAGAAACCTGGGAACCTCGGGCCAAGTCATTGGAACCGACTTCTGCGAGCCGATGCTGATCCATGCTCGCGCCAAGGCCGTCAAATCGGGCTCCCGCGCGCAGTTTGATGTCGCTGACGTCACTCAGCTTCCATTCGAATCAAACTCTTTTGATCTCGCATCGATCTCGTTCGGCATCCGCAACGTGAACGATCCTCAGAAGGGTCTCTCGGAGCTCGGACGTGTGGTTCGCTCAGGTGGCGCTGTGATGGTCCTTGAGTTTGGCCAGCCACAGATTCCTGTCTTCAGCGGTTTTTATCGCTTTTACTCCAATAACATTCTTCCTCGCATCGGCGGTCTGATCGCGGGCCAGCGCCAGGCTTATGATTATCTTCAAAAGTCCTCGGCTCAGTTCCCATGCCGCGACAACTTCCTGAAGCTTGCTGAAAGCACCGGCATGTTCTCGACGCTCGAATATCGCCCAGTCAGCGGCGGTATTGCTTACATCTATAAGCTCACTCGCAAGTAAATCAGAGTAGGGAAGACACTCACATGAAGAAGATCCGCGTTTACGAATACGCTAATTGCTCGACCTGCAAAAAGGCGCTCAAATTCCTGGATCAAAAGAAGGTGAGCTACGAGCGCGTTGCGATCGTGGATCAGCCTCCAACTGTGGCTGAGCTCAAAGAGATGCTCGCGCATCAAAAGGGCGAGATCAAAAAGCTCTTCAATACTTCGGGCCAGCTTTATCGGGAGCTTGGCGTTTCTGAGAAGCTTCCATCGATGAGTGAAGCGGAAGCGCTTAAGCTTTTGTCCAAGCACGGAAAGCTTGTGAAGCGTCCATTCGTTCTGACCGGCGAGCAAGGGCTCGTTGGTTTTAAAGAAGACGAGTGGAAAAAAGCTTTTTAATTTTGAGCGGTAAAAAACTCCTGGATCAGCGAAAATGCCCGATCGCGGATCGCGTCGTTCTCCATCAGGATCTCGTGTCTTGCCGTAGGAAAAAATGCGATTCTGCAGTTCTTTGTTCTCTTGCAGAACTCGTCTTGCCCATCGAGCTTGACGATGACGTCGTTGCCCGCCTGAAATAACAAAATCGGAGTCGTGATCTTGTCCGCGTTTCGGCGGATCTTGATTCCTTCTTCGAGTGACTTCTGAACCCAGCGAAAGCTCACTCCATCAATGACAAGGGATGGGTTTTGCGAAAACAATTCGACCTTCATTTTATGGCGGGCTTCACATCGGGCCATTCGGCTTTCCGTGTACGGCAATGTGGCATCAAACGCGGATTGTCCAATGGAGTAGGCTTCTCCTTTTCCTAGATGTGTTGCGGCCGACGCAATTGCGATAGCCACATGCTCAGGATAAGGATCCGAATTGATCATCTCCATGGGAGAGTTCAAAACCGCTGCATCAAATGCATCTGGGTGGCGCTCAAGATATAAGCTTGAGATCGCCCCGCCCATCGAATGAGCAAGCAGGAATCTCTTCGTATGAGGCACCTGATTGACGATCTGGTTCACGAACGTTTCAAGATCATCAGCATAGTCGCCGAATTCTTTCACATACTGGACTTTCGGGTTCGCAGTCATCCGCCCCGAAGCGCCTTGTCCGCGATGATCCATCATGTAAATCGAGAAGCCCAGGGATCTCAGATCGTAAGCGACTTCAGCGTATTTGAGAAGCGGCTCGCCCTGGCCAGGCAAAATCACTAGCGCGCCTCGTTCATTGGGCTGAATCATTCTCCAGGCATTGATGGAGACGCCATCTTTGCCTTTAAAGGTCAGTACTTCGCCGGAATTGAAGTAGGGCGTCACCTGGGAGCGATAAGCGTCTTCGTATTCATGTTCCGAGATGGCAAACGCTTGCGACATGCAGGTTCCTAAGACTAGGGCACAAATGGCTACGAGACGATTTTTCATGGAACACCTCATTAGGCGAAAAGAACCGCCTTTGAAAGCGGTTCTTCTTGATCGGTCTATCTATAGTTCACAAGCTTCTAAGTTGGAGTCGGTTAACAGGGTTGGGTGATCGTGATAGTCGATGAAGAAGTAATCATCTTCTACCCACGAACTTGGGTCTTGAGGAAACATTTCGTTCACGATCTTCTCTTTTTTGGCAATAAAGTAACTCTTATGGTGCGCGGGATCCCAAGACTCTCGGATAGTGATTCGGTATTGGAATGGATCGTCTTTTCTTGAATATCTTAGCTCGTCTCCATCAAACATGGCCCACGATTTACGTTTCTGGATATCTTTATAGAGGATAGAAACATTTCTGCAGGACAATTTATCAGGGTTCTCCTGACCCAAATACCAATGAGCGAAATAGACGGATTCAGAAGTCGGCTCGATGTAGAGGATATCGTAAGACTCGAAATCTTGAGGATGCGAAAGACCAATCAAGATGAGTCTTTTTGTACCTGAACTGTGAGAGATATGGTCTGCGATACTTCGAACGCTTTTTACAGGATTAGCGTTGTTAAAGCGTTCACGGAAAGTCGCAAACTTGTCTTGGCAACCGGCGCACACAGGTTTAATCGCGAGTTTTTTAACCACCTGATCCTCAAGAAAACCGGTGAGCTGATTTGAGATTGCGTAGTTTGAGCTTTCTCCATCGGGAGTCTCCAATCCAGCCAGTCCCGCATACTCGTGGTGGACTAACACGTATTGATCTGACTCCGATGTAGCCATGAAGCGTGCTGAATTACATAGAATGCGAGGCGTACCACTCTGGTCGATATAATTTTTGCAGGTCTTCTCTGAAGTGCCCACCATGACTTTGTCACTTGTGCAGCTGATTTGCGCTCGGACGATTTTGTCTGACATCGCCGAGCGATAGGGAGGGATTGCGGGGTCGAACGCCAGCTTAAGGTGATCTGAACCACCTTTCTCAATCCAAAATCGAATATCATCACGAACGGTTTTGAAACGATCTTCGCAGATGTCGCCGCCGCCGCCAGTTTCTCCGCCTTTGCCAGCGAGTGCAGGGGTGATGGTTGCAGCAAAACAGGACGCCAGTAACAAGCCGGTAAACAGCGTAGAAAATGATTGAGCATTTTTCATAACAGTTCCTTTGTTCTGGGCCGCGGGAGTTATTTATAATACCTAAGTAAATTGATCAAGCGTTGTTCGTTTAAAGTCTGCCAACACAAAACCCTAGTGATTTCGGGTGCGGCCCGTGTTCCCCGGGATTTTGTGCTGACGAAAGGGTTTATATGCTGCGGTGAGTTATGAGGATAGGATGAATAAATTTAGAAACAAACCGATACTAAAGTTAGAATTTACATATGGCAAAACCGGCACCGCGTCCCGTCGTATTCGAGTTTCAGGACTATAAGCTTTATTTAAACGAGTGGATTGCGTCGCAACCCAATGGGGGGCGAGGCGTAAAGTCTCGTATCGCGGAGCAGGCCCGTTGCCATCTTGCCTATATCTCGCAGGTTTTGACTGGAGACTCTCAATTCAATCTCGAGCAAGCAGAGTCGCTCAATGGACTCCTTGAGCATGGCGAGGAAGAAGCTCATTTTTTCATACTTCTTGTTGAACACGCACGAGCAGGAACGCATTCGCTCAAAAAATACTTTGAGCAGCAAATTCAGAAGGTGTTGAATCAAAGGTTGCAGCTCAAAAATCGTTTTACTGACAAGAGGGCTCTCTCGCCTGAGCATCAATCGACTTATTACAGCCATTGGGCTTACTGTGCTGTTCATATGGCGGTGCTTAATCCATCTCTCAGGTCTCCTGGAGCGATCGCAAAGTATTTTGATATCAGCGTTTCTAAAACAGTTGAGATCCTCGATTTTCTGAGCTCAGTAGGGCTTGTGAAAAACGAGAAGGGGAGACTCTCGGCTGGAGATGTTCGAATCCATCTGGCGCATGATTCACCCATGATCTCCAAGCATCACACGAATTGGAGGCTTCAGGCGATGCGATCTCTGGAGCGCGAGACGCCGCAGGAGCTTCACTACTCAGGAGTCGTAAGCGTATCTCGTGATGATCTCCCGAAAGTACGTGAGACCTTGGTTCGGGCCATGGAACAGGTGCGAGCCATCGTCAAGGACTCCAAGGACGAAGCGGTTTACTGCTACGCACTCGATCTCTTCGGATTGGGACGCGACTTGTAACATTCGCAGTAGCTTGATCCGAGAACCGTAGGTCCAGTGCTATCTTTGAACGCATTTCGGATCGATCTCGATTATAGCGACATTTCCTGAGTATGACTCCTGCTCGTTAGCGCCTGTCAGCTACTAATATACAGATTTGACAAGGTAAAACAAATATATTACCTTAAGGAGTAACGCTTGAGGCGCGTTGAGTATTTTCAGACCGAGGCAGGCCGAGAGCCTTTTAGAGAATGGCTTCAAGCTCTGGACAAGGTGAGTAGACGGAAAATCCATGCGTTTATCATTCGTCTTGCTGCAGGTGGAGCTAAGAAGAATGTTCGATCACTCGGCGATGGCATTTTTGAAATTAAAGTCGATTATGGACCAGGATACAGGATCTATTTTGGTGAGGCTTCCCGAGAATTGATTCTGCTTCTCGTAGGCGGAGACAAGAGCAGCCAGTTTCGGGATATCCGACAGGCCAAGGAATATTGGAGTAAGTATGTATCGCAATAATTCCTATGACGAAGACTTGGCAAAGGATCTTCGAGATCCTGAGTTTGCCCAAGGGTTCCTTCTGGATCTGATCGAGGGAAAAGATGGGCTTGAATTAGATGAGGCGCTTCGTCTAACCATTCAAAAGATGGGTGTCGTCGAGTTCTGTTCGCGCGCCAAGATGAGCAAGCAAAATGTGAACTCGTTTCTCAAGGCGAAGCGCAATGTGAAGCCCGAGACATTGGATGCTCTACTCAAGCCATTTGGCCTCAGGACAAAGCTAGTTGTTGAGAAGGCTTCCTAGTCTGATATCCAAATTAAGTGTAAATCGGAGTCAAGAGAAGAGCGATGAATGAAGAATTTTTCATGTGGCGCTCCTTGTCTATCAATTGGCATTAGCACGGTGAAACATTTCAAACTCAAGCGACCTCTGCGCTGGCGCGTTGCGATAATTGGGACGAGCACGGATTAATCCGGTTTGAAGCTACCGGCTGGCGCGGTACGAAAAAAGCTACGAACTGAGTCATGAGAGGTTCTCCTATGACCAGGTTCGCGTTCTCCGTTTTTTTCGTTTTTATCTCGGTTTCTGGCCTTGTTTCTGGGTGTGCATCGGACGCAAAGCGTCGCTCAGAACAGGACATGGTGGTGGTCGAAAAGAAATCCGATCGCCAATACGTGGCCGAGTTTGATGGCGAGTGTGCGATGGCCTTAGCGGAAGGGAAGGTTCATTTCGGCGATGACCGCTATGTCATGCAGCACGATGGTAAGACCTACTATTTTGGTAGCGCCGATGCGAAAAGAAAGTTTGAAAAGAATCTCGATGACAATCTTCAGCGAGCGAATCACAATTGGGAGAACTCAGTAGTCGGCTCTCGCCAACCCATTTAAGTCCATGTAAGCTCAAGTGAGATAGATTCATCGCTATGAAAATGAAAACGAACCTGGCGTTTCTCTCTTCTTTAATTTTGTTCTCCGCAGTTTTTATTTCGGGCCTATTTAATTCTGAATGGGTGAGTGAGCAAGCCTTCGCCAGCCCGCAGCCTTTGCCGGAGAGACAAACGCTTCTGAGCAGTTATCAAGCTGCGATCAAGCGCTCGGAAACGATTGGAATTGATATCGAACTGATCAATCAGGCCGAAGAGCGGTATCGTCAGGCAATCGGTGCGATTCTTCCGAATGTCAGCGTGGTTGGCTCATACCTTCGCCAGGAGCAACCTGATAATGCCTCAAGCGCTCTTTATCCAGGCGGGCAACCTTTGCTTAAAATCCAGGGAACCCAGGTCTTGTTCCGTGGGTTCAGAGAATTTGCAGGGCTGAGGCAGAGTCAGAAACTGACTCAGGCCTCCCAACAGGACGAGCGCCAGGCGCGCACGCTCCTTTTCAACGATGTGGTTCAGAACTTCTATACGGTTCTGGGACTGGAAAAAACGCTCGCGAACTATAACTCCGAGACTGGCGCATACGAGAATCGCATCAAGGAACTTCGTCAACGCGTACGCATCGGGCGTTCCCGTGAAAGTGAAGTCCTGACCGTTCAGGCGTCGCTGGCTGGGCTTCGCGCACAGATTGAGAGTGCCAAGGGACAGTTGAACGTGGCCCGCGAGCTTTATGCTTTTCTGACGGGCATGCCGGCAGAGACGCCTCTAACGGATGATCAGCCTCTTTTGAGAAATGTTCCGCCCGTTGAGTACTACATTAACGGTGTTGAGCAGCGCCCGGACGTGGCCGCAAACAAGATCAGGCTCAATGCAACGGAGGAGTCCCTGGCGATTGCCAAGGGTGCTTATCTTCCTTCAGCTGACTTTACTGGAAACTACTATCTGCATCGCTTTGGCGCCACGGCCAATGTCGGATGGGATATTCAGTTTTTGGCAACTTTTCCTCTTTATGCCGGAGGAGCGATTGATTCGAGCGTAAGGCAGGCTGCATCTCAGATCCATCAGTACGAGCTCAATATGAGCCTTGCGCGCCGTCAGGCGGATGAGCAGATCCGTGCCGCCTATCGCACCTATGCGGCGGATCAGCAGCAGGTAGAAGCCTTGCGCGGAAGCAAACTTGCCAATGAGCGAAATCTAAAAGCAGAGTTGACCGATTATCGCTTAGGACTTGTGACGAACCTGGATGTTCTGAATGCCCTGATCTCCTACCAGGAGAGTGAGCGTGCGCTGGATCAGCAGATCTTCACGACAAAACTTGATTACTTACGTCTGGAGAGTACCGCTGGCATGAACGCCTGGATCGGAGCACCTGCTGAGCCTACCATTCAAAGCTCCGCTTTCAGCTTCCCAGAGTGGTTCCGTAAGGCGCCTTAAGTTTTGGCGCCTAAAAGTTTTTAAAAGTTTTAATGATGAAAGGGGCCTTCTTCGCTGAAGCAGCGGGGGCATTCCTTGAAAAATTCCGCGTTGTATTCGCAATGATGGATTGAGCACCAATGGGGACGGCGAGATCCTCGCCACCAGTTTCGGATCCGATCTAAAAAGCGGGCCAATTTTGGGTTCATTTGAGCGAGATGTCGGCAATTTTTTCCAGATCAAGTTTCTTCAAGGTGCGATGCATGGCGTGGAGCTGATCGATCAAATGCAGAATGATCGGCACAGCCTCGTCGTTGACTCCGAAGTCGCGCTGAAGCTCGATAATCAAGTGAGCGCGGCGAATGTCCTCGTCCATCCAGCCCGTCTCCTCGGTGGCATGAATCCACTGTTTTTCGACGTAGCTCAGGATCACCTCGCGGTTCACTCCTGATTCGCTGCAGGCCTCATTCAAATTTTTCGGCATCGTTTTGATCGGCATAGGTTCTCTCGCTTGGGTTTGTTCCGTTAGGCTGCCTTGGAGCCAAGATCGGATCTTGGATCGTAAGGATGTCTTTTCTCGAATTCTAAGACTGCCTTCTTGAGCTCATCATCAAGCCCCGAAGGAAGAACGATTTTAGTCTTCACGTAAAGGTTGCCGCGCTCGCCGGACTTTCCACGAACGGGAATGCCTTTTCCGCGAATGCGAAGCCGTGTGCCGGAGCTGATGCCGCCGGGCACTCTGAGCATCACGTTTCCATCCAGAGTAGGGACGCGGATTTCTCCGCCGTTCACGGCTTCGGATAAAGTGATCGGAAGCTCCATCTCAAGATCATTTCCCTCGCGCTTGAATTCTGCGGAAGGTTTGATGGATAGCTCAACGTAGGCATCTCCAGGAGGCCCACCCTGAAATCCAGGGCCGCCTTGGCCGGCAAAGCGGAGCTTCATGCCCTCGGCCACCCCGGCAGGGATCTTCACTCGGATATGTTTCCCGTTGGGGAGAGTGAGGTCGCGTTCCGCGCCTTTGATGATATCGCCAAGTTCAACATCCATTCGATAGTATTCGTCTTCACCCGGAATGGGACCGGGTTGAGTGCGGGGGCCTCCGCCCGTGCGAGCGCCTCCGCGAGCCCTGCCTCGAAGTGCTTCGCCAAACAGATCTTCAAACGAAAACCCTTGGGAATAGCCGCTCTCAAACTCGGGTCCTTGCGTTTCGTAATAGAAATGCCGGGCATCTGCGTTCTGCCGTGCGCGCATGGCTTCTTCTTCGGCGGCCCTTTGGGCTTTTGATTCTTCGTAAGCCTTGCGCTTTTTCTCATCGCCAATGAGTTCGTAAGCTGCAGCGACTTCTTTGAAGCGTTGTTCGGCCTGTTTGTTTCCCGGGTTCAGATCCGGGTGGAGGGATTTGGCAAGCTTTCGATAAGCGTTCCGGATCTCTTCCTGAGTTGCGGTAGGGGATACACCTAAGACAGAGTACGGATCTGAGTTCATTGTTTTACCTTTAGGCCACCTGCCTAAGCGACATGTAAGACGACTTTTCCTCGATGATGATAAGAGCGCGCCAGCTCCTGCGCCTTTTCAGCTTCATTCAAAGGCATCACGGCGCTGACTCTGACCTTGATCTGGCCTGAGTCAATGAGCCTTGCGATTTCAGTGAGTAATGTGCCGCTCGGAGAGACAAGAATCATCTCGCTGCGATTGCTTCGGGCCTGAGCTTCCTGGGTGGGTTGCGGCTCTTCGACGGTTGAAACCAGGACTCCGCCGGGTTTCAAGACTCTCCAGGATCTTTGAAGAATATCGCCACCAATCACATCGAGGACGGCGTCAACATTCTCAACCAGATGCTCAAACGGAGCAGAGTCATAAGCCAGGGCCTCTTCTGCGCCTAGGCTTGAGAGAAAGGCTGAGTCACCGCTCGAGGCAACACCAATCACATAGGCTCCGCGCAGATAGGCGAGTTGTACGGCAAAGCTTCCCACAGAGCCCGCTGCGCCATGAATCAGTACTCGATCGCCTTTTTGAATATTCATTTTGTCGAGCGCTTCGTAGGCCGTAAGTGCTGCCATGGGAACGCTTGCGGCCATGATAAAGTCGAGCGTCTCAGGTTTCAGTGCAACACAGGCGTCTGATGTGATGGCGTATTCAGCATAGCTTCCGTTGTCTTTCAAATTGAGCAGAGCGTAAACCGAATCGCCTACCGCAAAGCGGGTGACACCTTGTCCAATCTGATCAACCTCGCCCGCAACGTCCCAACCTGGGATCAATGGCAATTGATGAAAGCCAGACTCTTTCATTTCTCCTTCGCGCACTTTCCAATCGATCGGGTTCACCCCTGCAGCTCGCACGCGAATGACAATCTCATGCTCGCCAGGGTCTGGCCGTCCGACCTCTTCGAGAGTCAGGACTTCCGGGCCTCCATAGTGCCGAATTGTTTTAGCTTTCATGATTTTTTCCGCCGCGCCCTTGCCGGTTTCTTGACAAGGGATCGCTCGTCCCCATCTTTAGACCACAATGGACACATCAAAAATCTTGCCAGTATTACCCATTCGAAACGCTGTGATTTTCCCTGGTATGGTCGCATCCTTCCTTGTTAAACGAGAGGGAAGCGTCGAGGCGCTCAAACGAGTCGCTCAGCAGAAAGACGGGCAATTGCTCGCCGTTTCGCAAGTTGACCCGCGGCGCGATCAGCCGACGGCTGAAGATCTGCATCGTGTCGGAACTATTGTTAAAATTGAACGCATGACAGGCAGCCCTGAAAAGGGTTATCAGGTCGTGGCGCGCGGCATTGCGCGTTTTCAAGTTCAGGTGTTTAAAAATGAACAGCCTGGTAAAAACGAAAAGACATGGCTATCGGCTGAAGGCTTCACTTTACCCGATCGTCATGAAGAAGATCCGGAAACCGTCAAGGTTCTCTTTGACAGCCTGAAAGAGCTGGCTTTGCAAGTCATCGAGCTTCTCTCAGGAGAAGCCGAAGGTGTCGGTGAGATCATCAAGCAGATTGAAGATCCTGCTTATTTGACGCATCTGACAGCGCATTACCTGGACTCTCCGGTCGAGGTCAAACAAGAGATCCTGGCCGAGACTTCAGTAAAAGCGCGCTTGCTGCGCTTGCTTGAGCTGGTTCAAAAGCGACGCGATACTCTTCAAATCGAGACGGAAATCCAAAGGAAGCTCTCGAGGAATATCGGGAAATCGCAACGCGAAGCTTTGCTCAGAGAGCAAATGCGGACGATCCGTGAGGAACTGGGCGAAGAAGCGCCTGCTTCAGATGATTATCAGGACAAAATCGCCAAGGCAGAAATGCCTGACGATGTCCGGAAAGCAGCCGAAGCGGAACTCCGACGTTTGGATTCGATCGGACCTCAAGCGCCAGATGCTCATGTCATTCGGAACTATCTGGATTGGCTGTGCTCACTGCCTTGGAAAAAATCCTCGGGCGCAAGCGTGGATCATCTGGATCTCGATCACGCAAGGCAGGTGCTCGATGAAGAGCACTATGGCCTTGAGCGAATCAAGCAAAGAATCATGAATCAGTTTTCGGTTGTGATTCTTTTTGGGAATTATTT